>QHUC01000241.1 GCA_003221045.1 Gemmatimonadota bacterium | reverse complement strand
CGACGGCCACGATTGTCGTGGGCGCGACCGCGCAGCTGCAGCCGACCACCACCGATTCGGCGGGCAACGTGCTGACGGGTCGCACGGTTACGTGGTCCTCGAACAACGGTTCCGTCGCGACGGTGAGTGGCAGCGGCCTCGTGACCGGCGCGGGGACGGGCTCGGCCACGATCACCGCGACGAGCGAGGGCCAGAGCGGCACGTCGAGCCTCACGGTCTCGACCGTCCCGGTCGCGTCCGTGACGGTCAGTCCCACGTCCCTGAGTCTGCAGACCGGCCAGACGGGGCAGCTCACGGCGACGCCCCGGGATGCGAATGGGAACCCCTTGTCCGGTCGCGTGGTCACCTGGTCCTCCAGTGATACGACGATCGCCAAGGTGAGCGGGAGCGGGCTGGTGACGGCCCGGGCCGGCGGCACGGCCACCGTGACCGCCACGAGTGAGGGGCAGAGCGGGACCGCCAGCGTCACCGTGACGTTCGTCCCGGTGGCCTCGGTGACGGTCAGCCCGGCCTCGGCCAGCTTGCAGGTCGGCCAGACGACGCAGCTCACGGCCACGCCCAAGGACGCAAGCGGCAATCCCTTGTCGGGACGGGTGGTGACCTGGGCCTCGAACAACACGACGGTGGCGACCGTGAGCGGCTCGGGTCTCGTCAGCGCGAAGGCGGCGGGGTCGGCGACGATTACCGCGACGAGTGAAGGCCAGAACGGCACATCGAGCATCACGGTCACGCAAGTACCCGTGGCGACGGTGACCGTGAGCCCCGCGTCTGCGAGCGTGCAGGTGGGCCTGACGGTCCAACTCTCCGCGACCACGAAGGACGCCAACGGCAACGTGCTGACTGGTCGCGTGGTCACTTGGTCGACCAGCGACGCCACGATTGCGACCGTGAGCACGAGCGGGCTGGTGACCGGTGTGGCGACCGGCACGGCACTGATCACCGCCACGTCGGAAGGCAAGACCGGCAGCGCCGCGATCGCGGTGGGTACGCCTCCGCCGCCGGCGGGCTGTGCGCCGACCGGTTCGGGCGTGTGTCGCTACGTGGATGCAGTAGCTGGCAACGACGGTAACCCGGGCGACAGTGCCCACCCGTTCAAGACCGTTCAGCAAGCTGCGAACGTCGTGAACCCGGGGGATATGGTCATTGTCCGGAACGGCGTCTATACCGGTGACGGCAACGCCGTTCTGTCCATCCAGCGGGGTGGCACGGCGGGCGCCCTGGTTGTGTTCCGGTCGCAGAACAAATGGGGCGCGGTGCTCGACGGGCAGAACAACCTCTCGGCCGACGTGCTCGAGATTGGAACCGATCACGTGCGCGTCGAAGGGTTCGAGATGAAAGGCTCGAACCACTACGGCGTCGATCCGAGCACCGGCACCAACGACATCCAGATCGCCGGCAACAACATCCATGACGTGGGCCGGTACTGCGAGTCGAGCGGCATCGGGCTGTCGGCGATCGACGCCTATAGCAACAACATGATCATCGAGGGCAACTGGGTGCACGACATCGGTCGCTTCGCGGCGGGCGAGAACGGCTGCCAGCCCGGGAACGACTACTGGATGAACCACGACCATGGCGTGTACAACGGCCAGGGCACGAACATCATCATCCGGAACAACGTGTTCTATAACATCACGCGGGGCTGGGCGATTCAGCGCTACGGGTCGAGCGTGGATCAGCTGTACATCGTGAACAACACGTTCGCGTTCCCGAACCCGAATCGCGACGGCCAGATCATCCTGGCCGCGACGACCACGAACCTGTTCATCGAGAACAACATCTTCTACCTCCCCGGCCAGAATGTCGGGATTTCGGGGACGCAGAGTGGATCCATCATCGACCACAACCTGAGCACCGGCGCCGTGGGCGGCGGCGGGACGGGTACGAATATCGAGAATACCGACCCGCTGTTCGTGAATCCGTCAACGCTCGATTTCCGCTTGCAGGCAGGCAGCCCGGCGATCAGGCGCCCGTTCCGTTTTGGGCGCGCGTGGCCCGACGTGCGCCCCGCGTCTGTATCTGGGGTGCCACAAGTTTGCCGACCGCTGCCCCGTGCCGCGCCATTGAGCCGGCGCCGTAGGGCGGAGCGATTTCGCATCTCATTGCCAGGAAGCCGGTTACGGCCAGCAAATCGCGGGCTGAGAGGCGCCATACGGCATGCTTCTTGAGTGATTTCCGTCACGATGCTCTCGCCATCACGATGCTCTCGCCATGACCTCCTCAAGGCGAGCCACCCTTGGGAAGGTGAAACCGGCGGATGCGGACGCTGAGCCACCCGGGAGATGCGCGATGTGCGGGATCGTAGGCGCCGTCGGCCTCGGCCGTCCGATCGACGTCGCCGCCCTGCAACGCATGAACGACGTGCAGGCGCACCGCGGGCCGGATGGTGAAGGGTTCTTGCTCGGTTGGGTCAACGGCGGCCGATTCAGTCACACCTTCCTCAGTCATACCACGCAGCGGGATACAGACACGCCGGTCACGGTCGGCTTAGGCCATCGCCGCTTGGCGATCATCGACCTGTCGGATCGAGGCCTGCAGCCGATGACGGTGGACGATTCGCAGCAGTGGATCGTGTTCAACGGCGAGATCTACAACCACCGGGAGTTGCGGGCGCAGCTCGAAACGCTCGGGTACCGGTTCACGACCCGGACCGATACGGAGGTCTTGCTGCAGGCCTACCGCCAGTGGGGGGACGCCTGCCTCGCCCGGCTGGACGGGATGTTCGCCTTCGCCATCTGGGACGCTGTGCGCGGGCGCCTGTTTTGCGCACGCGATCGGCTGGGGATCAAGCCGTTCTACTACGCCACCCACCCCGGTGGCTTCGTATTCGCCTCGGAGATCAAAGCGCTGCTCGCGTTCCCGGGGCTCGACGCCACCCCCGACGACGACGCCGTGCTTGCGTTTCTGGTGCACGCCAACTGCGACTACGGGGAGCGCACGTTGCTGCGCGCCGTCAAGGCGCTACCGCCGGGGCACGCGCTCACACTGGACGTGGCCACCGGCTCGGTTGCGACGCACCAATACTGGCAGCTCCTCCCCCGGGCGTCGAACGGCGCTGGCGACCGCGAGCAGCTCGACGGATTGCGCGAGCTGCTGCTCGAGACGATCTGCCGGCACCTGATCAGCGACGTGCGGGTCGGGAGCTGCCTCAGCGGCGGGCTGGACTCCTCGACCGTCGTCTCGCTGATCGGGAAGATCTGGCGCGAGCGGCCGGAGGCGGCCCGGGCGCTGGGCGATACGTTCCACACGTTCACGGCCTGCTATGAGGATCGGGCGTTCGATGAGCGCGAGTACGCCCTGGCTGTCGCGGGGGCGGTGAGCGCGACGCCGCACCTCACCTTTCCGGCGCCCGAAGACTTCCTGGAGACGTTCGCGCGGATGGCCTGGCATCAGGACATGCCGTTCGGCGAG
>QHUC01000131.1 GCA_003221045.1 Gemmatimonadota bacterium | reverse complement strand
TTCGGTGCGTCGTCGGCTCGCTCATAGCGACGTCAAGGTAGCGCAACGCGCTCGCCCTTGGCAATTTTCTGCGCACTATGCATCTGCTCCTGGCGCTCGTCGCCGCCGTCCAACAACCCACCACCCCTCCGTCCCGTCCCGCTGTCGACACTGCGCACGTCATGCGGCGCCAGCCGATCGCTCCGCCGGGTGACCCACGGTGGCACCGCGAGGGAGATGGTCCGTGATCCAGGTGTTCGTCAACGAGCGGCCCGTGACAGTCGCCCGAGGGGCGAGTGTGCGCGACGCCGTCGAGGAGCTCGACCACGCGCTCGCGGAGCTGGTGGGGCGCGGAGCGGCATACGTGACGGACGGTGTGGGTCGCCCGGTGGACGCCAGCGACCCGGTGGGGGAGGGCGGCGCGATCTTCCGCGTCGTCGTGAGCGCCCGGCAGGGCCCGCCGCGCCTCACCAAGGAGGCCCTGCGCCGCTGGCCCAAGGCCGAGCTGCACGTGCACCTGGACGGCTGCCTGCGTCCGGCCACGATGCTCGAGCTGGCCAACGCCCAGGGGATTCGGCTTCCCGCAGACACTCCGGAGACGCTGGCCCAGGCGCTCTTCGTGAAGCACGCCAAGAGTCTGGAGGAGTATCTCACCAAATACGAGATCACGCTGTCGGTGATGCAGACGGCGCCGGCGCTGGAGCGGATCGGCTACGAGTTCGTCCTGGATGCGGCGTCCGATGGACTGCGCTACGTGGAGGTGCGGTATTCGCCGCTGCTCCACCGGCCGGCGCTGACGCTGGCGCAGGCGATCGAGGCCCCGCTGCGCGGCCTCAAGCGCGGCGAGGCCGAAACCGGGACCAAAGTGGGCCTCATCGTGTGCGGCATCCGCACGAGACCCGTCGCGGAGTCCCTCGAGCTCGCGCGCGCCGCCGCGGACTACCGCGCCGCGGGGGTCGTCGGGTTCGATCTGGCGGGCGCCGAGCACGGTTTCCCGGCGCGGGATCACCGGGCCGCCTTCGTGTACGCGGCGCAGCACGGCATGGCCTGTACCTGCCACGCGGGTGAAGGCGACGGTCCGGACTCCATTCGCCAGGCGCTGCACGAATGCGGCGCCCTGCGCGTCGGTCACGGGACGCGACTCGGCGAAGACACCGCGCTCCTCGAGTACGTGATCGAGCGCAAGATCCCGCTCGAGATGTGCCTCACGTCGAACGTGCACACCCACACGGTGCCGTCCCTCGCGGAGCATCCGCTCAAGCGATACCTGGATAGGGGTGTCGTGGTGACACTCAACACGGATGGGCGGCTGGTAGACGGCATCTCGCTCACCGACGAGTATTTCACGGCGCAGAGCGCATTGGGCTTGACCAAAGGGGACCTCGCCCGCGCGGTGCTCAATGCGTGCGAGAGCGCGTTTCTTCCCGACTTCGAGAAGGTGGCGTTGGTGTCCCGCGTGCAGAGCGAACTGGAGGCTCTCTCATGACGCTGCGCCGTACGATCCTCGCCTTCGCGATCACCTTTGTTTGCGCGCTGGTCGTCTTCGCGCTGCCGCGCTTCGTGTGGAACACGATTCAGGGCGCCCCGCGCCCCCAGCAATCCACGGCGGCAGACACGGCGGCTCGGGTGGCTCCACCCGCCGCACCGGACGCACAGGCCGCGTCCCGGTCGCTTCCCCAGCGGCTCACGGGAATCTTCGGCATTGCCCTCATTCTCGGGATCGGTCTCGCGCTATCGCGGAATCGCCGCGCGATCAGCCCGCGCATCGTCGGGTGGGGGGTGGGCCTGCAGCTCGCGTTCGCCATCTTCGTCCTCAGAGTTCCCATCGGCCAGCGCATCTTCCGGACGCTGGGAGACGCCGTTTCGGCACTCCTCGCGTTTTCGTATGCCGGGTCGGGGTTCGTGTTCGGCGAGCTCGGCAAGCAGCACTCGAGTCTCGGTGTGGTGTTCGCGTTCCAGGTACTTCCGGCCATCATCTTCGTATCGGCGCTGTTCGCGATCCTGTATTACTTGGGTGTCATGCAGGTCGTCGTGAAGGCGTTCGCGATTCTCATGAACAAGGTCATGGGAGCGAGCGGCGCGGAGAGCCTGAATGTCGCGGCTTCGATCTTCATGGGGCAGACGGAGGCCCCGCTCACGATCCGTCCGTTCCTTCCCAAGATGACTCTGTCCGAGCTGATGACCGTCATGACCGCGGGGATGGCGCACGTCTCGGGTTCCATCATGGCCGCTTACATCGCCTTCGGTATCGAGGCGCGACACCTGCTCACGGCGGTCATCATGACCGCACCCGGGACCATCATGATGGCGAAGATCCTCGAGCCCGAGACGCAGGTGCCCGAGACGCTTGGTGGCGTCAAGGTCGAGATCCCGCGCACCGACGTGAACGTCGTGGACGCGGCCGCGCGGGGCACGAGCGAGGGCCTGCACCTGATGCTGAACGTCATCGCCATGTTGATCTCGTTCATCGCCTTGATCGCGCTGACCAACGGGATCCTCGGATGGGTGCACGGCTTCGTCTACTGGTTCCCGGGCGACCTGCAGACGATCCTGGGCTGGATCTTTCGCCCGATCGCGTTCGCGATGGGTGTGCCGTGGCACGACTCGGGCACCATCGGCGGCCTGCTGGGCACCCGCATGGTGTTGAACGAGTTCATCGCCTACGCGCAGCTCGGACCAATGAAGGGGCAGCTCGACCCCGTGTCGTTCACGATCGCGACCTTCGCGTTGTGCGGCTTCGCGAACGTCAGCTCAGTCGGCATCCAGATCGGGGGCATCGGCGCGCTCGTGCCCGAGCGGAAGCACGACCTCGCGCGCCTCGGGTTCCGGGCGATGATCGCGGGGACGCTGGCGAATTTTCTGTCGGCGACGCTGGCGGGCATGCTGCTGTGACCAAACAGGAGCGGGCGGGGAGCGGTACCCTCCTCGCGGCGGCGGAGGCGGTCGCGAAGCGACTGGGCAAGCTCAAGCCGCAGGTCGCCATCGTGCTCGGCTCCGGGCTCGCGGGCGTGGCCGACGCCGTGCGCGATCCGGTGCGTATCCCGTACCGAGAGATCCCGGGCTTCCCGGAGCCAGGCGCGCCCGGGCACAAGGGCGAGCTGGTCGGCGGCACGCTCGAGTCAACGCCGGTGCTCGTCCAAAGCGGCCGGTTTCATCTGTACGAAGGCCAAGCCCCCGCGCTCGCCGCCCTGCCCACACGCCTGTTCGCGACGCTCGGCGTGAAGACGATAGTGGTCACGAACGCCGCGGGTGGGATCCGGCGCAGCTTCCGGCCACCCACATTGATGCTGATCGCCGACCACATCAACCTGATGTTCCGCAACCCGCTCGTCGGCCCCGTCGAGGAGGGCGAGGAGCGCTTCCCCGACATGAGCGATCCCTACGATCCGGCGCTGCGGGCGCTCGCGCGTCAGGTGGCGCGAGACGAGCGCATTCCCCTCGAGGAAGGCGTGTATGCGGCTCTGCTCGGCCCGTCGTTCGAGAGCCCCGCGGAAATCCGCATGCTCGAGCGGATCGGCGCGGATGCGGTAGGCATGTCCACTGTGCCGGAGGTGATCGCCGCCCGGGCGCGGGGCCTCCGGTGTCTCGGCTTCTCGAGCATCACGAATGTGGCTTCCGGGTTGTCGGCGCAGAAGCTGTCGCATCTGGAAGTGCTGGAGGCGGGGAAGCAGGTGGCCGGCCAGCTCGAACAGCTGATACGAGGTGTGCTCAAGAGACTGTGAATCAGACTGCCCCGGTCGCGGAATCCGTGGGCGGGTACACCGCCACCTCCGAGCCCTCGGCGAACACGACCGACGTCGGCGCCGCGCGGTTCAGGAACTCCCAGTCCGCTCCGTAGAGCGAGCCAAAGTCGAACCGGTAGTCGAGCGCGCGAACTTCCCGTATCGCCCACGGGGGATGTGCCACGCGGAATACGCCGAGTGTGCCGTCCGGTCGCGCGCGGCACGCGAGCATGCGGTCGGTGAAGTAGTGCTCCGGTGAGTCCGGCGGCGGCAGCCGCACGGCCCGCGTGCCGGCGACGCTCACGTGCCAGCCGAGCGCGGCGGGACCGACGGCGTATTCGGCGCGCACCTCGCTCACCGTGTCGAGCACGCGGCGCCGGATGGGTGTCGGCCAGAACGGCTCGTCGTAGCGCAACCGGCCCACCGCCGCGATCAGGCGGCTCGGCACCAGCTGGCGAATGAACCAGACCCCCGGCTCGTCCTCCACGCGGACGTACGTGCGAAAGTTGACCTGCGGATGTGCGCCGAACCCCGGAACACGCCAACCCAGGATCCGCACTTCGTGCATGTAGACCGCGACGAGACTCACGTGGGTGCGACCGTCGCGGCGGTCGGGCTCGACGCCGGCCGGGACATAACGTCGAATCAGGTCTTCGGGCGCCTCGAAGGTCAGCAGGACGATGTCCGACCAGCGTGCCGTGAGAAAGGGGCGGGGCAATTACCACCCGTCCGTCGGTGGTCGAGGCGGCGCCGGTACGAAATGGTTCAGCGGCCCATGCCCTTGGCCCAGACCCGGCGCAGCGGCCATCGCGCGGTGTACGAAATCGAGCGCATCCTGCACGGCGCGCTCGAGCGGCCGGTCGAGTGCCAGACCAGCGGCGACCGCCGCGGAGAGCGTACAGCCCGTCCCGTGTGTGGACGTGGTGTCGAGCCGCGGCCGCGTGAACCGTCGAGCCGTTCCGTTCACCACCAGTACGTCGATCACTTCGGGGCCGGCGAGATGGCCCCCTTTCACGAGCGCCGCCCGCGCCCCCCGGCGTACGAGCTCCCGCGCCGCACGCTCCATCCCATCCGGCGTGCGCACCGTGTCGCCGACCAGCACCTCGGCTTCATCGAGGTTCGGCGTGACGAGCGTCGCGAGCGGCACGAGTCGTCGCGCGATCAGCCGCTCGGCATCCGCGTCGAGCAACCGATCTCCGGAGGTGGCGACCATGACCGGGTCGAGGACATAGTTCGGCAGCGATCGCCGGGCGATCCCGTCGGCGACCGCCTCGACGATGGCAGCGGACCCGAGCATGCCCGACTTCACGGCGCCGGGCGGCAGGTCGTCGGCGATCGCGTCCAGCTGGCGCGTCACGAGTTGCACCGGCACCGCTTCCCAATCACGCACGCCGACCGTGTTCTGGGCCGTGATGGCGGTGACGACGCTCGTGCCGAACACACCGAATTGATGGAACGTCTTGAGGTCGGCCTGGATGCCGGCGCCGCCCCCCGAATCGGACCCCGCGATGGTCAGGGCGATTTTCACGTAGCGCCCGTCCCACGCTTTATCGCATATTGGGTGTCTTGCCCGGCATCCGCGAGGCGCATCATCGCCAGTAATCTGCAATCGACCATCCGCGATCTCCAACGCCGTAAAGCGCGCGACCGGCGGGGACTTGCGCTCATCGAAGGGGTTCGGCTCGTCGAGGAGGCCCTCGCCGCCGGGGTCCCGTTCCGGGGCGCGCTCGTCGCCCCCGACCTCACCCGGACGGCGCGCGGCACTGCCCTCATCGCCGAGCTCGGGCGGCACGCGGTGCCCGTGGAAGAGGTTGGCGCGCGAGCATTCGCGCTGCTCGCCGACACGGACACGCCGCAGGGGATCCTCGGGGTGATCGAGCCGCCGCGCTCGAGCGCCGCTGATTTCGCGCCGAAGCCCGGCGCGGTAGCGCTCGTCATCGACGGCGTCCAGGATCCCGGGAACGTGGGCACGCTGATCCGCACCGCGCACGCCCTCGGCGCGGCCGGGACGGTAGTGCTGCGCGGCAGCGCCGACCCGACGAGCCCTAAGGCGCTGCGGGCGGCCATGGGCGCGACGTTCCGCCACCTCGTGGTGGCCCTCGACGATCCGGGATTCATCGCCTGGGCGCGCGCGCACGGCGTCACCCTGTGGGCCGCCGCGGCGGACGGCCTGCCGCTCCATCGCGCCCTGGGATCGCGCGATGGAGGGGGAGCGCGCGGCCCGATCGCCGTCATCGTCGGTAACGAAGGCGCGGGGATTCGCCCGCAGCTCAACGCGCTGGCCGCGCAGCGCGTCGCCATCCCGCTGGCGCAGGGCGCGGAGTCACTCAACGTCGCGGTAGCGGCGGGGATCCTGCTCTACGAGGTGACGCGTGGACGTTGACCCGATCTTGCTGGTGGGCGCGGGGCTCCTGGGGCTGTGTTTCGGGAGCTTCCTGAACGTCTGCATCCTGCGCCTCGCCCATGAAGACAAGAAGCAACGCTCCCTGTTCCATCCCCCCTCCACCTGTCCCCGCTGCGGCCGGCGCATCGAGTGGCGCGACAACATCCCGATCGTCTCCTGGCTCCTGCTGCGCGGGCGCTGTCGCGCGTGTGGCCAGCCGATCTCCAAACAGTACCCGATCATCGAGGCCGTCGTCGCGATCCTCTGGATCGCGGCCATGCTGGCCTACGGCCCGACCGTCCGGTTTCTCGCGGCGGCGGCGTTGGGCACCATTCTGCTGGGCATCGCGATCACCGACGCCCGCCACTACCTCATCCCGGACGAGTACAACTGGGCGGGCTTGATCATCGGGCTCGGCCTCTCGCTCGCCGGAGGCGTCACCGGGTTCGTGCACGCCGTCCTCGGGGCCTGTACCGGCTTCCTGCTGCTCTACCTGGTCGGCCTGGTAGGAGGGTGGGTGTTCAGGGAAGAGGCCATGGGCGGCGGCGACATCAAGATGATGGCCATGGTCGGGGCGTTCGTCGGGTGGAAAGGAGTGCTGCTGACCGTGTTCGCCGGGGCGCTGTTCGGCAGCCTGGTGTACGTCCCTCTGCTGCTCCTGCGCAAACGGAAGCGTCACGTTCCGTTCGGGGTATTTCTGGCGATGGGTGCGACAGTCGTGTTCGTCTTCGGTGACGCGATCATCGACTGGTACGTGCGATTCCTGCGAGCGGGGTGAGGGGAAGGGGAGGGGGGCTCATGGACGATCCGTTAGCCGGGCTGTTCGAATCCGGGGAGGTGCTCGAGCGCGTGGGCGTGAACCTCACGGCTCAGGCCCGTCGCGGCGATCTGGAGCCGGTGCGCTGTCGCGACGCGGAGATCTCGCGCGTCGTGGACATTCTCCTCCGGCAGAGCAAGAACAATCCCGCCTTGATCGGCAAGGCCGGCGTGGGCAAGACGGCGATCATCGAAGGGCTGGCCCAACGCGTCGCCGAAGGGGCGGTTCCGCCGGCGCTCAAGGACGTTCGTGTCGTGGCCCTCGACCACGTGGCCCTGCTCGCGGGCACCTCCTTCCGCGGCCAGTATGAGGAGCGCATCCGCAAGCTGGTCCGCGAGCTCTCCGCGGACCCCGATTTGATCCTCTTCGTGGACGAGCTCCACAACCTGATCGGCCAGGGGACGGCGCTCGGCGCCGCCATGGACGCCGCGAACATGCTCAAGCCCGCGCTCGTACGGGGCGACATCCGGATGATCGGCGCCACGACCGGTGGCGAGTACGACAAGTCGATCCGGGGCGACCCGGCGCTGGAGCGCCGCTTTCAGCCAGTGATGGTCGAGGAGCTCGACGCCATCCAGACGTGGGAGGTGCTCGTCGCCCGACGCCCACGGCTCGAGCGGCACCACGCGGTCGCCATTACCGACGACGCGCTCAAGGCCGCCATCGTCCTCACCGACCGATTCGTGCCCGAGCGCGCCCGGCCGGACAAGGCGATCGACGTTCTGGACGAGGCGTGCGCCCACGCGCAGGCCACGGCCCACGTCTCGCCAGAGCTCGATCGGCTGATCCGCGAGCGGCGCAAGGTGGACGCCATGATCCGGCGGGGGTACACGCACGAGCGTCCGCAACAGGAGCCGGCGGAGGACCTGGTCGCTGAGATTTTCCCGATGCTCGAGCGGATCGGGGCGGAGATTGAGAAGATGCTGGGCGGGGGAGGACGGGGGAGGACGGTGGAGGATGGTGGAGGTCGCTCCGTGCAGTCACCTCCACCGACTTCCACGGACATCCACCGTCCTCCACCAACCCTCTCGGATCGCCATGCCGAGCTGGATCGACTGCTGCGCGAGGAACTCGAGCACCAAGGAATCGTCGTCACAGGCCAGGATATCGCCCGCGTCGTGGGCTCTGCCGTCGGGAAGGGGATCGAGTGGCAGGCTTGAGCCGGGGACGGGACTGGCTCGCGACCGCGGTGGTGGTCGCAGCCGTCGCCGGTGGCAGCGCGGGTTGCGAGCAGCGCGCGCGGGACGTGCAGAACGAGGCCGAGCTGAAGCAGGCGGTTGAGCAGATGATGCCGGCCGTCGAGCGGGCCATGGGACTGCGGTTCCGGCAGCATCCCGTCGTGCTGCGCCGCAGCCGCGCGCAGGTGCGCGACTACGTCATCCACAAGTTCGACGACGACCTCCCGACTCGAACGCGTTGTTCATCCCGGCCGACATCGATCCCAGCCAGGCACGGCTGGTGATCTCTCATGAGCTCGTGCACGCCTTGCAGCACCAATATCTGAACCTCGATTCGCTCGTCGAGCTGAAGCGACAGAACGACCGCCGCACCGCCGCGCAGGCGATCCTCGAGGGGCAGGCGACGCTCGCCCAGGTCCTCGTGCTCATGCCGGAGCAGAAGATCGAAAGCCTGCCCAACCTGTGGAACCTGCGCACCGCGCTCGGCGGGGCACAGCAGGAGATGAAGGTGTTCGCCAACGCGCCGCTGTGGCTGCGCGAGAGTCTCATTTTCCCCTACCTGGGCGGCGCCGAGTTCGTGCGGTGGTTCGACCGCGAGTATCCCGGCAAGCAACCCTTCGGCGCGCTGATGCCGATATCCACCGAGCAGATCCTCCACCCCGCGCGCTATGCCGCGGGTGACCGCCCGGACCGGGTCGTGTTCGAATCCGTGGCCCGCCCCTCCGGCGCGGTGCGTTACGAGGACGACCTGGGTGAGTTCGAGATCCGACTCCTGTTCGAGCAGCATCTCGGGGACGACAGCGCGGCGGCGCGGTTGGCGGAGGGGTGGGACGGCGACCGTTACCTGGTGCTCCGTACAGGGGCCCGTACCGGGGCGGATGTCCTCGTCTGGTACGTCCTGTGGGACGATCGGGCGGCCGCCACACGATTTGCGAAGGCGCTGGGACGAGCCTGGGCCAAGCGGCGGGCCGGCGGCCACGGGCTCCGCCGCTCCGAGATCAAGCAACTGCTCGTGAGCGGTGTGCAGGTGGTACGCCTCGTCGACGCGCCGCCGCGCTGGGTAGGCTGGAAGCACGTGCCGGCGATCCGCGTCACACGCGCGGGACGATAGTCGGCCCCACTTGGATTCCGACAATTCGCTAACTAGTTTTGTGGGCTTATGTTTACGGGCCTTGCGGAGCAGCTCGCCGCGGTCTTGAGGCGGGAGCGGGCCGATCCGTCGATTCTCACCGGATCGCGACGGCGGCGCATCGCGCAGGGGGCGGGGCGTCCCGTGCAAGAGGTCAATCGACTGCTGGAGCAGTTCCAGCAAATGAAGAAGCTTCTGAAAAGAACCTAGGAGCATTATGGCAACTCGTATTCGGCTGCGGCGTGAGGGGCGCAAGGGTCAGAGCTATTTCCGAATTGTGGTCGCCGACTCGCGCTCGCCTCGCGACGGACGGTTCGTCGCGATGCTCGGCCACTACAACCCCCGCACGAATCCCGCGGACATCCAGGTGAACGCGGAGCAGGCGCGGGCCTGGCTGGACAAGGGCGCGCTCCCGACCGACACAGTGCGCTCGTTGTTCAAGCGGGCGGGAGTTCTCGGCAAACGGCCCGCCTAGTCGGGCGGCTGCGGAAGCCGCACGGGCAGCAAGGAGAGGTGGCGGTGTATCCGCTCGTGGGGAACCCGGGCGCGGTGTTCGCGCCCAAGGCCCGGGTGCTCGTGGTGAACGAGGACCGGGAAGTAGTGGCGGGACCGCTGATCGTGGCACGGCGCCGCGCGTATCATCGGGAATGGCTCTTGTCGTTCGTCGGGGTGACTTCACGCGCGGTGGTCGAGCCGTGGCGGAATCACTTCGTCGCCGTGGATGAGGCCGGGGCGGGGGCCGATGCTGACGATTAACGTCGTGACGCTGTTCCCGGAGGTGTTCGAGGCGCCGCTCCGGACCAGCATTCTCGGTCGGGCGGCCGAGCGAGGACTGGTGCGCTACCGGGTGGTGCAGCTGCGCGAGTACACGCACGACCGGCACAAGACGGTGGACGATACGCCCTACGGTGGCGGGGCGGGGATGGTGCTCAAGCCCGAACCTTTTTTCGAGGCGGTGGAGGATCTGCGGACGGGACCACCCATCGTGCTGTTGTCGGCGCGGGGCCGGGCGTTCACCCATCGCGACGCCGTGCGATTTTCCGTGGGTAAGGAGCTGACGCTGCTCTGCGGACACTACAAGGACGTGGATCAGCGTGTGGCGGACGGCCTCGAGTCCGCGGCGACGGACTCCCATTACGACGGGTTGCTCGCGGCGCCGAGCTACACACGGCCGCCAAGCTATCGCGGAATGGATGTCCCGGCCGTATTGTTGAGCGGCGATCATGAGCAGATCGCGCGCTGGCGGGAGGCGGAAGCGGAGCGGCTGACACGGGAGCGACGGCCCGATCTGTGGGAAAAACTGGACGGTTAGACGGATAGAGGACACGGCCATGGAAAGATTACGAGCGGTCGAGCGCGAGGGGCTCAAGACCAACATCCTGGCGTTCGCTCCAGGCGACACCGTGCGCGTGATGGTGCGCGTGCGTGAGGGTGACAAAGAGCGGCTCCAGGCGTTCGAGGGTGTGTGCATCGGCCGTCGCGGCGGCGGGATCAACGAGACGTTCACCGTCCGAAAGATCTCGGCGGGCGTGGGCGTCGAGCGGATCTTTCCGCTGCATTCGCCGTCCATCGCGGAGATCGAGATGGTGCGGAAGGGGCGGGTGCGCCGCGCCAAGCTGTATTTCCTGCGGCGGCTGGCCGGCAAGGCGGCCCGGATCCGTGAGAAGCGCGGTGTAACGGTTCCCGAGACGGCGGAGAAGCAAGAGGCGTGAGAGGCCCCCGCCCCACGCTCGAGCGCGAGATCGCGTTCTGGCAAGCGGGGGGCGGACTCGTCGCCGGTGTCGACGAAGCAGGCCGCGGTCCTCTGGCCGGCCCAGTGGTGGCCGCGGCCGTCGTCTTCCCACCCTACTGTAAGGTGATCCGCGGATTGCGGGACTCGAAGCTGCTCCCACCCGCGAAGCGGAGCCGGCTCGCCCTGGTGGTGCGAGCCCGGGCGCTCGCGATCGGGGTCGGCGCGGCGAGCGTGCGCGAGATCGACCGGCTCAACATCCGCCGCGCGAGCATCCTCGCCATGCGACGCGCGATCGCCCGGCTCGCCTGCAGCCCGGACGTCGTGCTGGTGGACGGGTTACCCTGTCCCGAGTTGGGCCGTCAGCACGAGGCGATCATCGACGGCGATGCGCACTGCCATTCCATCGCGGCCGCCTCGGTGATCGCGAAGACGGTGCGCGACCGGCTGATGGAGCTCCTGAGCGGACACCACCCGGGGTACTCCTGGGCGAGCAACAAGGGGTACGCAACGCCCGAGCACCTCGCCGCGCTCGGCGCTTTCGGCTTCACTCCCCATCACCGCAAGAGTTTCGCCCCCGTCGTGCAACTCGAGCTCATCGCTTCGAGCGCTTCAATTCCCTCCTGAAGTCGGCGAGCGGCCGGGTGTTCAGAATATCGCCGGACTCGAGTCCGGCGCGTCGTGCCAGATCCACCGCGTACCTCATGAACGGCAGATTGCCGGGCTGGTGACTGTCCGTGGACAGCACGAAACGCGCGCCCTGCTTCTTGGCCGCGGCGGCCAGCGTGTCCGGCAGATCCATGCGCTCGGGGTGCCCATCGAGCTCGAGCGCGCACCCATGGGCGACGCAGGCACGCACGACGGCATCGAAGTCGAACCGGTAGGACTCGCGCTTGCCGAGCATGCGTCCGGTGGGGTGGCCGATCGTGTCCACGCACGGATGCTCGGCCGCCCCGACCAGCCGCCTGGTCAACTCCTTCTCCGTCTGGTTGAGGCCGTAGTGTACCGTCGCCACGACGTAGTCCGCTTCCGCCAGCACGTCGTCGGGGAGGTCGAGCTTCCCGTTCTCGAGGATGTCGAGCTCGATGCTCTTCAGGATCGTGAAGCCGCGACTGGTGGCGTTCCACTCGTCGATGGTCTTCCACTGCTCGCGGAGCCGCTTGGCGTCGAAGCCCAACGCCATCGTGACCCGTTTCGAGTGATCGGTGATGGCGATGTACTGGTATCCGAGGGCGCGGGCGGCGTGAGCCATGTCGTCGATGGTGCCCTTGCCGTCGGTAGCCGAGGTATGCATCTGGAGATCGCCACGGATGTCCGTCAGCGCGACGAGGCGCGGGAGGCGATGCTCGCGGGCGAGCGTGATCTCCCCACGCGCTTCCCGCAGCTCCGGCGGTATCCAGTCGAGGCCGAGCTTGGCGTAGATCTCTTCCTCCGTCTTCCCCGCAACGCGCCGCGTCCCCTTAAACAGCCCGTATTCGTTGA
Organism: Gemmatimonadota bacterium; assembly: GCA_003221045.1. Taxonomy (GTDB): domain Bacteria; phylum Gemmatimonadota; class Gemmatimonadetes; order Gemmatimonadales; family GWC2-71-9; genus AG41. The sequence continues at coordinate 1,012 of QHUC01000131.1, read as the reverse complement.
GCTTGTAGCCGTGCTCCTGGGCGATCTTCCGCAGCTCGACGTTGTGGGCCTTGGAGCCGGTGAAGTACTGCAGTGCGGCGCCGTAGGCGGCGGGCTCGACCGCGCGCAGGTCTACCTGTAGGCCGCTGCGGAACTTCACCGTGGAGCGCGTCTCGCCCTGGGACACGATTTCCCGCACTTCGCCGTAGCGAACGAACCGGTCCATCACGGCGGCGCTCGCATCGGACGTCACAAGGATGTCCAGGTCGCCGATTGTTTCGCGCCGGCGGCGATAGCTCCCCGCGACCTCGATCTGCCGGACGTTGCCGCCCGCGTTCAGATATCCGACGATGGCGAGCGCCTGCGTCTCGGCCTCGTTCAGGAGCATGCGCCGCTCGGTCACCTGCGCCTGGCCGAGGCCGGCACGCATCTTCTCCTCCATCTTGGGCCCGAAGCCTTTGAGCTTCTGCACCTTGCCGGCGTCGAGCGCCTTGGCCAGGTCGGCGGCCGATTTCACCTTGAGCTTCTGGTAGAGGATCTTGACGCGCTTGGGACCGAGGCCGGGAATGCGCAGCAGATCGAGCAATCCCGCCGGCAGCTTCGCCGCCAGCTGTTTCCGGAGCGGCAGCTCGCCGGTCGTGACGATGTCGCCGATCTTCTCGGCCAGATCTTCGCCGATGCCGGGGATTTCGGTCAGGTCTTTGGTCGCCGCGCGCACCAGCTCAGCGATCGGCTCCGGAAAATCGCGTATGGTGCGGGCCGCGTTGCGGTACGCGCGCACCCGGAACGGGTTGGCGTTTTGGATCTCGAGGAGATCCGGCACTTCGTCGAACAGGCGGGCGATGTCGGGGTTTTGCATAGACGTCGGTAGAGGATGGTAGAAGACGGTCGAGGACGGTAGAGGCCTGCTCCTGCCTCTTGCCGCCACGCCATTCCCGTGCTAATTCAAGCCCGCCCTTGTGCACCTCTCCCTCCGGAGGCTCTGGGCCATGACGTTCGGTACGCCCTTCTTGGCGCGCCTGCCTGTCATTAT
>QHUC01000260.1 GCA_003221045.1 Gemmatimonadota bacterium | reverse complement strand
TGGACGAGGAACTCGGCATCCGGATGCTCCTGCCGCTTGGCCGCGAGCACGTCCGGAGTCAGCGCGGCGTGGACGTGGCATTCCCCCATCCACACCTCGAGGTCTCGTCCGGTCACCCGGCGCAGGTAACTCCCCAGGAAGAAATCGGGTACGAAGAGCACGGGCACGCCATCAGGCAGGGATTTGACGACCGCGACCGCGTTGCCCGAGGTGCAGCAATAGTCTGCTTCGGCCTTGACCGCTGCGCTGCAGTTCACGTAGGCGACTACGATCCCGTCGGGATGCTCGGCGCGCCATGCCCGCACATCCTCCGGCCGGATCGTGGCGGCGAGCGAGCACCCGGCCGCGGGATCGGGGATGAGCACGCGCTTGTCCGGGTTCGCGATTGCCGCCGTCTCGGCCATGAACTGCACTCCACAGATCACGATCACGGGAGCATTCAACGCCGTCGCCTGCCGTGGCACGCCCGGGTCGCTGACCGGATCTGAGCTCTCGTAGCTCTCCATCTGCCGTGAGCCTGTACGGTGGCTCAGGATTGTACGCCGAATCGATCCTCCTCAAGACGGCGAGACTCACGAATTATCGCCCTGAAGACCGACGGAGCAGGCAGTGACCTCCTCCATGAAGGGCAACAAAAAGGCCCCCGATCCTCTCGGGAGCCGGAACGACGTTGCCGCGCGGCAACGTCGTTTACGGCATCAAGTGCAGCAGCCGGTCAATCCGGTCCTGCTCTCCTTTGAGAAAATACCCGTCGGCGTAGGTGAGCAGCGCTGCCGGGCCCCACTCGGGGTCGGTGGGGTGCACCACGTCCGGCTCCGACAGACCGACCGTGGGCGCGAGCAGTTGCAATGTGCGCAAGACGCGTTCGTAGTCGTGCACGGCAGTCGCGAAACGGGCGCGCAGGGCCGCGATCTCGCGCGCCAATCGCAGCCGCTGGCGCAGGCACTGCCTGAATTGGCTGGGCCGGTCCAGCAGCGGTTGGGGCGGTGGATTCATCCCGATGGTCATAGAGCCCAGTGGACGTAGACCCTCGAAACCTCCAACGAACTCATCTACTCCGCAAGCGTCGCAGAGGAGCAACGGTGCCTTGGTCACACGGCGTTTCGTGACGAGACCGTCAGCGCGATTTGACAGAATAGCCCCCGCGCGTTACCTCCTCCCTCGCTCCGACACGCTTCCCGCCGTTGCGTGCTCGGCCCCACCGTTTTGAGGGAGAAGGCGTATGAGACGGCTTCGGTGCATTGTCGGTGCGCTCCCGGCTGTGCTCTGGATCGCGCCATTACTCGCGCAACAGCCCACCGGCACCATCCGCGGACGCGTTACCGATGCCACGACGCAACAACCGCTCGCGGGAGCCACCATCAGCATCGGCACTCACCGCGCGCTGTCCCAGGGGGATGGTCGTTACGTCGTCGCGGCGGCGCCCGCGGGTACGGACTCCATCCGGGCGAGACTGATCGGGTACGCGCGTGCGGCGCAGCAGGTGACGGTCGCGGGAGGCGATACGCTCGTCGTCGATTTCGCCCTGGCCGCGCAGGCGGTGAGCCTCTCGGAAATCGTCGTAACGGGCTACGGAACGCAGCAGGCGGGCAACATCACCGGGGCCGTGACGCAGGTCTCGGCGGCGGAGTTCAATACCGGCCGCATCATCACCCCACAAGCGCTCATCCAGGGCAAGGTTGCCGGCGTGCAGGTCGTGGACAACAACCAACCCGGCGGTGCTCTCAAGATCCGGATTCGCGGCGCAACGTCGGTCAACGCGAGCAGCGACCCGCTCTACGTCATCGACGGGATGCCGGTGACCAGCGTTCTCTCGGCAGGCCAGGACACTCTCAGCCGGGACCCCTTCAACTTCATCAATCCCGGGGACATCGAGAGTATCACGGTGTTGAAGGACGCGTCGGCCGCGGCGATCTACGGGGCGAACGCCGCCAACGGCGTCGTGCTGATCACGACCAAGAAGTCCAGGCAACACGGGCCGGAGATCGAGTACACCACCAGTGTGTCCTCCTCGTCGGTCACGCGGGTCCCGTCCGTGCTCGACGCGGATCAATTCCGGGCGGCGGTGGCAGCGCAAGCGCCGACGAGAACCGCCAGCCTGGGCAGCGCGAACACCAACTGGTTCGACCTCATCGACCACAAGGCCTTCGGGCAGCAGCACGACTTGGTCGTCTCAGGCGTGGGCCAAAACAGCAACTACCGGTTCTCCGTTGGCTACCTCAATCAGGACGGGATCATCCGGACGAGCTCGACCGAGCGGCTATCCCTGGGCGTGAGCTACCAACAGATCCTCCTGAACGACAACCTGGACATAAAGACCAACTTGCGCGGGTCCCGCTCGTCCGAGGAGTTCCAGGCCGGGGACGCGCTCGGCAACGCCGTGGCGATGGCGCCCACGCAACCTGTCTATGACCCGACCAACGCGACCGGCTACTTCGACTGGCCGACGACCGGTGCGTCGGCGAGCAACCCGGTGGCGAGCCTGAACCGGTCCGTGAGCCAGGGCTCCACCTGGCGCAGCGTCGGCAACCTACAGGGGGCTTACCACCTTCCGTTCCTGCGGAGCCTCACCGCCAACGCCAACCTCGGATACGATCTCACTCAAGCCAACACCGAGACGTTCATCCCGAACGATTTAGCCGCGCAGATCCGACAGGGCCAGGGTCTTCTGAGTTTCTCGAACCGAAACCAGTCGAGCCTGGTGAGTGAGTGGTACCTGAACTATTCGGCCCCGATCATTGCGGTGCCCGGCAATATCGATCTCACCGCCGGCTACTCGTATAGCACCTCGCACGCCGGGCGCTTCAATTACAACCTGAACGACCGCTACCTCCTGGCAGGGAGCCTCCGTCGCGACGGGTCGTCGCGCTTCGGGCCTGGCCATCAGTGGGGCACCTTCCCCTCGGTGTCAGTGGCCTGGCGGATCTCGCAAGAGCCGTTCCTGAGGACCGTCACCGCGCTCTCGGACCTCAAAATCCGGGCGTCATGGGCGAAGACCGGCAACCAGGCGTTCGGCGACTACCTGCAATACCCGACATACACGTTCAGCAACGGCCAGGCGCAGTACTACTTCGGCGGCCAATTCATCCCGACGATCCGGCCGGGGGCGGTGGACCCGGACATCCACTGGGAAAGCACCAAGTCGTACAACGTCGGCGTGGACTACGCGCTGTTCGGTCAGCGGATCAGCGGTGCCATCGACTGGTACACCAAGAACACCAGTGACCTGATCTTCACCGTGCCCGTTGCCGCTGGCACCAATTTCACGAACCTCCTCACGACCAATGTCGGCACCATGAGGAACCGGGGGATCGAGTTCAGCCTCAGCGCCAAAATCCTGGAGGCGCGCGCCGAGGGCCTGGGCTGGACGGCGGACTTCACGGTCAGCCACAACGGCAACGAGCTGCTCAGCATCAACCCGAACCAGAGCGTCTCCCTGATCAACGTCGGCGGCATCGGGGGCGGCACGGGCAACACCATTCAGGTGCTGAAGCCGGGCGAGCCGATCTACTCGTTCCTTGTCTGCCAGCAATTCTACCAGAACGGGAAGCCGGTCCAGAACACGTATGTTCCGCTGGTCCAGAACGCGGCCGGTGACAGCACCGTCCAGGGCTGCACCAACGACCTGCGGCCGTTCCACTCCCCCTGGCCGACCGTGGAGCTGGGGCACACGTCGTATTTCACGTTCCGCAACTTCGACCTCGGCTTCACCCTGCGGGCGCAGCTGGGCAACTACGTCTACAACAACGTGGCGGCCTCCAACGGGTCGTACCAGAACATCACGTCCAGCAACGTGACGCCGACCAACATGGACGCGTCGGTCCTGACGACCGGCTTCACGGCGCCCCAATACCTGTCGGATTACTATGTGCGCAAGGCGTCATTCCTGCGGATGGATAACATCACGCTCGGCTACGCGTTCCAGTACGGTGGACGGCCGTGGCGCGCGTACGCGACGGTCCAGAACGCCTTCACGATCACCGGCTACGATGGCGTCGATCCGACCGCGGGGCTGAACGGCATTGACAACAACATCTATCCCCGCTCGCGCACGTTCAGCGGGGGTCTGAGCGTCCGGTTCTAGTCCAGCGCCATGCATACGGACCATTCGAGAAGGGACCAAGATATGAACCGCAGAACAGTCAAGGCCTTCGCCGTCACCGCGACGCTGCTCGCGGTCGTGGTCGTGGTCGGCTGCACGGACCCGACGGTGGCCCCGAAGAGCGCCGTGACCGGCGCCAACATCTGGGCCGACCCGAACGCCTATGCGGAGTACATGGCGAAGCTGTACGCTGGACTGGTCGTGACCTCCCAGATCGGCCCCAACGATCCCGGGTTCCAGAACGGGGACATCAAGTTGATCGACGAGGGCACATCGGAATTCCTGCGGCTGAACTGGTATCTGCAGGAACTCCCGACGGACGAGGCCGTGATCGGCTGGAACGATCCCGGCGTTCCCGACCTGAATAGATGGCAATGGAACTCGACCAACACCATCAGCCTCAGGGCGCGGATCCAGAACTACCGCGCCGAAGCGCGATTCCTGCGCGCGTTCGCCTACTGGGTGGGGCTGGATTTCTTCGGGAACATCCCCCTCGTGACCGAGGCCGACCCGATCGGTGGCCCGCCACCGAAGCAGGTCGCGCGCGACAGCCTGTACCGTTACGTCGTGAGCGAGCTGAAGGCGATCTTGGACTCGCTGCCGACCCCCGCCGGGCAGACCACCTACGGCCGCGCGACGCCCGCGTCAGCGAACATGCTGCTGGCGGAGCTGTACCTGAACGCGGGCGTCTACACCGGCACGGCCGACTATGCCGACGCGCTGAGCGCCGTGTCCGACGTCATCAACTCGGGCCTGTACACCCTGGAAAGCAATTATCGGCACAACTTCACGGCCGACAACAACACCTCGACCGAGGTGATCTGGGCCGCTATCCAGGACGGCACGCATACTCAGACGTGGGGAGGGATGACGTTCCTGGTCCACGCCAGCTGCGGGGGCAGCATGCAGGCCGCGTGGTACGGCGTGGACTACTGCTGGGGCGGCTACCGGCTGAAGCAGCAGGCGTCCCGCCGGTTCAGCGCCGGCGACTCGCGCGGGTCGTTCATCTACGACAGCATGGCGGCGGTGGACTCCACGACTGCTCAGCGGGCTCGCGATTCGGTCACGATAGGTGCGGACACGGCGGGAGACCCCGGGCACCCAAACAGCAAGAATCATTGGACGCAAATCGACAAGAGCGTGACGGATTCCGTCATCGACATCGCTTCATTCAACTACGGCGTCGCCGCGCCCAAGTTCACGAACAAGACGTCCACCGGTGCCCCCGGCTCACAGACGACGATGATCGACACGGATTTCCCGATCTTCCGCCTCGGCGAGGCGTACCTCATTTACGCCGAAGCCGCCGTGCGGACGGGCACGAACGTGGCCCAGGGAGTGACCTACTTCAACAATCTCCGGGAGCGCGCCTTCGGCGCTGCCACGCACGACGTCACGGCGGCCCAGATGACGCTCGACACCATCCTGGCCGAGCGGGGCCGTGAGCTGTTGTTCGAGGCCCGCCGCCGGACCGATCTGATTCGGTTCGGCATGTTCACTGGGAACAGCCTCCTCTGGGCGTGGAAGGGCAACCAGCCGGGCGGGGTGACGACGGATGCGCATTTCAATCTGTACGCGATCCCCCTGAACGAGCTCAGTGCCAACCCGAACCTGAAGCAGAATCCGGGCTTCTGAGCGCAGTCGGACCATCGCGCACCTCGGGCCCACAGCTCCGCCGCCTCGGCGGCGGAGCTGCGTTGCTTACCGCCGCGCTCGCCGCCGCTGCGGCCGGCCAGTCTCCGTCAGGTCCCGCGTGGACGCGCGGCGCCGTCTGCTACGAGATCTTTGTCCGCTCGTTCTTCGACAGCGACGGCGACGGCATCGGAGACCTGAACGGGCTCATCCGCAAGCTCGGCTACGTCGACAGCCTCGGTGCCTCCTGCATCTGGCTCATGCCCGTGGCCCAATCGCCCAGCTACCATGGCTACGACGTCAGCGACTACTACCGCGTCGCGCCGGCCTACGGCACGAACGCGGACTTCAAGCGGCTGGTCGCCGAAGCACACCGCCGCCGGATCAAGGTGCTCGTGGACATGGTCCTGAACCACACGTCGAACGAGAATCCCTGGTTCCAGGCGGCGCTCAAGGACACCACCTCGCCCTATCGCAGCTGGTATCGGTTCTCACCGACCGCGTTGGGGAAAGGCCCCTGGGGTGCGGAGGCGTGGCACCATTCCCCGGTGCGGGACGAGTACTACTACGGCGTCTTCTGGAGTGGGATGCCGGACTTGAACTACGAGACTCCCGCTGTGCAGCAGCAGGCGATGAAGATCGCCACCTTCTGGCTGCGCGAGATGGGAGTGGACGGCTTCCGCCTGGATGCGGTGCCGTACCTGTTGGAAGAAGGGAGCTGCCTCGCCGGATGCCCCGGCACGCACGCGTTCCTGCGCGCATACGCGGCGCACATCCGCGGTCCTCCGTACCGATGGTCGCCGTTCCTGTCAAACCACGACCAGACCCGCACCATGACCACGCTGGGCGGCGACGTCGCCTGCGCGAAGTTGGCGGCCACCCTCCTCCTCACGCTGCCCGGCTTGCCATTCGTCTATTACGGCGAGGAGATTGGGATGACCGGAGACAAACCGGACGAGCGGCTGCGCACGCCGATGCAATGGAGTCCCCGCCCGGGCGTGGGTTTCACGAACGGCACGCCGTGGGAGGCCGCGCAGCCCGATTCGATGACGGTGAACGTGGCGCTCGAGCATTCGGACCCGGTATCCCTCCTCAATCTCTATCGGCGGCTGATCCACCTGCGCAAGGAGAACGGCGCACTCGGTACCGGTACGCTGGTCGCTCTCGATGCCTCGAGCTCCCGGGTCGCGGCATACTTGCGCCGTACCGGAGCACAGGCCGTCCTCGTCGTCGCGAACCTCAGTGATTCGGCGGTCTCAGGGGTTTCGATCGGCTCGACAGGGCAGTCCGTTCTTCGGGCGGGGACGTACGCAGCGCGAAACTTGCTCGGCGGGCCCGACGGCGCGATGCTGGCGGTGGGCCCGGACGGGCGGCTTACGGGCTATGTGCCGGTTCCCGGCCCCATTGGCTCGAGAGAGAGCCTGGTCCTCGACCTCGTGCGCCGCTAGCGACCTGACGTACCGGCCTAGGGCCGCACCGTGGCGTGGCTGCCCACCAGGTTGGTCGTGATCTCGAAGTCCACAATATCCCCGGGAGCGAGGACGAGTTGGTCGGACTGGACACGCGGGCCGGCGCCGGTGGCCTGGGCCACGAACTGTACCTGACCGCCTGTGGCGATCATCCCCGGGCGGAGCTCGAAGTGGCGGGGGACTCCCGGGGCCACAGTCCCCAGCCGGTAGGACGTTCCGCCACCGACCGCGTAGATCTCCATCGCGCTCTGGTAATTGTTGGTCACATACACGGTGACGGGCGCCGCCTGCGGCTGCAATTGTCCGGGGTCCGTCGCCGTGCCGCTGCCATGCGGGCATCCGAAGGTGGTCATCACCAGTGCCGCGATCACCAACCGCATGCCGCGTTGCATAG
>QHUC01000248.1 GCA_003221045.1 Gemmatimonadota bacterium | reverse complement strand
GAGCGGTATCGCGACCTGAAGCCTGGCGATACCCCCGCGGGCGCGGCGGCCCTGGCCGGGCGGGCCGGGAATCTGGCCGTGTACATCGCGGGAGAAGTCGATAAAGGGGTGGCACGCGCTCTTGCGGCGTACGGCGCGTTTTACAATCATGTGAGGACTTGAGGGTTCGTCCTGAAACGGTTTCGGCGCCCTTTCGCAACATCTTCGGGTCGGAGCGCGTCACATGAGCATGAGAACCTCGTATGCAGTGGTGGCGTTGGCGGCGCTGGTGACGGTCGGCTGTCCGTACTCCGACCTGCTCACGAGCACGAACGGCGGGATCGCGATCGCGGGGGGCGGCGGCGGCGGCACAGGGCCCGATGGCCTCCGCTTCACCGTGCAGCCGAGCAATGCCACCGCCGGGAACATTATCACACCGGCGATTCAGGTGACGGTGTTCGACAGCCTGGGTGTTCCTGACTCGTCTTTCACGAACCCCATCACGGTAGCGATCGGGGTCAACCCGGTGGGGGGAAACCTTTCCGGCACGCTCAGCGTCACGCCGGTCAACGCCATCGCCTCGTTCGGCGATTTGGTGATCTCGAGCTCCGGCTCAGGCTACACGCTCGTCGGGTCGGCGCCGGGCGCCACCGGCGCATCGAGCGCTTCCTTCACCATCACCGCTCCATAGCGGTCACCCCGTCGCGCGGGTCGGCTCGTTCCAGGCGATCTCGAAAAAGCCGTTGCAGCGGTGGCAGCGCATGCTGGCGGGCTCGCCCTCGATCTTCGAGCGGTCGCGGCAGTTCGGGCACACAGCGTAGCGCGCTCCCCAGGCGAGAGGAAAGCGGGGCGAGTTCTTGGGGCTCGGGACCACGGACCAGCGGAGCGCGGGTTCGGGGGAGAGCTGCAGCTGGCCGCGCGGCATGGCGAGCGGCTTGCCCTTCACATCGAGCGTGGCGTCGCTCGCGGTCAGCTTGAGGATGCGGTACCAGGCGCCCTTACGGAGGGGGCATTTCACGTCCGCCTTGAGACGAGCCCATTGGAACGCAGCCGGCATGGCGACCTCTCAGTCTGCTGGGGAAGCGCGGATGCTAGGTTAGGCTCGTACGGCCAGCACGGCTGTGGGGAGCGTCACACTTCAGTCTACGCGCTCGACCGCCTCGCGCTTGAGCCCCGGCCAGGCCTGGCACGCGCCGATCCAGGCTCGCTTCCGCGGTGCGTCGAGCAGCCCGGCGTTGTCCTGCTTCAGCCACTGCACGAGATCCGGCGCCGTGTCGTGCACGGCGACGTGATGCTCTTCCCTGAATCCCTCCCCGTCCTCGAGCGACCAGTGACAGACGTGGCCCACGAGCCGTAGCCCGATGGTCATGTAGATGTCAACGTCCACGCCTCGGAGCGCTCCAGGGGATCCACTGCGTTCTTCGGCGTGACTCAGGGGCCAGCCGCGAAAGGCTAGATCGCGGTCTGCCGTACGGGGGATCCGGAAATCCCGGGGGTCTCCGCGGAGCTGGTCCGCGGCGTAAGTGGGGGTACTCGGGCGCACCTAAGGAATATGCTTATAGAAGGTGGAGTCGCTAGTCGTGTTGCCTGTACAGTGCCCGAGGAGAGAGTCGAACTCTCACGGGGTTGCCCCCGGGGGATTTTGAGTCCCCTGCGTCTGCCATTCCGCCACTCGGGCGACGCTAGTGCTTTGGTGAGTCGAGCCGCTCCGCGTCCCGCTGCTTGGCAAGCAGGCGCTCGGTGAAATCGAGCCGCTCCTCGATCTCGCTGAGCCTGCTCTGCATGTCCTCCCCTGCTCCCGCCCCCAGCCGCCGCTGGGCCTCCTCGAGCTCGCTGAGCCGCCGCTGGACGTCTTCCATCGCCCCCGCCAACTCGCGCCGGGAGGCGTTGCGCCCGCGAAACCGTTCGGATGGCATGCCTCGACCAGACAGCATTTTTCCCACCGAGATGGCCAGCATGATGAAGGCCACCCCCACCGCCCACTCCGGGATGATTCCGAACATGCTCCTCCTTCGACGCGCTGAACTTAGCTCGCTCGAACCGCGTGGTCCACGGCAACTGAAGCGGCGCGCGTGTGTCAGATGTCACAGCCGGGGCGACCGGAACCGAGCATCCTGTAGCTCGCGCGACAGCCGGCGCGCGGCGCCCTGGAGATCGATCCTGCCTCACTCGGCCGTCTTTTGGAGGGCGCCAATGCGCCAAGTGCAATACTGGGCCCGCGTACGGGCCCGGGCGGACTGCCCCCTGCGCCGCGGCGCCTGGTACCGCGTCGTGGATCTCACCCCCGTCGAAGCCATGGTGGACGTGAACCACCGCCTGCTCCATATCCCCCGCGCGTTCGTGCAGGTCCTCCCCCTCCGCCCCCCGATGTGGTCGGTGGTGCCGGGCCCGCGCGACAGCGAAGGACACCCCACCGGCCCGGACCGGCCCTATGGCGTGTGCCCTAGCTGCTGCAGCCGCGCGC
>QHUC01000247.1 GCA_003221045.1 Gemmatimonadota bacterium | reverse complement strand
TCAGCTGCACCAGGGCCCGACTCGTCGTGCCCCGCACGATGGAATCGTCCACCACGACGACCTTTTTCCCTTGCAGCACTTCGCGGACCGGATTGAACTTGATCTTGACCTTGGCCATCCGGCCGGCCTGGGCGGGGTGAATGAATGTCCGGCCCACGTAATGGTTGCGGATCAAGGCATGCTGGAGCTTGATGCCGGACCGCTCCGAGAAGCCGAGCGCCATGGCATTGGACGAGTCGGGCACCGAGAAGACGCAGTCCGCCCCCGGAGCCGGATGCTCGGCGGCGAGCTCGCGGCCCAGCGCACGACGCACCCGGTCCACCGAGCGGTGAAACACAGTGCTGTCGGGACGCGAGAAGTAGACGAGCTCGAAGACACAGCGCCGGTGCGGCCGCGCCGGGAGGCGGGGGAGCTGATCCACGTCCTCGCCGTGAATGCGGACGAAGTCCCCCGGCTCGAGCTCCCGGACGAGCGTGGCACCGGTGATGTCGAGGGCGCAGGTTTCGGACGCGACAACCCAGCCACGCCCGAGGCGGCCCAGGACCAGGGGCCGAAAGCCGCGCGGGTCCACGATCGCGTACAGTGTGCGCCCAACGGTGATGAGCAGCGAGTACGCGCCCTCGACCCGCTCGAGCGCGTCCAGCAGCTGATCTTCCGGCTCCCGAGCCTCGGACCGGGCGATGAGATGCACCAGCACTTCACTGTCCGAGGAGCTCTGGAATAACGAGCCCTTCGCCACGAGGTCCGAGCGCAGCGGCACAGCGTTCGTGAGGTTGCCGTTGTGCGCGAGCGCCAGGGGCCCTTCGCGGTACCGGGCGAGCATCGGCTGGGCGTTGGCCAGCACGGACGATCCGGCGGTAGAGTAGCGGGCGTGACCGATGGCGACATCCCCCGGCAGGTCGCCGAGCACTCGCTCATCGAAGATGTCGGAGACCAGCCCCATCCCGCGGTGCGACCGCGCCACGCCTTCCCCGTCGACGGCTACGATCCCGGCGGACTCCTGCCCCCGGTGCTGCAGGCTATAGAGACCGAGATACGCGACGCGGGCCGCGTCCGTGACGCCGGTGACGCCGATGATGCCACACATCGTCTGGTCAGTCTCCCATGCGCCGGGGAAGTGCCTGGAAATATACGCCGCGGAGCTGGTCCACGGGGTGCTCGAGCAGCGCCTCGCGCAGACGCACGCGCACGGCGGCGCCGCGTTCGCCGACGCTCCCCACCCACCAGGCCGGCACGCCGAGCTCCTGGGCGAGCGCCCCGACCGCCACGGCGCGCTCGGGCGAGCACGTCACCACGGCGCGGCCATGCGATTCGCTGAACAACAACTCCTCAGCCGCGAGTCCCAACCCGTAAGCCGTGAGATCGATGTCGAGACCGAAGCCCGTCTCGTCATACGCCCCTCCCATCGCGACTTCCGCGAGGGCGATTCCGAGGCCGCCCTGCGAGCAGTCATGCGCCGAGCGGAGTAGCCCCCGCTCGGCCGCCGCGACCAGACAGTCCACCAGGCGACGCGCGACGCCAAGGTCCACCTGTGGCGGAGCGCCGCCCACGAACCCGTACACCGCTTCCCACAGTTGGGACGCTCCGAGCTCGGTGCGCGTCTCGCCGAAGACGAGGACGGCGTCTCCCTTCGCCCGCACGTGGCTCGGCACGGCGCGATCGACACGTGATAGCAACCCGATCATGCCCACGACCGGCGTGGGGTCGACAGCGCCGGCCGGGCTCTCGTTATAGAAAGAGACCAGGCGCGCGCCGGTACAGGCGATGTTGCGCGCCGCTTCAGCCACGGCGGCCTTCCCCCCCTCGTACGGGTCGAGTCGCACGTAGCGACTGTTGCAGTCCACGGTCACGGCGACTCCGAAGTCCGCGTCTCGCACTCGCAGCACTCCGGCGTCGCCCCCGGGGCCGATCACTGTGCCCGCCTGGACGGTGGAATCGTACTGCTCGTAGACCCAGCGTTTGGAGGCGATGGAGGGGTGGTCGAGGAGCGTGAGCAGCGCCTCGCTCACGTCAGGGAGCGGGGAGCGGGGAGGGGGACCTTCCGAGCGCAGGCGCGCGATCGCGGCATCCTCGCGCGCTTCTGGGTGGTAGACCGGGCAGTCGTCGATCAGGCGTCGGCCTGGGATTTCGACGACGACCTGGTCTCCCCACGTCGCCCGGTACATCCCGTCGTCCGTCACCCGCCCGATGGGTGTCGCCTCGAGCTCCCATTGCGCGGCGATCGCCTGGACCTCCGCGATCCGGTCCGGTTTCGCCACCACGAGCATGCGCTCCTGCGACTCGGACAACAGGATCTCGTAGGGAGTCATCCCGCGCTCTCGGGTGGGAACGAGCGAGAGATCGATCTCCACGCCTACGCCGCCCCGCGCGGCCATTTCGGCCGACGACGACGTGAGCCCCGCGGCTCCCATGTCCTGGATCGCCACGATGTCGCCGGACGCGATCAGCGCGAGGCTGGCCTCGAGCAGCAGCTTCTCGGTGAACGGGTCGCCCACTTGCACCTGGGGACGGCGTCGCTCGCTCTCTTGCGTCAACTCCTCAGACGCGAACGACGCCCCGTGGATGCCATCGCGACCGGTTCGTGACCCCACCGCGAGGAGCACGTTCCCGACACCGTGCGCCACGGCTTTGATCAAGTCCTCTTCCTTGAGCAGGCCGACACACATCGCGTTGACGAGGGGATTGCCGACATAGCTCGGCCCGAAGTCTACCTCGCCACCGAGCGTCGGAACGCCGACGCAGTTCCCATAGTCGCCAACACCCTTCACGACGCCGGCGAAGAGATAGCGGTTGCGTGCCTGATCGAGGCCGCCGAAGCGCAGGCTGTTGAGGAGCGCCACGGGACGCGCACCCATCGTGAAGACGTCGCGCAGGATGCCGCCCACCCCTGTGGCGGCGCCCTGATAGGGCTCGACGGCCGACGGATGATTGTGCGATTCGATCTTGAAGGCGACCGCCCAGCCGTCGGGCAGGCGCACGACGCCGGCGTTCTCGCCCGGGCCCTGGACCACCTGGGGGCCCGTGGTGGGGAACGTCTTCAACACCGGCCGCGAGTGCTTGTAGGAGCAGTGCTCGCTCCACAAGGCCGAGAACACGCCGAGCTCCGCGAAGGTGGGGGCGCGGCCGAGCAGTGTGGTGATCCGCTGATATTCTGCGTCGCTGAGATTGTGCTCGTGAACCAGCTGCGGCGTGATCGCGGGGTCGCCCGGGAACGGAGTAGGGGCGACGCGGTTCACGCGTCCGACGCCTTGGCCCCGGCGACCCCTCGCAGGAGGGCGCGGAACACGCGCGCGATCACGTTCGGCTCAGGGTGCGCCAACAGGCCCTCGGCTTCTCCGGCGTCGAACCACAGGCCGTGGCAATGCGTACACTGATCGATCTGAATGCCATGCCACTCGCCGGTGATCAAGTCGTAGCCGCACTTGGGGCATTTCATGTGATGGGAGCGCCGCTCCGCCTCGGCGACCGCTCGTTGGGCGGTGGCGCGCTGCTGGCGCAGCAGCTCGGCGTCGCGTCTCGCGAAGTATTCGTCCTCGTTCCTGCTCGGCTTGTCAGGCATCGGATCACGGAGTTGAAGGCGACTTGACGGTGAGCGTGTCGCCGCCGGGACGCGCAGGCCCGTGCGGCGGCGTAGCGACTGGTGACGACGATTGCCCGCTGTAGCGGTGGCCGGGCCAGCGGAGCACGGCGTCCACGACCTGACCGCTCTGCAGGAACACCACGTCGGCCGTACCGCACGTGTACTCACATCCGTTCTGGTAGTAAATGAAAGTCATGTCCCCCTGCCGGCGAACTGCCATTGGGGGACCCCACAGGGAATACACATCCTTCTCGTGCATGCCCGGATCGATCGTTCCCGTGTCCGGAGAGTTGTAGGGAACGTCGCGCGAGACGCGCGGGAGCTCGGGTGCCTGCGCGTGGGTCCGAGGCGCCCGCGCCCCGGGCTTTGTGATCTCCGGAGGCTTCGCCACCGCCTGCGGCTCGGCCGGCGCGGGTTGCGGTGGCGTCGGTGGGGCGGGCTTGGTCCGCTGGCGGGCAGCCTCGATTTTCGCCTTCACCTTCTCCCACTGCTCGTTGACCTGCTTACACCCTAAGGTGGCGATCGTCAACAGCGCGCACATCCACAACGTGCTGCGTCGCATGTCGAGCCTCCATCGAGTGAAAGACACGGGCGCCGTCGTCGCCGCCCGAGGCCGGAGCCATGCGGCGCTCCGGATGCGGCATGATGCCCACCACATTG
>QHUC01000265.1 GCA_003221045.1 Gemmatimonadota bacterium | reverse complement strand
AGCACGGGCGAGCCGCGGCGCGCGACCACGATCTTGCCCCGATCGGCTTCCGCCACCACCGCGATTCCGTAGGTCCCCTCCACGTGGTCCAGCGCCGCGATCACCCGCTCCTCGAGCGTCTCGCCTGGCGACTCCTCGATCAGGTGGACGAGCGTTTCGGTATCGGTTTCGGTCTGGAAGCGGTGCCCGTCCTGCTCCAGCCGGCGCCGCAGCACGTCCGCGTTCTCGATGATGCCGTTGTGCACGAGCGCGAGCGTGCCGGTGCAGTCGATGTGAGGATGCGCGTTGCTGTCGGTGGGAGCACCGTGCGTGGCCCAGCGCGTATGGCCGATACCGCATTTCCCATGCACCGGGTCGCGCGTGAGCAGCTCGCGGAGGTCAGCAATGCGCCCCGCGAGCTTGCGGGTCTCAACGCCGCGGCCATTGAGGACGGCGACGCCGGCAGAGTCGTATCCGCGGTATTCGAGCCGGCTCAGGCCTTCGACCAGCACCGACACCGCGTCGCCGGGGCCGACGTACCCTACGATTCCGCACATCGTCTAGCCCCCCTAGCTCCCTCTATGCCTGAGTTCGAGCAACGGATCTCCCGTGATCGCCAGACCGAACCGCGCCAGATGGGCGTGCGTGTCGACCTTCTCTTCCGACAGTGCGGCGGGGCGTGTCGAGAGGCGGGCGCCACACCGCGCGCATCGCGCCCCGCGGGCACGTCGGCGGCTTCGCTGGCCCTCGTTCCCATTGGCACCCGGTGCCCGGCATCGTTCGCAGTACATGGCGGTTGGCCTCACGTCACCACGGCGCGTGGGGACGGATGGCGCCGGCGATGCACTTCAAGTTTGAGGCCTCCGCCGGGTCGCCGCGCCGGGCGCTGGGCGATAACCGATCAGTGGGACAAGCATTTAGCAGTGACGCCGCCCGACGGGTGGCGTCTCCCGTACGGAGCGCTGCGTTGCGCACGCGCGTCAGCCCGCCGCGCGACGGCCCCGTCGCGGCCCCCCCCCGGCCCCCCCGGCCCCGCGTTCCAAGGCGGTTGAGGCAGGGCGACCGCCGGCTTGCGGCGGCCCCGGGTTTGCAGGGAGAGGATTGGTGGGCATGACAGAACGATCCTCACCAAGCGGACCGACAGCGGGCCTCCCGCTGGTACTCCTCGCCGGCGACGGCGCCGAGGTAACGCGCTGGCTCAAGGACCTGCTCGAGGGCGCCGGGTATGCCGTGCTTCAGGAGCGCACCGGCCGTCACGCGCTGGAGCGCGCGCGGAGCACCGAGCCCGACGTGCTCCTGGTCGATCAAGTCCTGCCGGACATCGCGGGCGTCGAGTTGTGCCGCGCACTCCGCGCCGATCCGCGCGTTTCGAGCAGCACGCCAATCCTCCTTTCGCTCCCTAACCCGGCTACACGCGCGGAGCGCCTGGCCGCGCTTCGGGCGGGGGCGTGGGAGTGCATCGCGCCGCCACATGACGCGGACGAGATCCTGCTCAAGATCGGCGCGTACGTACATGCCAAGCTCGACGCCGATCGCGCACGTTCCGAAGGGCTCCTCGATTCCGCGACCAGGCTCTACAACCGCCAGGGACTCGCGCGCCGCGCCCGTGAGCTGGGCGCGCAGGCGTACCGCGACCACGGTGCGCTCGCGTGCGTTGTGTTCGCGCTGGACCTCGATCCGTCGGGCCCCGGCACCAGCCCCGGCACGTCAGGCGGCCCGAGCCTAGCCCGCCGGGTACAGGCGCTGACCTCCGCGGCGCGACTGTCGGACGCGATCGGCCGGTTGAGCGGCACCGAATTCGCCGTGCTCGCCCCCGGGACGGACGCCGCCGGAGCGCGCCGGCTCGCGGAGCGCCTCGCGGCATCGCTCGCCGGTGCCACGGCCGGCGAGCCGCCGGACGGCAGGCCGGCCCTCCGTGTTCGATGCGGATACGAGGCGGTCGCCAACGTTGGGTATGCGCCGATCGAGCCCGTGGATTTGCTGGTGCGAGCGTCGGCTGCGGTCCGTACCGGGCGCGCCGACTCGGACGCGTGGCTGCGACGCTTCGAAGACGGAGGCGGCTCCTCAAAGGAATAGGATCGTAGGCCCCACCCGCCGGCACGTCGTTAGGATCGCGGCGAGTATCCGCTGTACCAAGGCGACCATTTCAGCACTCAGGCCATGCCGCAAATCGGTGCACCCGATCGCGGCGGTGGATGCACCTTGGTGCGAGGAGGGATGCGTTGCGCCAACCCCCCAACGGGGCGTTCGTGCCCATTTCATGCGGGAAATCGGGGACGCTGCGGGGTTGCGACAGGGTGGCCCGAAGCGTGCGTAAGGAGGGGTCAACCGATTTCGAGGACGACTCCGATGGCTATGCCGATTTCCAACGAGGGCGTCTCCCTACCGAGCGACGGGCGTGAGCCCAGTGCGCTGCTGGCGATTGGGCCGGAAGCGAAGGCTCGCGTTCGGATCCTCGTAATCGACGATGAGCATACCCTGCGCGAGAGCTGCGCCGCCGTGCTCCGTCACGAGGGATATGACGTCACGGTCGCGAGCCGCGGCCAGGATGCCCTGGAGCTCCTCAAG
>QHUC01000130.1 GCA_003221045.1 Gemmatimonadota bacterium | reverse complement strand
TTCATCGTGGGGCGATTCTTCGGCGGCGAGGCGATCTACGCGATGCTGATCGGCGGCGCGTCGCTCCTCGGGGCGGCAGCCTTGATGCTGCGCGTGCAGGATGACGACCAACCGGCCGCGAAATCATGACGATCTCGAGACGGTCGCTCCGGGTCACTCTCCTGTTGGTACTCACCCTCACCAATCCCTCCGCCGCGCAGCGACAGCGCCTCTCGATGGACCCCGCCTGGCGGTTCGCGCTGGGAGACCACCAGGGTGCCGAAGCGCCGGCGTTCGACGACGCCAGGTGGCGCAGGCTCGACCTGCCGCACGATTGGAGCATCGAGGGCACGCCGAACCGCGATGCTCCCGGCGGGGGGCGCATCGGCTACTTCCCCGCGGGGATCGGCTGGTACCGGAAGGCGTTTCGACTCCCTGCCGGCACGCGCGGGCGCGAGGCGTGGCTCGAGTTCGACGGCGTCTACATGAACTCGGACGTCTGGATCAACGGCTTCCGCCTGGGGAAACGACCCCACGGATTCATCAGCTTCGCGTACGACATCACGAAACACGTCGTACCGGGCGTGAACGTGATTGCCGTTCGCGTGGACAATTCGCTCCAGCCCAACTCCCGCTGGTACACGGGGAGCGGCATCTATCGGCACGTGTGGCTGGCGCTCGTCGATCCGCTGCATGTGGGCCACTGGGGCGTCTACGTGACGACGCCGCGCGTGGACTCGGGCAGCGCGGACGTGGTCGTGCGCACGCAGGTCGAGAACGACCAGACCGTGGCACGCCAGGGCATCATTCGCTCCGTGGTCCGCGATGGCGCTGGCCGGGACGTCGCGCGCGCCGAAACGTCGTTCTCGCTGCCCCCCGGGCAGCGCGCGGCGCTCGAGCAGCACCTCCCGGTGCTCTCACCGCGGCTTTGGTCGGTGGAGACCCCCAATCTCTACGTCCTCAGGTCGGAGGTGCTCGTCGGCGGGCGGACCACCGATGCCACGACGACGCCCTTCGGCATCCGCACGATTGCGTACGACAAGGACCGCGGCTTCCTGCTGAACGGCCGGCGCCTGAAGATGAAAGGCGTCAACCTGCACCACGACGGCGGCGCCGTGGGGGCGGCCGTGCCGGAGCGCATTTGGGAGCGACGGCTCGCGCTCCTTAAGGCCATGGGGGCGAACGCGATCCGCACGTCGCATAACCCGCCCGCGCCCGAGTTTCTGGACCTCTGCGACCGCCTGGGCTTCCTCGTGATGGCGGAAGCCTTCGACGAATGGACCATCGGCAAGGTCCCGGAGGGCTATCACCGCTACTTCTCGGAGTGGGGAGAGCGTGACCTCACCGACTTCGTGCACCGGGATCGGAATCATCCTTCGATCGTCCTGTGGAGCGCCGGCAACGAAATCGGCGAGCAGAGTACACCGGAGGGGCCGCAGGTGTTGAGCCGGCTCGTTGGCATCTTCCACCGTGAAGACCCCACGCGGCCGGTCACCACCGGCAACGACAACATCGCGGCAGACGGCCATCCGGCCACGCTGGCGTTCCTCGGTGCCGAGGATGTCGTCGGCTACAACTACGTGGACCGCTGGCACGAGCGGCGCGAGATCTTCGCCGAGCCGGACCGGCACGACCACCCGGACTGGAAGATGATCGGCACGGAGAGCGGCTCCGTGTTCCAGACGTTCGACGAGCGTTACTCTCTCGGAAGCGACTCGGAGGTCGTGCGACCCAACTACACGACCGGCATGCTCCAGGCCGAGCGGCGCTGGAAGTGGGTCGCGATGCGTGACTACTTCGCGGGCGACTTCCTGTGGACGGGCATCGACTACCTGGGCGAGAGTATCTGGCCCTTCAAGGGCTTCGCGTCCGGGGCGCTGGACATCACCGGGCACCCCAAGGATGCCTACTATCTCTACCAGAGTCTGTGGACGGATCAGCCCGTGCTCCACCTGTTCCCGCACTGGAACTGGCCAGGGCGGGCCGGCCAGGTGATCCCGGTGGTGGCGTACACCAACTGTAACCGCGTCGAGCTGTTCTTGAACGGTCGCTCTTTGGGCGAGAAGCGCATCGAGTTCCCGGCACAGGGGACATCCGGCGGCTGGAACACGTACGCGCAGCCGGTCGTCAACGTGACGACTAACGATTTGCACCTGAGCTGGGACGTGCCGTACGAGCCGGGGGTGCTCCGGGCGGTCGGCCGCCGGCGGGATGGCGCGGTGGCATGTGAGGCCGAGGTGCGCACCGCTGGGCCGCCAGTCGCCCTCCGGCTCACCGTCGACCAAGATACCATCGGCGCAGAGCCGCCCGACGTGTCCCTCGTCGATCTTGCGATCGTGGACGCGAGCGGCACAGTGGTTCCGACCGCCGACAATACGGTGCGGTTCGCCGCGACAGGTGGAGCCATCCTAGCGATCGACAACGCCGACCTGCAGGACCATGATGCGTATCAGCTCGACCATCGGCGCGCATTCAACGGTCGCGGGCTGGTGATCCTGCGCGCCACCCAGGGCGGGCGGCTCCGCCTCACCGCCAGTGCGGATGGTTTGCAGGACGCCAGCGTGACGATCTTCGTGCGCAGGGGCACCACGCCCGAGGCGGTCCCGTCGGCCCGATAATGCCCCGTCCGGCGGTTCTCTCCCTCGTTGTGCTCACCATGTTTCTCCGCCCCGCTCACGCCCAGCGGGCGAATCGAGCCGTCTACATCGACAACCAGGGCGTCATTCGCTGGAAGGACGACAAGCGGGAGGTCGCGCTCTTCGGCGCGAACTACGTCCTGCCGACCGCCTCCGACTATCGGGCAGCCGGGTATCTCCACGCCGATCGCAAGGCGATGATCGACGAGGACATGGCGCAGTTCGCCCGGATGGGTTGGGACGGTCTCCGGCTGACCTTCTGGGGCGACTGGGAGGCTTCCGACAGCGCCGGCAACTTGCTCGCCAACGACCACCTGGACCTCCTGGACTACCTCATCGCCCGCGCGCGGGAGCACGGCATCTACATGCTCTTCAGCCCGATCCAGCTCTACGGGTCGAACTGGCCGGACGCGCTGCAGGATACCACACAGCCGGGCTTCGGCCGGCGTTTTGGCAAGGCTCGGATGGGCACGGAGGCCGCGGCGATCGCCGCGCAGGTGAACTACCTGCGCCAGATCCTGAATCACGTGAATCCGTATACGGGCGTGGCGCTCAAGGACGAGCGCGCTATCCCCTTCATCGAGCTCGTGAACGAGCCGTGGCATCACCCCGAGGACCTCGAGGGATCGGTTCGGTACATCAACACCCTCACCGACGCGGTGCGCAGCACGGGGTGCGCGAAGCTCGTCTTTTACAACGTGAGCCAGGACTTCCGAATCGGCGAAGCGATCCGACGATCGAAGGCGCAGGGCGTGACGTTCGGCTGGTATCCCACCGGCCTGAACGCCGGGCACGAGCTGGAAGGCAATCATCTCCGCGCGGTCGACACATTCCCCGACATGCTGCGGCCGGAGCTGGGGCGGCTGCCCCGGATCGTCTATGAGTTCGACAGCCCCGACCTGCGCACCGGCACAATGTATCCGGCGATGGCGCGGACGTTCCGGGCCGTGGGCGCGCAGTTCGCCGCCATGTTCGCCTACGACATGCTGAAAACCGCGTCGCGCAACCTCGGCTGGCAGACGCATTACCTCAACTTGGTCTACACGCCACGCAAAGCGATGAGCGCGGTCATCGCGGCCGAGGTGATGCACCGCCTGCCGCGCCTGCGCTCGTACGGACCCTATCCGGAGAACACGCACTTCGGCGATTTCCGGGTCTCGTACGACGGCGACTGGAGCGCGCTGACTGCGTTCGACGCGTTTCTCTACGCTGGGTCGACGCGCGCGACCCCACCCGACCCGGCCGCGCTGCGTCGCATCGCCGGCTACGGCTCCTCCTCGATCGTGACGTACGACGGGGAGGGCATCTACTTCCTCGACAAGGTGCGTCCAGGTGTCTGGCGCCTCGAGGTCTACCCCGACGCCGTACCCGTCGGCGACCCGTTCGAGCCGCCCAGCGCCGACAAGATCGTGACGCGTGCGATCAGCCGCGCCTGGGCGATGACGGTCACGCTACCCGATCTCGGTGCCGCGTTCACGGTACAGCCGGTCACCAAAGGGGGTCGGGCGGTCGGGCGGTCAGAGCGTGGGCGGTTCACGGTTACGCCCGGCGTCTACGTGTTGAGCGCCTCCGGATCCGTCGACAGCACCACGCTGCCCGCGCGGATAGGCAATGTCGGTTTCACGGAATACCATCCGCCTCCCGCCGACACCCTAGCCCCTTCAGTGCAGTCACTCACCGCGCCCGAATACCTCGCCGGGCGCGACGCCGAGCTCGGTGCTCGCGTCGTGGAATCCACCCCAGCTGACTCAGCAGTGCTCTACATCCGGCCGACCCCGGGGGGCACGGGGGGCTTCTATCGTGGCTTCGTGATGCACCGTGTCCGCGGTTACCTATACGCCGCCACCGTGCCGGCGAGCGTCCTCCGGGAGGGGCCATACGAGTTCGTGATCACGCTCTGCCGCGGGGATTCATTCCTCACATTCCCGGCCAGCTCGCACTCGAAGCCGACGGACTGGAACTATCACGGCCAGGGGTCCTGGAAGCTCGACGTGGTCAGCCCTGAGACGCCGCTGCGGCTGTTCACCCCGGGCGTGGACGCCGCCAGGTTGGCCTTCACCCGCATCGGCGACGCGGGGCGACGCGGGCTCTTCCGCCTCGGGCTGTCCGGGGTGACGGGCCGGCCGGTGTTCCACCTCGCGTTGCCCGTGGACTCGAGCGGCTGGAGCCCGGCCGACTACACGGCGTCGTTGCCGATCGGAAGCCGGATCAGGGCTCGGCGGGAGACCCTCGCTCGGGCGGATGAGATCGACGTGCGGCTGCGCGGCCTTGGGCCACGCCAGATCCTGTATGTCACGCTCAGTACTGGGTGGGACCGGCGGCAGGGCGGGGGGGAAGCGGCGACCGCCCGCGACTTGACCGGATGGAGCGCCTGCAGCTCTCCCTTCGGCGAGAGGACGGCGTCAAGGTGACACCGGACAAGTACGGTGTGGAGGTGGAAGCGATCCTGCTGAGATTCGGCCGTCGCTGACTCTCACCCCTCACGCGAGCCCCTTTCGCGCGCCCGCACGGCGAGCACGAGCATACCGACTCCAAACGCGAGAAGCACGAGGCCCCACCAGAGATTCACGTTGATCCCGAGCGATCGCTCGTAGATCGCCTTGTCCGACGTGAGGCCGAACAGCACGAAGATCGCCCCGTAAATCCCGAACATCAGCCCGATCGGGAGCCGCAGGTCGAGTTTCATCGCGTCACCAGAAGATGACGTTGAGGATGAGGGTGAGGCCGAGCGCGATTGCGCCCAGGGTGACGGGCCGCTGGTACCACGGCATTGCGCCGTCCTTCTGGCGCGGGGTCAGGGCATAGACCAACCCTTTGAGATCCTCGTCCGACTTGTGGCGCCGGGTGGCGAGCGAGATCACGATCGTCGCCGTGAAGCAGGCGGTCCAGGCGAAGATGGCGCTCCAGAAGTTCTGCGCCATCTCGCTCGGATAGGTATGGAGCACGGCGCCCAGAAACCCGCCTTTCAAGCCGGGTACCGCGCCGTATGGCAGCGTGAGCCCATGCTGGATCGCGGCGGCCGCGGTCCCGGTCAGGAGCCCGAAGAACGCGCCGTGGCCGGTGGTTCGACGCCAGAACATCCCCAGCAGGAACGTCGCGAACAACGGAGCGTTCACGAACGCAAAGACGAGCTGGAGCATGTCCATGATGTTGTTGAACCGCGTCGTCGCGTACGCGGCCGCTCCACTGAGGACGATTCCGAACACCGTCGCCGTGTGGCCCATGCGCAGGTAGTGCGCGTCGGACTGCCCGGGCCGGAGATAGGACTGGTAGATATCGTACGTCCACACGGTGTTGAAGGCCGTGACGTTCCCCGCCATCCCCGACATGAACGAGGCCATCAGCGCCGTGAGCCCGAGCCCCAGGAGGCCGGACGGCAGGTAATGCGCCAACATCACGGGGACAGCGAGGTTGTAGTTGGGCGTGCCGTCGCTCTCGAGGGGAAGGAAGCCCCCTCGGCTGACGTGCAGCGCGATGGCCAGCATGCCGGGCAGGATCACCAGGAACGGAAAGAGCATCTTCGGAAACGCCGCGAGGAGCGGCGTGCGGCGCGCGGCGGCCATCGAGTCGGCGGCCATCGCGCGCTGGATGACTAGGAAGTCCGTGCACCAGTAGCCAAACGACAGCACGAAGCCGAGGCCCATCACCATCCCGAACCACTCGACACCCATCGGGTTGGCGGAAGGGGAGCCCATGTGGCGCCACGATTCGGACCAGGCGCCGGCCGGGTACCCGGCGTTCGTGGCCACGGTCGCGAGCTTCGTCGTCAGCCCGGCCCAGCCCCCGGCGTCCTTCAGGCCGAGCAGCACAAGCGGCAAGAACCCCAGCACGATGAGGAAGAACTGCAACACCTCGTTGTAGATCGCGGAGGTCAGGCCGCCAAGGAAGATGTAGGCGAGGACGATCACGCCCGACAGCAGCACGCTCGCGTTGAAGTTCCATCCGAGCACGAGCTCGAGCAGCTTCGCGAACGCGTACATCGAGATCCCGGACGAGAACACCGTCATCACGGCGAACGTCATGGCGTTGAAGCCACGGGTCTTCTCGTCGAAGCGGAGCTTCAGGTACTCCGGGACGGAGCGAGCCCGCGAGCCGTAGTAGAACGGCATCATGAAGATGCCGACGAACACCATCGCGGGGATGGCGCCGACCCAGTAGAAGTGGCTCGTCATCATGCCGTACTTGGCGCCGGAGGCGCCCATCCCGATCACTTCCTGGGCGCCGAGGTTTGCCGAGATGAATGCGAGCCCGGCGATCCACGCTGGAATGGACCGGCCGGAGAGGAAGAAGTCTTCGCTGCTCCGGACAAACCGCCTCAGCACCCAGCCAATGCCGAGCACGAACGCGAGGTACAGCAGCAGCACGGTGTAATCGACCCAGCCGAGCCGAATCATCGCATGAAGGTAGCGTGCCCCCTTCGAACGGGCGAACTTGGAAGTGCACAGCCGTGAGCATATACACGCTCAACAACGCCCACGGGATCGAGCTCCAGGTTCTCGACTATGGCGGGATCATTGTCTCGCTCAAGGTGCCGGATCGCACCGGCCGGCTCGATGACATCGTCCTGGGCTTCGACTCACTGTCGGACTACCAGCGGGCGTCCCCGTACTTCGGCGCCATCATCGGCCGGTATGGCAACCGCATCGCTCGCGGGCAGTTCACGCTCGACGGCCGGACGTACACGCTCGCCACCAACAACGGTCCGAATCACCTGCACGGCGGTCTGAAGGGCTTCGACAAGGTCGTCTGGGACGTGTCACCGTTCGAGCGGGAGGACTCGGTCGGTCTGGTGTTTCGCTACACGAGCCCGGACGGCGAGGAAGGGTACCCCGGCACGCTGCGGGCCACCGTGACCTACACGCTGACCGAGCAGAGCGAGCTGGTCTTCGACTACTACGCCACCGCCGACTGGCCCACTCCCGTCAACCTCACCCAGCACAGCTACTTCAACCTGGCCGGGGACGGCCGGGGCGACGTGCTGGGCCACCTGGTCACGCTCAAGGCCGATTTTTTCACGCCGGTCGACTCCACGCTGATCCCCACGGGCGAGATCCGGAGCGTGGAGGGAACACCATTCGACTTCCGCACGCCCACGCCGATCGGCGCGCGCATCGACCAGGACGACGAGCAGCTGCGTTACGGGGAGGGGTACGATCACAACTTCGTGCTGAACAAGGGCGGCAAGGACGGCAACGCCGACGCCCCGAGCTTGGCTGCTCGGGTCTTTGACCCAACGAGCGGCAGAGTGATGGAGATCTACACGACGGAGCCGGGACTGCAGTTTTACTCCGGCAACTTCCTTGACGGCACCCTGCGCGGGAAGAAAGGCGTGCCCTACCGGCGCCGCTACGGCTTCGCGATGGAGACCCAGCACTTCCCGGACTCGCCGAACCACCCCCAGTTTCCGTCGACGATTCTGGTACCGGGCAGGGAATACCGCTCGCGAACAGTGTTACGGTTCAGTGTAGACTGACGACCGGCAGCGCACTTCGCAGCGCCGATCGCGTCGAGTGCGTACTTTATGGATGGGCGTGTGCTGCACGACCACTTGACGCACTTCCGCGGCTCCGGGGTAGTATTCCCGTAACGGCTGCAAGGCGGTCCCATGATGTTTCCCCTCGTCGTCGCTCTCCTTCAGGTGCCAGCTCCCCTGCCGCCCCCGCTCGTAACCGCCGATGATGGTCAACCGGCGTCACGGGATGCGCGACCGGTGCGTGTGTGGCTCGGGACGACCGGGTCGCTCGTGCGCGGTCAATCGGTGCCGGTCTTCGTCCAGGCGGCGCAGGACGGTGACCTGATCGTGCTGCACCGGAGGACCGACGGACGGATCGAGGTCCTGTTCCCTTCCAATCCTACCGCGGATCCGTTCGTCCGCTCGGGGACCTACGAGATACGGGGCGCCGGCAACCGCGCGGCCTGGGTCGTCTCGGAGCCGGACGGCAGCGGGATGATCCTCGCTGCCCTGTCGGTGGATCCGCTGCGGTTCGACGAGTTCGTGCGCTCGGCGGCCTGGAACCCGAACGCGCTCGTGCCGTCGTGGAACGACACGAATGCCGAGGGCGCTTTGTCGGACATCGTCCAGCGGATGCTCGGCGATGGCGCGTTCAATTACGACCTCCTCACGTATACCGTCGCGCCACCGTTATACGCGCAACAGCCCTCCCTCCCATCACCCCCCATCTCGCCGGATCTAGCGCAGGGCGATGAGCAGCAGCCGGATACGACACCCAATTACGGCTCGTACCCGGTCTGTCTCAATTGCACGTTCGTCGGGTATGAGGAGATCGTCATCGCTTCGCAGCACCTGGGTGGGAGGCGACACATCCGCCAGCAGGACGAGGGAATTTGTGGCATTCACACGTCGTGTGCCGAGTCCCAGAAGACGCACGCGCTCGCGCTCCCACAGGCGATCGCTTCGTCGCCGGTCATGCCGCGGGGTCGAGCGCCGGTCGGTCCGCCTGAGTATCGGTCACGGATATCGCCCGCCGGTCCCGTCGCGTCGGCCGCGCCGCGGACGCGCGGCGCTTCCACGCCCCTGACGCATGTGAGATTTACCTCGCTCTCCGCGCCCGAGTCGGAGCGACGAGCGGTCTTGACGATGGCTGCGGGCCGCATGCCTCCGGCTAATGATGAAACGCGGCGCGATGGCGAGCGGGTACTGGGCGTGGCGCGTGCAGAGGGCGCAGGGGTCGGGGGCAGCGTCGGGAGCCGGGCAATGGCGACTGCCGGGCATGCGGAGCGCGCCGCCACCGTGATGTCGAGACAGCGCGTGGAAGCCCAACCCGCTGCCCGGAGCGGCACCACAGCCGTCGCGAGCGGTAGAGCGGCGGTCGGTGCCACGCGGGGGACCGCGCTTCCATCAGTGGTCCTCCAGGGCGCCCAGGCTCGCGTGCCCTCGAATCGCGCAGGCACTCGGCGGCGCTAGAGGCGCCACGACGCTACGTGTACGCGCCTGCGTACGACGTAGCGTCGTAGCGTGGTATGACGAAGTATTATTGACCGACAGTAAAATCAATTCGCTTCAGGACGGCCCCTGCCGCGTCCCGGATCTCCACGTGCCATGCGCCGGTCCAGTCGGCCGGCACCGTCTTCCGACTCCAGGTGCGCCACGGCGACCCGCCTACTTGCAGCTCGACGTCGCCGACTTGCGTGTCCCCGTGGAACCACACGTGGTGGAGGCTCGCCCCGCCGGCGCCCGTCACCTTCGTCCAGCAGATCAGCTGACTCACGTCGGCGGGAAACGCGCTACCGGTGTCCTGCGGCTGCCGATCCATCACCGCCTTGGCGATCGCCGCCTCGTCGACCGTGATCTGGGCGGCCGGGGCGGGGGTGGGGGCGGGGGCGGGGGCGGCGGCGGCGGCTTTCGAGGTGTCCTGGGCCGCCAGCCCGCGGCCCATCACGAGAGACAGGGCCAACAACGTGCCGATATGCTTCATGACGGCTCTCCTGCTGGGGTTGTCGATTGTACGGCCCGGCGGCGTCGATGTTCCAGCCACGTTCCCAGCGTCGCGGCGATCACAACACCGACGCCCGCCCCTCCGAGCTGGAACCGTACGTGGTATTCCCGCTGCCGCCCGGCGCACTTTCCGGAGAAGAGCGCGCCGACCATCGCGCCGCACGAGCCCTGGATCGTCGTGAAGTAGTGGCCCGCGCCCGCCGCGAACAGCAGCGGCAATGCGCAGAGGATGAGGTTGCGGAGAAAAATCTTCATCGGGAGCCCATCAGGTAGAGGAACACGTAGTTGTAGATGCCGGTGATGAGGGCGAGCGACCACGTAAGCACGACGTACGGGCCTGTATGACGATGCAGCCAGCGCAGCCGTGGCGTCGCGCGGCTCGCGAGCTGCCACGCGATTCCCACGAGCGTCGTGACGGCGAACGTCAAATGGATCTTGAAGAACGGGAGCGCGACGAGCGCCGGCCGGCGTGGGCTCGGGGCCATGAGGAAAGAAAAGCCGATCACCACGAGGACCTCGATGACGATGCTCACAGTCATCAGGGTCACATGCAGCGGAATCTGGCCGCGTCGCGCGCGGGTAGCGGCAAATATCACGAGCGGGGGCCCGATGACCGCCCAGGCGAGCGCCACGGCGGCCTGGGGCGGCGCGCTCACCGCCCGCGCTCGACCTTCCACCGGTCGACCACGCGCGCCTCATCCCCTGTCCCTCGCACGACGTGGTACACGTCGAATTGCGCCACCGCGAGGCACGAGTGGTTCGGTACCAGCTCGAGCCGGCTCCCTACCTTGTATCGTCCTTCCAGCTCGGCGGCGGACGCGGCGCGGATCAGGCCGTGCTCCTGTGAGAGCGTCGCCACCGTGAGCTCTGGGGCTCCGCGCACCGCGCCCATGGCTTGTGGCCCCACGTGCGCCGGCCCCGGATCCTTCGACAGCTCGAGCGCCCCCGCGTCGACGATGAAGTGCGATGCGCCGGGCTGGTGCGAGACCACCGTCGCGAGCACGGTGACACCCACGTCGGCGGGCTCGCAGCAGCCGATCAGGACCATGGTCCGATCGTAGAACACGTAATTGCCGGGACGGGCTTCGGTGACGCCGGCCAAATCGAGCACGGCAGCCATCGCCGGCGTCGAGCCGACGCTCACCTCGCGGACCGGCACGCCCTGCTCCCGGAGTCGCCCCGCGAACCCGACCATGATGCTCCGCTCCTCCTCGGCGACCCGGGCCGCTTCGGCCTCGCTCGTGGTCCGGTACGCGTGACCGGAGTGACTCAGGATGCCGTCGAACACCAACTGGCGCTCGGCCCCTAGCTCGCGCGCCACCTCCACGGCGTATGGCGACGTTGGATCCACGCCGGCCCGATGGTAGCCGCAGTCCACCTTCAGCCAGACGTGCAGTCCCGACCCCGCGAGCGCCCGGGCCGTGCCGAGGTCGTCTACGACGACCCGAAGCGTCGCGCCCGTCTCCTGCGCGATCCGCCGCGCATGAGGGATGTGGCTCGGATCGATGGGGAACGCCCAGGTGAGATCGTCGACCCCGGCCCTGGCGAACACCTCGGCCTCGACGAGCGTCGCGACCGTGAGGCCGCGCGCCCCGTGCTTCAGCTGGAGGCGGCCGAGCTCCACGCATTTGTGCGTCTTGGCGTGCGGGCGGAGGTGGACGCCGAGCTTCCGGGCACGGTCTGCCATGTGCGCGAGGTTGCGCTCCACCACGTCCAGGTGGAGGAGCAGCGCGGGCGTCTCCAGGTCGTACATCTCCCCTCTCCCCTCTCCCCTCTCCTATTCTCCTAGCGAACGATGTGGAACTCGGTCTGCCGACGGAGGATCCAGTTCATCTTACCGTCCGCGCCGAGCTCCGCGTCTTCCTCCTGCGCGGAGCGGACCGGCTGGTTTCCCCATTCGGGCACGGGGGTGGTGGCCTGCAGCTCTATCGAGAACCAGCTGTTGGGCAGGAGGCGGACGTCCCCCCGGCCGGGTACGCCTTCCTGGTGGTCCCACAAACCGATGAGCGGACCAGCGCCGTGCCCCCGGTCGCCGATGGGATGACTGTAAATCGTGCCCGTGAGTCCTGCGGCGCGCATCCGCGCGAGTGCCGCCGCGAGGACCTCGTTTCCGGTACGGCCCGGCTGCATTTCACCGAGCAGGATGTCCTGGAGACGATTCGAGTTTCGGAGCGCCCGTTTGAGGCCTTCGGGTGCGTCCCGCTCACCGGGTCGCAGCACGTATCCCATATGCTGCGTATCGGTGTTCAGCCCGAGCGCGGTGATCCCAAAGTCGCAGTGCAGCACGTCACCGCGCTGAATCACGACCGAGCCTGAGTCCGAGAGATCCACGCCCCGCCGCTGCACGTCCACGTCGGTGTGGAACCAGGTCCCAAAGCCCAGATCGTTCACCCGCTGGCGCATCCACCACGCGACGTCGTCGGTGGTCGTCTTTCCCGGCGTGATCACGGCGTTCGAAAACGCGGTGTCGATCGTCCCCCAGACGACCTCCATCAAGCGACGATACACCGGGACCATCGCCGGCGCCCGGAGCTCTTGGTACTCGAGTGCCAGGTTCTCGGCCCGCACAATCCGGGGGCGATAACGGTCGGGTAGCACCGCCTGGAGCTGCTCCCATTCCCCCGCCGACAGGCCGTCCGAAAAGGCATGCGTCGCAGAGATGTTCACCGCTATGGTCGACGGATCCCGCTCCTCAATCACGCGCCGCAGCAGGTCCCACTGGGCTTGCCCCACCAGCTCGGGTCGCCGTCCGATCGAAGGGTCGATCGTCTCCCGCGCGTGATACGCGTCATACAGCCCGCCCTGCGACGTGCCGCCGAGCGCGAGCCGCTCGAGGGGCCGTCCGGGCCCACGATCGTAGAACACGTAGATCGTACGGCGCCGCGCAAAGAACGTGGTGGCGGAGACGAGGGAAGAGAACACCGGGTCCTCGTTGTACTCGCGCATCGGCACCACCCACATGGCCACATGGTACTGTCGCATCAGGCGAGGCAACACGGAGTCGAGCCGGTAGCGGAGCCACTCCTGCTGGACGGCCGCCTGCTCGCGCAGCGTGCCGAGCGGTCGCATCGGGGTGGACGTGAGCGACGAGCCGGTGGAGGGGCCCTGGAGGAGGAGGGTCGAGAGCGCGAAAACGGCGAAGGTCATGGCGATCGTGGTACCGGTTGAGGTGAACGAAGCCGATCGAGGACGAGGATGGCGAAGAGCAGCAGGCTGCCCCACGTGTAATTGGCCGCGCTGATGAACCACAGCCATCGAGGATAGAGGCCGAACGTGAGGACTCCCGACGTGAGCACCCCTGCGATCCACAACGCCGCGCGCCGGGGGCGGGCAGGGGCGGCTGGGTGTCCGGTCAGCGCAGCGAGCCACGCCGGCAGCGCTAACGTGTGGTAGTACAACCAGGCGATCGGTGATAGCAGCACGGCTGCGAGAGCCGCGATGGCGATGCCATCGAGGTGTGCATCGATCGAACGGCGGATGGCCAA
This sequence comes from Gemmatimonadota bacterium, assembly GCA_003221045.1. Taxonomy (GTDB): domain Bacteria; phylum Gemmatimonadota; class Gemmatimonadetes; order Gemmatimonadales; family GWC2-71-9; genus AG41. Next base: position 154 of record QHUC01000130.1, on the reverse strand, counting down.
GGCACCAGCCCCCAGACACGTCAGGGAGAGCGCCGCGATTGCCGCCGCCGGCCAGCCGAAGAATGTCGCAAAGCCAGGGATAGACTGGGATCCGGCTGTGCCGAGCGTCGCCGCTTCCCGCGCGAGGCGGGCCCAGTCGAGGACGGCGTGCACG
>QHUC01000129.1 GCA_003221045.1 Gemmatimonadota bacterium | reverse complement strand
CGGCATCCGCGGCTACGTGAAGGCGTTCAACGCCGCCAACGGGCAGCTGGTCTGGACCTGGTACACGCTCCCGTCGCCCGAAGAGGGCGGCTGGTGGGGTCCGTTCTCCAAGACCACCCCGGAAGGCGACGACCTGAAGCGGGACATCGCGAAGGAGAAGGCCGACTCCGCGAAGTACGCCGACGCCTGGAAGACAGGCGGCGGCTCGATGTGGATGACGCCGGCGTACGACGAGGCCAGCAAGACGCTGTTCGTCGCGATCGGCAACCCCTCGCCCGACCTGGACGGCTCCATCCGCCCGGGCGACAATCGGTGGACGGAGTCGATCGTCGCGATCGATGCGACCAGCGGGAAGTTCAAGTGGGGCTACCAGGAAGTGCCGCACGACGTGTGGGATCTGGACGCCGTGAGCCCGCCCGTGATCGCAATGGTGGGCGGCAAGAAGGCCGTGGTCGAAGCGGGCAAGACCGGATTCGTGTATGTGCTCGACGCGGCGACCGGCAAGCTCATCCGCCGCTCGCAAGCGTTTGTGCCGCAGCAGAACATGTACACGCAGCCCACGGCCGACGGCGTGTTCATGCTTCCGGGCGCGAACGGCGGCGAAGAGTGGTCGCCGATCGCGGTGCATCCCGACCTCGCGTATGCATACACGGTCGGGCTGCATCAGCCAATGCACTACAAGGTGCATTACGCACCGTGGGAGAAGGGCCGGCTCTGGCTCGGTAGCGCGTTCATCCGGGTCCCGGATGACAAGGGCGGGTATTCGGGCGAGTACGGCACCGTCAGCGCGATCGATCTGAGCACGGGCAAGATTGCCTGGCAGCAAAAGACCGAGCTTCCGATGATGGGTGGCGCGACCGCCACCGCCGGCGGTCTGGTGTTCACCGGCGAGGGGAACGGCTGGTTCAAGGCGTATGACGCCAAGACCGGCGCCGTGCTGTGGTCGTTCAATTGCGGCGCGGGGGCGAACGCCGCGCCCTCGGTGTTCGAGGTCGATGGTGAGGAGTTCATCGCCGTGGCGGCCGGCGGGAATTTCCAGATCAGCTATCCGCTTGGTAATTCAGTCTTCGTGTTCGGGCTGCCGAAGGCGAGGATGTAAAGACCTGAGTCGAGACCGGCGCACGGTGCTACTCATCGTGCGCCGGCTTTACTTTAACGGTTCTCTGAGGGAGGCTGTGCGAGAGTGTGGAGCAGCTCGCTGACCTCTTGCCACGTGGCGGCCGGCAGCACGTCATCGTCGGACTCGACCACGTAGGCGACCTCGTAGCTGCAGTATGACGACGTCAGACCGTGCCGTTGCGCGCACTCCATCAGGTGGTATACGGCGTCCTGCCGGAGCAGCCAGACTGCCGAGTCGCCCACCGCGGGGTGCGGGAGGTCGCCGATCTTGAAGTAGAAGACCGGCCATGTCCGTGTGCCCCGGCGCAAGGTCGCCTGATACGCCTTCGGGATGTCGGAACAGCCGTGCATGATGCTGCGCAAGATGCCGCACGGCTCTTCGTAGCGCCAATCACGCTCGGTCTTGGCGAGCGTGGCAGGCACCACCAGATCTGCCCCGGCGAGTCGCAGGGCGAGCGGGCGTTCCCCTGCAGGAACGAGCGGGACACGTTCGATCGCTGCCTTGTGGGAATGAACACACGCTGCACCAGCCAGGAGCAGTCCGAACATCGTGCCGCACGTCCAACAGTACAGCCGCCGAGTCAGAGACCAGTCGGGAGGGTGGCTGAAACGCGTGACGCTGGGCTCGGCGTACATGCAAAGACGTCCTCGTGCTGCGCCTACCCGCTCGGACCGGAGCGCCGTCCCACACCAGGCGCTCGACCGCGGCCCGACTCGGCTGCGAGCTTCTGTTCTCGCAAGGAGGATGCCAGACACATCAGGGGCCCTCCGGGAATGGTGCGGCGAACCTGAGGCGCCTACGTGCCATGCCTGTCGCTCATGCGAAACAATGCTGGGGCGTGAAGCTCTTCCACCTCGCGTGAGGGCGTGGTAGCTTGGCCACGATCGTCGAGGGGAGTCCGATTCGGTCGTGAATTCGTGGTCGGTCGTGTGCCTCGTGGCCGTGGCGGTGGGCGCGGCGTCGCCGGTAGCGGTTCGCGCACAGGGCGGAACGGCCGGGCCCGCTCCGGCCGTCGACCCGTCGTGGTTGCAGGTCGATACCGTAACGAAGACGGTCACGTTCCAGCTGGTGGCGGGCCTCACGGGTCTCAACGGCGCCCTCAACTTCAACGGGTTCCGGGACGGCGGGCTGACGCTCACGGTGCCGGTAGGGTGGACAGTCGTGATGCACTTCCGGAATCACGACGGAATGCTCCCCCATTCCGCCGAGATCATCGCGGACACCCATCCCCTTCCCACAGGGCCAGTTGCGCCCGCCTTCCCGCGCGCCTTCACACTGCGGCTGGACCAAGGGCTGATCTCGGAACAGACGGATGACCTGCGCTTTATTGCGGATAAGGGGGGGTCCTACCTAATATTTTGCGGGGTTCCGGGCCATGGGGCGGCCGGCATGTGGGTTCGCTTCGAGGTTTCGGGCTCAGTTCAGAAGCCGTCGTTGGCGGCCACTCCTGCGGGGAAACCCTAGCCTCGCGGGAGCGGGGAGTGCCCAGCGAACGCTGGCGCGGCCTGGTGCGGTCGGCGCGGCGGCGGGGCGCAGCACGATGGACTCGCTCTCAAGGAGGTGGGCTCCGCTTTCCCCTGTTTGCGCACACAACCGTAGGTGAGAAGCCAGACGAGTATTACTGGTGGGAGGACCACGTTCCCACTCGGCTGTACCTGGCGCCGCGCAGTTGCAATTGGCGCCTCGAGGGCACGAGCGGTAGGATTGGCCAGGCAAACTCCCAAGGAGGGATTCTCGTATGAAGCGTCTCACGCTGTTGTTGTTGGGCTTGGCGCTGGGCGTCGCCTCGACGGCCAGCGCGCAAGGCCTGACGATGCAGATGTCGAACGGCTGGTCGTTCTCGTTCTCCGGGAACGTGAACGCCTTCTGGGTGTTCACGAAGGGGACAAACAGCGGCCCGACGAACTCGAGCGTCCGCACTGGGTTGCTCCCCGCCTTTGCCACGTTCTCGGCGAGCGGCAAAGAGGCAGGCCTGAACCTGGGCGTGCACTTCGGGTTCGCACCGCAGATCAACAACGCGGGCGTGCACGACCAGTTCGGGGCGCAGATCGACATGCGCCAGGTGTATCTGACCATCGGCTTTAAGGATGGTTCGCAGATCCTTGCTGGTCGCGAGCTGGGCGTCTTCAGCAGGCAAAACATCCTAAACGACATGACGTTGTTCGGCGTTGGCGCTGTGGGTATCGCGGCCCCGGGCTTGGGTGCAGGCGCGCAAGGCGGTGGCACGACGCTCGGTCGCATCGGGTACGGCTATCTGTATCCGAACTTCGTTCCTCAGGTGACCTACAGCACCAAGCCTGGACAGGCGCAACTCAGCATTGGGCTGTTCCAGCCGAGCATCTTCGGTCAGGGTACTGGTACGAACGCGGCGTCAGCCGCCTACGTCTTCACGTCCATTCCGCGCGTCGAGGCCGAGGTCACGTACAACCAGAAGTCCGGCAGGAACAGTTACTTGCTCTGGGCCGGCGGCCTCTGGCAAACCACGAAGAATGCTGTGACCGGCGGTAACTCGGCGACCTCGTTCGGCGGCACGGCTGGCATCAAGGCCGGCCTCTCCGAGTTGTCGATCGTGGTGAGCGGCTACATCGGAACGGGCCTCGGCACCACGTTGATGTTCTCGGGCCAAGAGGTGGCGCCGAGCGGTACGGACCTTCGAAAGTCCGACGGCGGCTACGCGCAGCTCATGTACAAGGTCGGACCCAAGACCAACCTGGGCGCAAGCTGGGGCTTCAGCCGGTTGAAGAATGCCAGCGCGGGCGAAACGGCTGCGAGCGGCGGCAACAACAGCGTTCGCACGCAGTGGAACCTGGCCACGGTCGGTATTTACCATCAGTGGACCAAGTCTCTGAAGCTGGTATTCGAGGGTAGCCGCGAGCAAGAAGGCATCGGTGCGGCCGCCCCGGCGCAGGTCGACATTTCCGGTGGGTTCATGCTGTTCTACTAGACAAGATCATCAGCAGAGACGTCGAGAGGCCGGGAGCGATCCCGGCCTCTTCCGTTATCCGTTATCCGTTTTCCGTCATCCGTAGAAACGGACAACGGAAAACGGATGACATCATTTGTATCTGTAGGTAATTCTCCCTCTGGTCAGGTCGTACGGCGACAGATCGACCGCGACCCGATCACCCTGCAGGATGCGGATGTAGTTCTTGCGCATCTTGCCGCTGACATAGGCCAGCACCTCGTGCCCGTTCTCGAGCTTCACGCGGAATGTGGTGTTGGGGAGCACCTCGGTGACCGTCCCCATCATCTGTATCGCGTCGCCAGCCACGCCGCCCGTCGCCCTCCTTCTCCCGTCGTTCCGCGGGCGACGTTACGCCCGTACGCTGTGCGGATCCATCGTATCGTCGCGCGGCGCTTCCGGCCCGCGCTGGATGTACGAGGCATGGCGGCCGCACGTCTGGCACGTCAGTGTCACCCGTTCCGCCACCGCCACCAGTGGTGTGTCCTTCCCAGCCCCCCGGCGCCGCGGCACCCGCACGATCGAGCGCGTGGCACAGGAAGGGCAGACGAGGGGCACATGCTGGCGGTCCGCCGCGATCAACGCCAGTGCTTCCGGCGCCCGGTACTCCTTCACTCCGCGTCGCCCCACGGCCGCTGTTGCACCTCCGAGACCGAAATGTAGCCACCCCTGGAAGGCCGCCGTGGCGCCTTGACACCTCCCCCCGGACGGGTATCTCTCACGCAGGTAGGTAGTTGCCCCCGGAGGTGTCACCATGGATCGCCCCCAATACGAGCCCCTCGCCGAGATCGAGGTGGATGCCGCCCGGCCCGAGCTCCAGGGGTTCACGCTCACCGGCCAGGGCCCCGATCACACCGAGTATCAGCTCGACCTCCGATTCGAGATGCCCCTCGATCCCCGCACGCGCACCGTGCTGGGGGAGCTCTTATCCCACTCCGATTTGACCATCTCACGGCGCGCTGCGCGGCGAATGGCGGCGGCGCTCCGGGCCCGACGTGAGCGCGCTCACAAACCCTGATCGCCCCAAAAGCCAGCGAATGGGGAGTAGAATCCTCGGAATCCTTGACGCTTCCGAGGGTGGATAGTAGCTTGGCGCGACCTTCAGCGTCGGAGCAGCGCGTTCGATGCCCCCACCAGCGGAGCTCGGCGGGTCGCAGATTTCTTCGCTGCTCGAGGCCCTACCCGGTATCGCCAGCGTCTTACGGAGTCCGGTGGCGGATGCGCTCGTCAAAGCCATCCGCGCCGCGGCCGGCATCGGGGAGTTCTCGCCTGAGGATGCCGAAGAGCTGGTGCGGTACGCGGTCCGTCGGGGCCTGATCGGTCCGGAGGAAGGCGATCGGGTTCTGGCGGACACCCAGGAGCCGCTGACGGCGAAGCGCAAAGCGACGCGCGGCGCCAAACCCAAATCCGCTCCGAAGAAATCCCCGAAGAAGAAGTCTCACCGCTAGACCCGAAACCCCCGCACCAGTTCGCGGAGCTTCTCGGCCGCGTGCAGCAGGTTACCGGCGGCGGAGGCCATTTCCTCGGTCGACGCGCCCTGCTGCTGCGCGGCCGCCGTCACCTGTTCCGCCCCCGCGGCGTGGCTCGTCGAGCGCGTCGCCACCTGCTCGGCTTGCGCCTGGAGCTGGCCGGTGGTCTCGCGGTTCGCCTGGGCGGCCATCCGGACCCGCGTCGCCGCCTGCTCGACGAGCTCGACCGCGGACGCGATCTCGGCGAGCCCGCGCGCGGCGCCTTCGGCGACGGTCTCGATCCCGCGGACCTTGGCCTGACCCGCCGCCATGGTGGCGGTGACATCTTCCATTTGCTCGCGGATCGAGCTCGTGGTCCGGGTCACCTCTTCCGCGGCGCGCGCGGATTCGTCCGCCAGCTGGCGCACCTCCTCGGCCACGACCGCAAATCCCCGACCGTGTTCGCCCGCCCGAGCCGCCTCGATCGCCGCGTTCAGGGCGAGCAGGTTGGTCTGCGACGAGATGCGCTTGATCAGCTCGACGAAGTCGTCGATCGACGCTCCCAGCTCGCTCAGCTGGGCGATCTGCTTCGAGGTGGTCTGAACCACCTCGCGCACGTCGAGCAGTACCGTGCCCGCCGCCGCCACGTCACCGCGGTGCCGGTCAGCTACAGACCGGATCTCTCCTCCGAGCTGTGCCGCGCGGTCGGCCGCGTCCGCCATGTCGCCGGTGGCCGCGCGGAGCTTCTCGAGGCCGCTCCCCATCGCCGCGACGGCGGCCCGCTGATGGTCCGCGCCGCCCGAGATGTCCACCATGGCCGTGGACACCTCGCTCGCGGACGCGGCGAGCTGCTCGCCGACCGCCGACAGGTCCCCCGCCGCGCCGGCGATGCGGTCCGCCTCCCCGATGACCTCGCGCACGATCTCGCGCAATCGGTCGCCCATGCGTTGCATCGCGTCCGCGAGCACGCGGAATTCGCGAGGCATGTCCCCCGTCGTCACGGGCCGCAGGTCGCCCGCACCGAATCGCTCCGCGGCGGTCACCAGCCGGCCGAGTGGGCCCTGCACCGACTGGAGGGTGTAGCGCGAGAGAAAGAACCCGAGGACCACGAGCGCGGCCACCCCTATCCACAACTTGCGCTCCCGATCGCCCGCGTCCGAGGTCAGCCGCGCGGCGGCCTTCGCGGCGTTTTGCGCCTGGCGGCGCGACAGGTCTCGCACCAGCCGCGTAAGCTCCGCCGCCTGCGGCCGGACCGCCGCCGCCCGCGCCACGGCCTCCTGATCACGCCCCAAGTCCCTGAGCGCGTGGGCGATCGAGTATTCGGTCTGGATCGCCGCATGGAGCTGTTTCACGCGGTTGATCGTGAGTCGGTCCTCGACGGCGAGGCCGGGAAAGGCGTCCAGACGTCGCTGGTACTCCCACGCGTCCTCGGCGGTCGTCTGAAATTCGCGACGGGCGTCGTCTCCGGGCGACGCGAGATACTGCTCCGCGGCCCGGATCTCTTCGAGCACGCTCGTGACCAGGCCGCTCCCCACTTCGCCCGAGTTGCGGAGCGCCTCGAGCTCCCCTTCCACGGCGTACCGCATCTGCCGCAGCGTGATCGCGCCCGCGATCGCCGTGACGATGAGCCCCACCATCAGCAGGGCCAGGCCCAGCAGGATGCGCGTGCGAATCGTGTCCAACGGATTCCAGATCATTGCTCCGTCTGGGTCACGAGCTCACCGTCATGCACGACCCCGATCGCCACCGTCTTGCCCGGTACGTTGCCGTTGGCGTCGAATGCAATCGTACCGGTCACACCGTCAAACGGCGCCTTGCCGTGACCCACGCCGGCCAGGTAGGCACGGATGGCGCCGCGGTCAGCCCCCGCGGCGTCGATGGCTCGGGCCAGCAGGACCACCGTGTCGTACGCCCCCGCCCCGCGGTGGTCCGGTCGTTGTCCGCCGAACGCGCGGGCGTAGTCCGCGACGAAAGCGGCGTTGCGCTCGTCGCGGCGGTCGGGCAGGTAGGCAGACGAGACCCGCACGCCTTCGGCGAGCTGGCCATCCGCCTCGATCCCCGTGAGCGCGTCTCCCCCCAGCACCGGCCACTGCAGGCCCAGCGATCGCATCTCTCGCAGCGCGAGCTCCGCGCCCGGGCGCTCCGCCGCGAGTACCAGGACGTCCACCCCCGCGCGGCGCATCCGCGACAGATAGGGCTCGAGCGACGGCGTCGCGGGCACGTACGGATCGGCCTCGACGACCTTGCCGCCCAGGCTCGTGAACGCCTCGGCGAACGTTCCGCGTATGCCCCGCCCGTAATCGTTGTTGACGTAGATGATCCCGGCCCGCCTCGCGCCGAGCGCCTGCCACGCGTAACGCGCGAGACGCGGGCCGTGTTGCACGTCGCTCGGGCAAACGCGAAAGACGTAGGGATTCATCCCGGAGAGCGCGGGACTCGATGCCGCCGGTGAGATCATCGCTACCGGCGTCGCCCCACCGCCGTACACCCGGGCGGCCGCGATGGACGCGCTCGACGTAAGATGGCCGACCACCGCCACGACGCTCGGGTCGGCGTACAGCTTCTCGGCCACGCGGACGGCCGTGTCCTCGTTTCCGGAATCGTCGGCGATCCGCAGCTCCAGCGGCTGCCCGCGCACGCCGCCCTTTGCGTTGATCTGGTTCACCGCGAGCTGCGCGGCACGGAGCATCGACGCGCCCCTCGCCTGGGAGAATGGACCGGCGAGGCCAATCGCGATCGGGCCACTGGGACGGGAGCACGCCGCCAAGCCGAGGGCGGCGAACACAAGAGCTGACGTTCGCACTGGGTCCTCCAAGGAGCGCGGGGCAAGGTAAGACTGGCCGCCTGCGAAGCGCAACATTTCCCCAGGCACCCACACGATTTCCACCAGGTTTTCCATACCGATGTGGACAAGTCCGATTTGCCGAGGTGCCGGCGGTGAGTAGCTTGGTGCAAATGGAAGCGTTGCGGGCGCTGTACCGGCTGGCAGGTGCCTTGGAGCAGCTGCTCGGGGCTCCCGACGCGGCGCGTTTCGAGGAGGCGTGGGAGGCCGCTTCCCTCGACCGACTCGCGTGGGAAGCACTGGGCCTCGCCCGTCGCGCGGACGCCGAGGGGCTCGAGCCCGCGCTCCATCAGGTCGACCGTCGCCTGCTCGCCGTCCTGGAGCGCTGCCGTGCCCTTCCCGACCGACACGGCGGCGCCGTTTGGGCGTCGGTATTTCGCATTCCTGGCGCTGGCCGAGCGCCACCCCGACGGCGCCTGGCCGCTGTTCGAGCGATACCTCGTGACGCCCGGGGCACATCACGCGTTCGTCGCGGCCGCCGTGGAGGCCGCTCGGTATTACCCTGGGCATTCCGATGTCCTCGTGCGCTTGTTCGACCGCATTCGCCGCGACCAGTTGCTGCGCCGGTTCCTCGCGCCGAAGATCCTCGAGTCCCTCTATGTGCTGAGTGAAGCGTCCAGCCTCCCGCTGTTCGAGGAGCTGCTCGTCACCGGGCACACCGATCCGGACGTCGACCGTTGCGAAGTCACCCGAGCCCTGGTCGCGGTGCGCCGTCTCACGGGCCGCGTGGCGGAGAGCTCAAAGTTCGCCGAGCGCGATGCCGCGACCGTGCGACGCACACTCGACGATGCCGAGCGCCGCTTCGAGGACACGCGAGACCGGATTGTGCCGGTGGTGGTGATCTAGAAGGGCTATTTTCGCGCCACGAACTCCCAGATCCTCTCCCGGTACGCCTTCCCGCCGACGTCGTACGTCTCGTTATGGCCCGCTCCGGGGATGAGTACCACCTCCGCCGGCCCGGCGGCCGCCGCCGCCACCGCCAGGCCCATCGCGGTCGGCACGAGCCGGTCCACATCACCGTGGAACACGAGCACCCGGCAGCGCACCCGCCCCATGCGACCGAGGTTGTCGAGCGACAGGCGGACGATGAAGCGAGGCAAGAGGGCGTACATCTGGCGCGCCATCGCCGCCGCGGTGGTGAACGGGGACTCGAGGATCAAACCGGCAACCGGATGGCGGGTGGCGACGTAGGTCGCAGCGGCGCTGCCCAGGGAGCGGCCGTACACGTAAATCCGGGAAGGGTCGACGTCTCGCCGGGCCGCGAGCATCGCGTAGGCGGCGTCCGCGGCCGCGTACAGCCCGGCTTCCGTCGCCCTGCCGCCGCTGCCACCGTAGCCTGGGTAGTCCACCACCAGGACCGCGGTCCCGGGCGGCTGGAAGTCCCGGACGACCGGCCAGATGGCAGCGATGTTCTCGCCGTTGCCGTAGAACCAGAGGAGACCTGAAGCAGGTTGGGGAGCACCATCCTCCACCGCCCTCGGTTTCAGGTACCACCCTACCAGCTTCGTCCCGTCGCCGGCGACTAGCTCCACTTTCTCGCCGTTCGGGACACCGACGCGGTTCGGATGGGGCACTGCTCCCCGCGGCGCCGGAAAGGCGAGCCGCTCCTGGAACTTCCAGGCGAGGAGCGCGAGTACGACGTACGAGAGCCCGAGGCCAATGGCAATCCGGAGCGCCAGCATCGGGGGAAATTAACTTGCACCGTGCGTCTCGAACACAAATCTTTGGTCCCGTGACCACCCTGCTCACCTGCCCGTCGTGCCGCAACGAGATTCCGCGCGGCGCCGCGTTCTGTCCTGCGTGCGGCACCGCGTCCCCTACCGTGATCACGGATGAGCGAGTCGCGTCCTCACCCCCTGACCCCCTCTCCGTTCCGGAGAGGGGGAACGTGGCGGGACCGGAGGTGAGGAACACCGCCGAGCGCCTTGGCCGCGCGCTCGGCTCCAAGTACGAGGTGAAGCGGTTGATCGGCCGGGGCGGGTTCGCCGAGGTGTACGAGCTGTGGGACAAGGATCTGGATCGGTGTCTGGCCTGCAAGGTCCTCCATCCCGAAATCGCGTGGACGCCGGGCATGCTGGCCCGCTTCCGGCAGGAGGCCAAGGCCCTCGCCCGCCTGCACCACCCAGCCATCATGCCGATTCATTTCACGGGCGATGGTGAAGGCCTCGTGTTCTACGTCATGCCCTTCGTCGAAGGGGAGTCTCTTGCGGACGCCCTGCGCCGCCGCGGCCACTACCCGGTCGACGAAGCCCTCGAGATCGCGGAGCCCGTGCTGCAAGCGCTTGGACATGCGCACGCGCAGGGCCTGGTGCATCGCGACATCAAGCCGGACAACCTGATGCTCGATGCCAAGACGGGCCGCACGTTGCTCGCGGACTTCGGGATCGCCAAGCTGCTCGATTCGGGCGCCGCGGGGGGCGGGGGGACCGGGGGGACCGGCGCGAAGACGGCCACGGGCTTTACAGTGGGTACCGTGCAATACATGAGTCCGGAGCAGGCCCTCGGGCAGGGGAACGTCGACGGGCGCAGCGACCTGTACGCCTTCGGCGCCATGCTCTACCAGATGGTGACCGGCTCACCGCCCTACAATGGCGACTCGAGCGCCGAGATCGTCGGGAAGCACCTGGCGGATCCGGTCCCCGTGGCGAGCGACGTCGACGCGAAGATCCCGCGCTGGCTCTCGAACGTGATCGTGAAATGTCTCGCGAAAAAACCCGAAGACCGCTTCCAGAGCGCCGAGGGTGTGCTGGCGGCGATCGACGCCGGTCGCGCCTCGGGATCTACGCGACTCGTAGGCGCCCAGACGTTGGAGCGGCAGGTCCGCCGGTCGGGCGAAATGCGGCGAGGATCGGGCGCCTTGGGATGGTGGGTGGCGGGAGGCGTCACCGTCCTGCTCGTCGGGGGATGGGCGGCCCGGCGCGCCGGCTACGTGGGATCGGGGGTCGCGTTCCTACACAATGCTCTCATCGAGCCGGTCGAAGTCCTGCGGGGTGGCACACCGGTGGATACAGTCGCGCCGGACGCGACCGTCCGGCTGTGGATCGGGCGCGCCGGACGGGGTGAGCTGACCTGGCGCCTCATCCGTCCGGGCAACCCACCGATCGGAGAGCCGCTCGAAGCCCCCGTTTCCGAGTTCCGCCGCGTGCGGGGGCGACGGGTCACCACGGTCACCGCAGAGGCGAGCGGCCAACGATATTTCGCGCCGCTCGTCACGAACAGCAGTCCCTCCGACATCACGCTCGAGGTCAACACCGGCAGCGCGGCGAGCGTGCGATGCAATTGCCTGGTGCCGAAAGGCGCCCCGCGGACTCATGTCGGCTACTACCGCCTGTACCGGAACTCCGTGGTCGCCGCGTACAACAGTGCGCATCCCTACGTCGGGCCTCACGTCGACCGGCAAGGCTTCGCCGCGCGGGTCGATCCGCAGAGCGGCGTCGTGGTTCTGACGTTTTGACCGCGCGGGCTCCCCTCGATCCGCGGCTCGTGGTCCGGGCGCGCGGCGCCCTGCTCGGGCTGGTGGTGGGTAACCAGCTCGGAGTACCCACGGAAGGGCTGGGGAGCCGGGAGGCGATCCGCGCAGCGTTTCCCCAGGGCGTGCGCGATCTCGCGCCGCCGCCCAAGGGGTCCCCCTTCGACGACGACGCCGCTATGGCCCTGTTGCTCGCTGAATCGCTGGCGGACAAGGGCGATTTCGACGCGCACGACGTGGCCCAGCGGTGGGTCAAGTGGATGAAGGTGGATGGTCGCGGGATCGGCATCACCACGCAGCGCGCGCTTCGCTTCATCGAGGACGGTTCGGAGCCGTTCGAGGCCGGCCGGCAGGCCCTCGGCCCACGGTCCCGCGGCGGCGATCAACCTCGCCGCCCGTGAGCTGCTACGCGGGAATCAGTACTTTCTCGAGGAGGTGCTCCACCGCCTGCAAGGGGCCGCGCCCCGCGCCTTGATCGAGGCCATCGGACGCGTGGCCTGGGAGCAGGAAAGCGACCTTCCGCTCGCCGTCGTCGGCGAGGCCGGATACGTGGTGCACTGCGTCGAAATCGCCTTTTGGTGCGCCCTCCACCGGCCATCGCTCGAAGAGGCGCTCATCTCCCTGGCCGAAGCCGGAGGAGACACGGATACGAACGGCGCGGTCGCGGGGGCGCTGCTGGGAGCGCGGGACGGTGAAGCGAGCATCCCGCCGCGCTGGCTCGATCAGCTCGGTTCAGCCAGAGGCGTGGCGGGTCTGGCGGAACGACTCATAACCGCCTCATGACTTTCCCCTTCTGGCTGCTTTCACATACGCGCTGATGCGGTCCATCACGTCCCGGTCCATGAGGGTGATCGACACCCACCGAGCCGTGCCCCGTCCCCGCCAGCTGAGCCGCACGGCGCGCCGGCCATACGGCCACTCCCAGCCGCTCTTCCCGATCGGGCGGGGCCGGCCGAAGAGGCGGGCCAGCTCTTTCTTCGTCCGGTCCAGGAGGGCGACACCCCTCCGGTCGCCGAATCCAGCCGAGTCGTAGAACGCCACGACATCCGCGTTCCCGTCAATGAAATGGGCACTGAGATAGAATCGGGCGGCGTCCTTCGGGTCGCGGATCACCACACCGCACTCCATCACCTGCGCCGTGCGGGGGGACGTTTGACACCGCAACACGTCGCTGTCTGAAAGCGCTTGCGCGCGCTCCACGAACGCCCGATAGCTGATGCCGGGCGTGAAGCCGCGATAGACGGGCTGTGTAGGAGGGGCGGGGGGAGGCGTCACCGGCTTGACGGGGGTTTGCGCGACAGCTACCCACGGGACGAACGCGAGCGCAACCCACGCGGGGACGATGGAGCGCATGACCCAATATAAGAGACCGTAAACGCAAGCGGGCCCGGGGAGCACCCGAGCCCGCTGCAGTTACGACCGATGCCGCTCAGACCTTGCGGACGTTTTGCGCCTGCAAGCCCTTCGGACCCTGGGCGACTTCGAACTCGACCGTATCGCCCTCGGCGAGACTGCGGAAGCCCTCAGCCTGGATCGCCGTGAAGTGGACGAACACGTCTGGACCAGACTCCTGCGCGATAAAGCCGAAGCCCTTCGCGTCGTTGAACCACTTCACCTTACCCTTTGCCATACCGTTTGAACCTCAGCACTAAGGGGCACTGCCCCGGACACGTTCGACCCTGGTCACCGCGACCAGAGACGGGCTCAAACAAAAACCGCGAGACGTGTGGTCCCCGCGGAGCGCAGACAAACCGGTGACGGTGCCACGTATTGCTTGAACCGAGCGCTAAGGTAGGGGTCGTCTAAACTGCTGTCAATAAGCGCGGGGCCGGGCCCAAAATGTCAGCAATGGAGACAGTTATACGACGCTACGACGCTACGTTGTAAGTTGTTGTTTTGATGTTTCTTATAGCGTCGCGTCGTAGCGTTATGGTAATTACTGTCGTTTCGCTGTCTTTGATGTGTCGTCCTTCACCGGAAGCCCGATGGCGAGACGGAAATCGCGCAAGGCGGAGTCGTATGTCTTCATGCGCTTGGTCACCTCGACTGCCGTCGAGCTGGGCGCCGCTGCCCCGCTGCTCTCGCAGTTCGGTGTGTAGGAGATCAGCGAGTCGATCTGTGTGACGAGGCGGCGCGCCTTCACGCGGACGGTGTCGTCGTACACGGTGGGGTTCATCTGGGGCCGTCCCCGCTTGAGAAATGCGCGGCTCGAGCCACACAAGCCGGCGAGAAACCTTCCGGCCCGTCGTGCCGCCGCAGCATCGCGTCCGCTCTGCGCCCGCGTCACGCGATTGACGCCGTCCTTGAGCTGTGCGATGCCGCGCGTCGCCGTGCGCAGTCCGTCCAAGAACCGTTTTTGCTCGGGACTCGGCGGTGCTGGTACCGATTCCGCTCGTACCGACTCGGCCGACGCCGGGGGTTGAGGTACGGGTTCTTGCGCCCGGACAGGAGCGGCAGCAGCGATTCCCAAGCACAACAGCGAGCGGCGTATCACGAGTCCTCTGTCAGGCACCGGAAGCCCTGGTTATAATGTCAGAATGACGCTTCCCGCAACCTCGCGCCAGACCCGCACGTTCGAGGACCGTGCCGACGCGCTCGCGCATTTCTTCCTGCGCCATTCACGCGGCCCGCCTCGGGTCCGATGCCTCCGCCGCCGTCGTCGAGCGCAAGGACGGGGACCAGCGCGTGTTCATCTACTTTGGACCGCGCATGGATGCTCCCCCCGCAGATCCCTACGAGGGGACCCTCCTGTACGACGAGCCCGGTGTCCGTGCCTACATCTTCGCCCAGCGGGTGCATGCGATCGCCCATTTCCTTCGCGCTACGCTTGGCCTGGGCACGGTCGTGTCGATGCTCGGGCGACGCGCGCCCGAGCTCCGCCACATCCGTCGCTGGCTGCAGGCCGTCTTCACCGAGCCTCCGGGCGAAAACAGCTCCACACAGATGCTGGCCGGGTGGTTTGCGACGGGCGGATCCGGCGTGTTGTTCCTCCCCCGCCAACCGGACGCTCCCTACACATATTGCGAAGTCGGGATCGATCTGTAGAAAGGCAGGTTAGGGGAGGTTGTGGAGGTTGGTGGAGGTCCTCCACCCACCTCCCAAACCTCCACAGACCTGCTTTTTGTTGATTCACAACTCCACATCGTGTGGACGGGCGCGGCAATGTGAGATTGCGGCTTGGGTTACCATCCACATCCGATGCACACGGAAGTGAGCTAACCCGAAGAAACATCGGCACTTGCGGGATTTCGGCCGAGGCCTATATTGATCCCACGCGGCTTGGAGGGAAGGGTCGGGACCTGGTGTCCCAACTACGCCTTCAAGACGGGTCCGAGGGGAAATTCCGGGGAGGCCGCCGACGCAAACAAGGGCTCAGGCGGCCGGCGATCCGGGAGCAAGCTCTCCGGCTCGGATAGAGGGGGCCAGTCGCGTGCCCCATCCACGTCGAAGTGGTGCCTCGACGTGCAGTGCGGAAGGTCGGTCCGCGACCCGATCTGACCCGTAGCACCCACATCGGTGAACCAAGTGGCCCGGCCAGGCTGCTTGGGGATGGAAGCCGGAGCTCCTGTTCGCCCTACCGAGCGACGCATCAGTCAACCGGCGGCGGCGGGATGAAGAACGGAGGGAGCAATCCCCCGGCTCCGGGTAACCGGTGTGCGGGGCCCCCGGGCGGCCTATCGTGCCGTCCCGGGGGCTTCGTGTTTATTATGCCCGCATGCTGCTCCCCCTTGCCGCTACCGGTGCCGCCCTGGGCGCCTGGGCCTACGGCACTTACGAGCCCAATAGCCGGCTGTTCGGCCGCGCGATCGGCCGCGGGTCGCGCGCGGAGCGCGTGGCCTACCTCACCTTCGATGACGGCCCGAATCCCGCCGCCACGGAGCCGATTCTCGAGACCCTCGCCGCCCATCAGGTGCCCGCCGCGTTCTTCATGGTGGGAGAGCACGTGCGCCGCTTTCCGGCGGTGGCCCGCCGCATCGCCGCGGAGGGCCATGAGGTGGGGAATCACACGCTGCGACACAGGAAGCTGCACTTCCTGGGACCGTCCTCGATCCGCGAAGAGCTCGTGCGCGCGCACGAGCTGATCGCCCACGCCACCGGTCGGGACCCGCGGAGCTTCCGGGCCCCTCACGGCTACCGCAATCCGTTCGTCGCGTCGGCGGCGCGACGCCTCGCGTACGCGGTATTCGGTTGGACGTTCGGTGTGTGGGATTCGGATCCGCGCGTGGGGGGCGAGGAAATCCGCGCCCGGGTTCGCCGCAAGCTCAAGCCCGGTGCCATCATCTTGCTGCACGACGGCGACGGCTATGACCCGACGGGCGATCGCCGCCCAACGGCTGCCGCCCTCCCCGGGATCATCGAGGACGCACGCGCTGATGGCTACGAGTTGCGTCCGCTCGGCGAGCTCATCCCATGAACGCGGCCCGCTGGCGCTGGGTGGGATGGCTCGTCGCGCTGCTCGGCGTCGTCCTCGCCCTCAGGTTCTTCACGGGCTTCCCCTGGCGCATCATGTTCGCCGCGGTGCTCGGCGCCAACACTTTGTGGCTGGCCATCGCGCTGGTGGTGAACCTCTCCTCACTGGTCGCCAAAGGGTGGGGGTGGCACCTGATTCTCAAGCCCGTCGCGCCGCACAGCTGGCGTGCGGCCCAGGAGGCCAATCTCGTCGGGGCCGCGGTCAACGACCTGTCGATCGCGGTTGCCGGTGAGGCGGCGCGGATTCACGTCATCGGCCAGCGGGCGGGCGTCCCGCTCGGCGCCGCCGCCTCGTCCGTCGTCTGGACTCGCGTCGCGGAGGCCCTCGCGTTGGCCATCTTCCTGGTGATGGCGCCGGGCCTGCTCGACCTCGAGCCGTGGCTGCGCGTCGTGCAGGTTGGTGTCGGGTTGACGCTGGTGGTCGTGCTATTACTGGCGTGGGCGCGGGGCTGGGCCTGGCTCGCCGACCAGTTACCGGCGTCGATACAGGCCCGTCTCGAGCCGCTGCGAGCGATGGGGCGCGGCGGGCGTTTGCTGCTCCCCACCCTGTTCGGTTTCTACAACTGGGCCACGCAGTGGGTGACCTACCATCTCGTCTTGCGGGCGACCGGCGTGCCCGTGTCGCTCGCGGCCTCGTTCACCGCCTTGATCGTGGCGAATTTGAGCGGTCTCCTGCGACCCACACCCGCTAACGTCGGCGTCACGCAGGCCGCACTGGTCGTGGGGCTCTTGCCATTCGGCGTGGCACCGGAGCGGGCGGTCGCGGCGGGCCTCGTGCTTCAGGGCCTGCAGGTCCTTCCCGTCCTTGCACTGGGCGCCCTGGTGACCGGGTGGCGGCTGCTGCGGTTGGAAGCCGAGCTCACCTAGATCGGACGGCGCGACAAAAGGTCGTACGCCTCGTGAAAAAGGGTGACGGGACCGAGGGGGCGCGGCATAGGTTGCCGCCGTGGCGCCCACAGTGACGATGCCCGATCCCTTGACTCGGCGGCGCCTGGCCGCGCTCGCCGACGTCAATAACGCGCTGTGCGCGGCGCGCTGCTCCGCTCAGCTCGCGGGACTCGAGACCGGCGAGTTTCTGGTGCGTGAGCTGCTCCTCACGGTGATCGTTCAGATCGACCGCGCAGCGGTCATGGCCCGGCGGCTGGCCTAATTCGACGAATGCCGAGGGGGAGGGGGAGGGGGAGGCTCCGGACGGC
>QHUC01000263.1:2634-4501 GCA_003221045.1 Gemmatimonadota bacterium | reverse complement strand
GGAGAGGAGCAGCACGAGGGCGAACAGGACGACCAGCACGACCAGGCCCAGGCGACGCCGCCGACGAGGCGGCAGACGGGCTACGCTCAGCGGAGCGGTCATGAAAGGCAGACTACCTCAGGAGCGGGGTTGCGAGTCGCGTCTCGATGGCCGACGCGACACTGGTGCCTGCGCTTGGACTAGTATCAGGCCTCGTCGGACGGCACCGTCCACAAGAGCAGGTTCGGCGCGTATCGGCGAAAGAGCCGGGGCGCGGTCGCGGCCTGCTTGGTCACGAACACGACCGCGTCGTCCGCTTCCTTCACTCCTACGAGGGCGAGTCGTACCTGGCCGTCCGCCTTCGCCTGGAAGGTGAAGCTGTCGTGCGACGGACTGGCCGCATATGGTTTCGCCCACGGGGGCGGCTGGGCGCCCGAGAACGCAATGACCTGCAGGGGCTGCGCGAGGGTGATGTCAGAGAGGACCTGCCGCTCGTACCAGGTGCTCGCGCCCGAGCTCGGGGCCTTGGTGTGCCGGTGGCCGCTCTTGGGGTAGGTCTTGTGCCTGCCCGGCGGGCCGCAGGCGACGATCACTACATTGGCGGTGCTGCTCACCGACGCGACGTGGTACGGCGTTCCGTGCCAGACTCCCACTACGTCAATGTCTCTCGGCATCCCAGGAAGGTAGCAGCGCTGCCGGCCAGGTCACTCGGTCCTCACGTGCTGCCGCCGCTCCGTCCAGGTGCGCCGATCGGCCGGCACGCGCCGCTCGCCCGCCCCGCGGCGCTCCACCGTCGGGGGCATGCTCTGATAGCGGCGGTCCAGGCCGCTGCGCCGCGAGGGCAGAAGACGGCGTTCGCCCTCCCGGTGGTCGGGAAACCAGTGAGGAGCGTCGTTAGCAACCATCGTGCACCTCTGAGGGGACAGATAGTCGGGCTGATATACCGGACGGGCCCGCCCTCGGCCAGGCGGGTCGCAAGCGCCGAGACGTGCATGGGGTCGGTGCCCCGCCGCCCAGCGGATGACCAATACGCTGAGTAGGGGCGAGCAGCCTAGTAATGATTACAGCGAAACGGGTTGTTTCGTGCCATCGCCGAACTCATAAATTGGGAGGTCGAGCTCCTCTTGATTCAGCCCAACGGAGACTCATAGAGAAAGAGGCCTCCGGACCCTCGCTCAGAACAGCTCCAGCTGATCCGCCACCAGGCCTCGCAGCTTCTCGAGCATCTTGACCATCGCCCACGTATCGCGCTCGCAATAGCGTAGCAGCGCCTGGCGCAGCTCCGCGCGCTCACTCGCGGGCAGCTCCGTGCCTGCGAGCATCAGGTGCTGCAACTCGACCGTCGCCACCTCGCCGTCCCGAACCTTCAAGTCCGAGTACGACAGGCCCGGCACGAGCGCCGGGAGCGTCTTCTTGATGCTGAACCTGCCCCCGAAGTCGGGATGGTACACGTGGTTCCGCACCGTCGGGAGCAGGTCGACGAGGCGTCGTTCGATCCGCTCCAGCTCCCGCCCGAGCGGCGGCACCGCCTCGCGGAGCTGCCGGATGCACTCGCGCTCGAAGCTCGCGTAGTACGCCACCACCCGGCGCGCCCCGGCGCACGCCTCGACGAGCGCCTCCGCGAGCGCCGGTCGGGGGTCGCCCGGCCCGTCGGCGATCCACTCGTGATGAGTGAGCCCCCGACCGCGCTCCTCTACGTGCACGCTGAACTGTACCGGCACTTGCTGCCATGGCCGGCACCCCGCCCAGCGCGGGATCGCCAGGCTCACGGTCTCGAAGTCGAGAAAGGCGAGCGGCGACGCGAATTGCGTCAACGCCTTCTTGAGTGTCTCCTCCACGACCATCCGGCCGGTCTGCACCGCCTTGACCTGGCGCGCGTGAATCGCCG
>QHUC01000263.1:0-2547 GCA_003221045.1 Gemmatimonadota bacterium | reverse complement strand
GAGCGGCGTCACGTCGTCCCGCACGAACAGATTGGAGAGATCGGGATACCGGCACTCGGGATTCAAGTGCATGACTTCGGCCCGCTCGACCTGGAGCCCCGCCCGGCGCAGGACATACACCTGCACCGCGGCGTCCGGCAGGTGCTCCGGCTTGCGGCTGTTCGACGCCTTTACCTCGATGACGACGTGCCCTCGGCCCCCGCCCCCGGGGTCCCGGGCCAGGAT
This sequence comes from Gemmatimonadota bacterium, assembly GCA_003221045.1. Taxonomy (GTDB): domain Bacteria; phylum Gemmatimonadota; class Gemmatimonadetes; order Gemmatimonadales; family GWC2-71-9; genus AG41. The sequence continues at coordinate 2,322 of QHUC01000263.1, read as the reverse complement.
GTCCACGCCGGCGTAGGTGTCCTCCGCCAGGAACCAGGCCTCGTAGATCGCCGGCAGACCCCGGTTCAGGGCCTCCCGAGTGGCCGCGACCTTGTTGTCGTACTCATAGAAGGGCAGATCGATCAGCTCGCCGCCCGGGACCTGGCCCCGGGCACGCTCCCCGACCTCCTTCCCCTGGGCGAACAGGTTCTCTTGGCCGGGGGTGAGCGCCAGCTCCGGGGCGTCCGGCTCGTGCACCCGCCACCATAGCTGCTTGTGACACTGGAGGCCTGAGAGGTACCGCGACTTGGACAGCCGGACGGGCTTGGACGGCATACGTGAAGAGTAACTATTGACTTTACACCGGGCCGCTCCCTAGAGTGTGGCGCCAGCGCCATACGAGGAGAGGTGTCTTTGCGATTCGGACCGCAGCGTTATCCACGCAGGCTCGATTCCACCGTCACGGCGGTGTCCGTCCCACTCACCCCGTGAACGCCGACGCGTCGCAACGCACGCCCTTCATCCGCCAGCCACTCGCACTGCTCGCAAGCCCCGGCGTGTGGATCAACCGCGCGCTCGAGAGCACACTCCAGCCGCTGGGGTACCGCGCCGTGTCGGTGTCGAGTGGCAGCGAGTTACTCGAGCGCGCGCCCGCGCTCGAACCCGACGTGATCCTGATGGATGCGAACCTCCAGGACACGAACAGCGTCACCGCATGCCGCGCCCTGCGCCATAACGTCGCACTCCGATGGAATGTGCCGATCATCATGGTCAGCTCGACGCCTGACACGAAGCAGCAGCGTCTGGCGGCGCTCGAGGCCGGCGCGTCGGACTACCTGAACTTGACGCTCAACGCGGACGAGCTGGCCCTCAAGCTCGATGCCATGACGCGCTTCAAGCTCGAGACGGACCGTCGGCTGGAGGAAAGCGCGGTGCACCCGTCGAGCGGATTGTATACGGCGCGCGGCCTGGAGCGGCGCGCGCGCGAGCTCACCGCCGACGCCGTCCGGCGGCATGCGCCCCTCGCGTGCCTCGCGCTCGGCATCGAGGTCGAGACCGCCGGAGCGCCGCGGAGCGCCGCCCGCGTGCCAGCGGCCGCCCAGTATGCGGCGCACGTCCTGCTGATTGGCGCCCGCGCGTCCGACGCCTTGGGCGGCCTCGGGGTCGCCGAATTCGCCCTGCTCGCGCCGGCCACGGCTCCACCCGGCGCCGAAAAAATGGCGCAGCGTCTCGCGCGGGTTGTCGAGAGCGCCGGACCCCGCCCCGCAGGCGTCCCGCCACTCAGGGTCCGCGCGGGATACGAGGCCGTCGCGGATCTGCACGAGACTCCCATCGAGCCTGCGACGCTCCTCGAGCATGCCAGTACTGCCCTCCACCAGGCCGCGTCCACCGGGAACGGGGAGCGGATTCGGGCCTACCGTCCCTAGATTAGCCAGTTCATGGTGAGTCTCGCGTAGATGCTGCCGACGGTCACGATCGTCGCGATCGTGGTGCTCGTCGCCCTGATCGTCCTGCTGATCCTGCGCGGCAGCGCGGACCAGACTCGCGTGCTGTCCGACGTGCGCGAGCGGCTTGGCGCGCTGGCGGAAGTCACGAGACGGCTCGAGGCGATGGGTGCCTCGGTCACCGAGGTACAGCAGCTCCTGCAGGTCCCCAAGCTGCGGGGCACGCTCGGCGAGATCTGGCTCGAGGAGCTGCTGCGGCAGATCCTGCCGGCTTCCCATTACGAGATGCAGCACGCCTTCCGCTCCGGGGAGCGGGTGGACGCGGTCCTCACGTTGGGCGACCGCTTGGTGGCGGTCGACGCGAAGTTCCCGCTCGAGGCCTGCCAGCGGATGCTCGCGGCCGGGGGAGCGGAAGCGGAGCGCGAGCGCCGGGCGTTCGCGCGCTCGCTGCGAGAGCGCATCGACGAGATCGCGGACAAGTACATCCGGCCGGACGAAGGCACCTACGACTTCGCCCTGATGTACATCCCGGCGGAAAACGTCTATTACGAGGCCGTGCTGCGAGCAGAGGACCCGGAGGATGCGAAGAGCGTCCTGGGTCACGCGATGCGCCGCCGTGTGATCCCGGTCTCGCCGCATACGTTTTACGCGTACCTGCTCGTCATCCTCCACGGCCTGAAGGGGATGCAGGTGGAGCAGCACGCCCGCGAGATCGCCGAGCGCTTGAGCGGCCTGCGCCAGCATCTCGACGCCTTCTGGGCTGCGTTTCAGACCGTGGGAGCCCACCTGTCCAACGCGCAGAAGAAGTTCGACGAGAGCGAGCGGCTCGCCAGCCGGGTTCGGGACCGCTTCGAGCGGATCGCGGGGGGAGAGGACGGCGAGCCATGACCGCGGTGCG
>QHUC01000259.1 GCA_003221045.1 Gemmatimonadota bacterium | reverse complement strand
GAGGGCGCGCGCGCGCAGTTCCTCGGCGATCGCCTTGGCGCGCTCATAGGTCCGGTTGGCCACCAAGGTCACGCGAACGCCCTCGGACGCGAGGCAGGTCGCGGCGAGCTCCGCCATGTCGCCAGCGCCGAGGATCAGGGCCGAGCGGCCGGCCAGGTGGGTGAAGATCTTGGCCGCCACGGCAACCGCGGCGGACGGTGCCGACGCGGCCCCGGCGGCGAGGCCGGTCTCGCTCCGAACGCGCGCGCCCACGAGCAGCGCCGACTGGAACAGGCGGTGCAGTGCCGGGCCTGCCTGGGCCTTCGAGAGCTCCCATGCGTCCCGCACCTGTCCCTGAATCTGAGTCTCGCCCAGAATCATCGAGTCGAGGCCCGCCGACACGCGGTACAAGTGACGGACCGCCTCCCGGTCTCGCTGCGTGTACCCGTACTCACTGGCCCGGCGGGCGCCGCCGAGACGCTCCGAGAGCAGAGTCCAGACCGCCTCAGGCGCCGAGTCGTCGGGATCGTTGAGGTAGAACTCGGTGCGATTACACGTCGACAGCAGAACGCCTCCCCGGGCGCCGGCAGCGAGCACGCGCTCGAGCGAGGCCGGGATTTCTCGTGGCCCGTGAGCGAAGCGCTCGCGCACGTCCAGCGGGGCCGTCCGATGGTTCACTCCGACAACGGTGATGCTCATTGCATGGCGCTCAGAGAAACCGTTGGGTGCCGGGCGCCGTGAGCTTCAGCGCGACGTAGACGAGTAAGACCGCGGCGAAAGTCGCAATGCTGGCGAACGCCGCGCGCCGCCCGGCCCAGTGGCGCACGACCCGCACGCCCACCGCCCATCCCAGCACCAGCCACGTCAGCATCCCCCACACCACCTGGGCGGCGTCGACCGAGGCCCCGCCGGCGTACCGCACCCCGAACCCCAGCAGGACTCCCAACGTCACCGTCGGGAAGCCCAGAACGAGGGACAGGTGATTCAGCTGGTCGAGCCGCTCGAGGGGTGGAAACAGCCGAAATACCTGCCCGAAGCGGCGGGCCTTGAGCTCGCGAAACTGGAGCAGATAGAGTGCCGCGGCGATAAACGCCAGCGCCAGCATCGCAAGGCCCAGGACGCTGACCGTGATATGCAAGATGGACCAGGGTCCGCGTGCGGTCGAGGGCAGTCCTTCAGGGGTGAGCCCGATCAGCAGGGCGAGACCGACGAGGCCGGTCGCGAGGGGCCCGGTGAACACGCCGACCGCCGACGCCCGGAACAAGCCTTCGCTGGCCACTTGGAGCAAGACCAGAAACAGCGCCAGCATCGAGAGCGTCGGCGCGACGCCGACGAACGGCGTGAGCCGCGCGAGGCCGATCACATGGGCCCCCATTCCGAGCAGCGGGACCGCGAGCGTGAGCGCGCGCGGGGCCGCCCGGAGTCCGGCGAACGGCGCCAGGACGAACGCGGTGCCCACGGCGTATAAGCCCAGGGCGATAAGATGAAGAACGGGAATCACTGGGCGCACCGCTCCGGCCCCGCGCCTCGCGGGGCCGGTAACGGATCAAGACGGCATTTTCCGGACGAGTCGCACCGGCATGCCAGGGCCCAGGTTAGGGTGCTCGATGTTGAGGATCAACCCCGACGCCGAATGATCGCGCGTATGCACGATCTCGAGCACGATCTGGACCTGCTCGGATGACGATCCCGGCACGTTCGACGCGGGTCGGAAGGCTTCGAAGATGTCCCCGGGCGTCACGCCTTCTGCGCGGCCCCGGTTAATGAAGACGATCTGCTGCGGACCGGCCAGCACGTGGATGTCGCGCTCGGCGATCACGAATCCCTGGAGCCCATACTCCACCGCGGTCGGCCGCACCTGACCTGGATCCTTGAATGGCTCGAGCGGCAACGCCAGGTGCCCATCGTGAATCCGCGCGAATTGCAGGATCACGTCGGCCAACACCTGCCGGCGCTGCAACTCCGTCACACGCGCCACGCCGACCGGCACGACCACCCCGCCCCACCCCGCGATGTCGCGGTCGACGCGCACGATGAGGAGCGAATCGCCCACGTGATAGGAGGCGCCGCGCGGCGGCTGGATCGCGATCTGGTCGAACGGCATCGCGCTCGACCGATCCGTCAGTCGCGGAATCGCGGGGATCGACGTATTCCCGAGCACGCGTCCGTACGGGAGCTTCTCGCCCTCCGTCAGGAACCCCGCCGCGTAGAACTCACCTCGACGGAGCGGGCGATACGCTTGGTTCGTGTATGCCCGCAGGACGTCCCGCACTTCCTGCGTCGCGTTGCGGCGACGGTCGAAGATAGTGGTGTAGGTCTCCGTGGGCTCGGGCGGGGGCGCCTCGGCAACAGCGGTATCGACGGCCATCGACGTGTCAGGCAAGACCGCCACGGTGTCGGGCGACGGCTGAGCGTGCACCGTGTCCCCCGGCACCGCCGGCGCGACCGCGGTGCTCTCGGGCGCCTGCGCCACGCTGACCCCGGCCGCCAGGCTCAACTCCTCCCCCGGATAGATCCAGTGAGGATCGTCGATGAGCGCGGTATTGAGACGGTAGATCTCGGGCCAGAGGAGCGGGTCGTTGTAGTACAGCACTGCGATCGACCACAG
>QHUC01000128.1 GCA_003221045.1 Gemmatimonadota bacterium | reverse complement strand
CATGTGAAAGAAGTGCTCGAGGCGCTCGAGTCGATCGAGCCGATCGGGGGCGTCACGACGCCGCCGCAACCCGGCGGGACTCATCCCGAGTACGGCGAGCTGGTGCGGCTCACCGGGCTCACGAGCGCCGGACGGGCGATCACGCTCGTGGCCCGCGTGGACCGCCTGCCGCTGGTATTGGTCGACATCCAGGTCGAGGCCGCGTGAAGAGCACGAGTAGCCGCGACACCACGTGAAACGCCGCAAGCCGCAGCGCAAGCCTCGGCGCACCCGGCGCCGTCAGGCACCCCTGCCGGCGACGCAGCCTGTAGGCGACGCCGATCCCCTCGCCGACGCTCGAATCCGGCCGCTGCTCGAGCGCTATTGCGGGCTCGCCGGCGTGAAACAAGCCGCACGCGGCCCCGATCATTCGGAGCTCAGCCTGCCCCCACCCGAGCGCCCGTTTTTCCGGGACCGCGCAGCGCTGCGGGTGGCGTTCTCGCTCGACGCCCTCGAGCGCGACCCGGACGCCGAGATCGCGGTGCTCGGCAGCCCCTTCCTGTCCCAGCTGATCGAAGCGATTCGCGCTCGCGCCTCCCGGCTCTCGCTGGGACTGATCGCGCCGCCGGGAGTCGCCCGCGATCCGGAGGACGTCGAGCTGACGATACCCGTACGGGATGGCACGGCGAAGCGCGGCGAGACGCGGCGGGCCGTGCATCCGGTGGGGCGGCTGGTCGCGCGCGTGGTGCTGCGCGCCGGGGCCGGCGTCGAGGAGGCGGTGGTCGAAAGCGACGTGTTCGACCTGTCGGCTGGCGCCAGGGTGGGCGACGACCTGGCAGGAGCGTTCCGAGACCTGGAAGCGGGTCGGGTTGACCCCGCGAAGCCGTCCGTCGCGGGAGACGCGGCACCGATTCCGGCGCGTGAGCCCGCCGATGTGGTCCGCCTCCTGTTGGGCCATCTCCAGGAGAAGTCGGCCGAGCGGGTCGCGGCGCGGCGGGCGGTGGCCGAGAAGGACCTCGCCCTCGAGCTCGCGAGGCTCGATCGGTATTTCGAGACGATCCTGAAAGAACAGACGGACCCGGAGTCCCTTGGGACCGTCACCGCGCTCGCCGAGCGTCGGCGGGCTGAAGAGATCAGACGCAGCGAGGTGAAGGCGGTCGTACATCCCTTGCAGCTCATCGAGGCCTCCGCGCTGATCGAGCGCGTCGAGTGGCGGCTCGAGTCGACTCGAGGGCGGCGCGCCACATTCAGCGCGCAGTGTTCGCTGAGCGATGCGGCCGACTGGATCATGGCGTGCCCGCAGTGCGGGGCTCCGCCGGCGACGCTCGTGGTGTGCCGCCACGAGGGGGGGCACTGCAGCTGCGACGCCTGCTCGCACCGCTGCTCCGTCTGTGCCGAGGACTTCTGCGCCGAGCACGGCATCGGCCAGTGTCGCGTGGACGGCCAACCCGCGTGCGACGAGCACGTGCGGGTGTGCCCATCGTGCCGCCTCCAGCACTGCACGGCGCACGCGGGGGTCTGCGCGGAGGACGGCCACGCCGCCTGCACGGCGTGCCTCGCGCCGTGCGGCAGCTGCGGCCGGGTCATCTGCAACCGACACGCGGAGCAGAGCCACGCCGAGGCGCCGAAGGGAAGTCGTCGTCTGTGCGCGGCATGCCTGCGCTACTGCGAGGGCGGGACCAGCGAGCCGGTCGGCGTGGACGAAGTGGTGCAATGCGCGACCTGCAGCAAATCGGTCTGCACCGTCCATCGGGCGGAGTGCGTCGTCGATGGGGAGGCGCACTGCTCCCGGCATCTGCACCGCACCGACGAGTCACGACGCCTGGTGTGCGGACGACACCGGGCCGGTTGCGCGCTCGAGCCGGCGGCGATCTTCGCATCCGATGAAGTCGGGGCGTGCGCGTCGTGCGGAAAGCTCGTCTGCGCCGACCACGCGGCACTTTGCATCGAGGATGGGCTGCGGCACTGCGTCACCCACCTCGAGCCGCTACACGACGCGACGGGGTCCTACGCCTGCGCTGCGCACCGGAAGCAGTGCCATATGGACGGCCACGCGTTCTCACTAAAAGGCGCGAAGGATTGTCCCGTGTGTGGCAAGGGGGCCTGTACCGAGCATCGGGTCCCCTGCGCGTACTGCGGCCGCCACGTCTGCACCGCCGATCTGAGTCGAGAGTCGCGACGCTGCGCCACGTGCACGCGGCTCGAGGCGATCGCCACCCCCGAGCTGCCGGCCGAGGTCGTCACTGCGGCGCGATCCGTGACGCGGGGGGCCCCGAAGCCTTCCCGGGCCTGGAGGATGGCCCGCGATCGTAGTCATTTGGTCGTAGAGGTCGACCTCGGGTTGAGACGGAGAGCGGTCTTTACGGTGCGACATGGGGAGTCGGTGCCTGACAGCGTCGTGAAGCACTCGTTACTCGGCTCGAAGCAGCGGAGGTAGCGCGAATGAAATGGTCCTGGAAAGTTGGATCGGTGGCCGGCATCGACCTGTATGTGCACGCCACGTTTTTCCTCCTCATCGCTTGGGTCGGCATCACGTACTGGCTGGCGGGCGGCAGCGCGGCGGCGCTCGACGGGATCGCGTTCATCCTCGCCCTCTTTGCCTGCGTCGTCCTGCATGAGCTCGGCCACGCGCTCACCGCCCGGCGCTACGGCATCCCCACGCGCGACATCACCTTGCTCCCCATCGGCGGCGTGTCCCGACTCGAGCGCATACCCGACAAGCCGCGCCAGGAGGTCTGGGTCTCGCTCGCAGGCCCGGCCGTGAACGTGGTCATCGCGGCGGCCCTCTACGTCTGGCTCCTCCTCTCACACACCTTGCGCCCGGTCTCCGTGCTCAGCATGGCCGGCAGCACGTTCCTCGAGCGACTCCTGCTCGTGAACGTCTCCCTCGCGGTCTTCAACCTGCTTCCCGCCTTCCCCATGGACGGCGGTCGGGTGCTGCGGGCTCTCCTTGCCCTGCGCATGGATTACGTCCGCGCCACGCAAGTCGCGGCGCACGTCGGCCAGGCGATGGCCCTGGTGTTCGGCCTGCTCGGCCTGTTCACGAACCCGTTCCTGATCTTCATCGCGCTCTTCGTCTGGATCGGCGCCGCCCAGGAGGCGAGCATGGTGCAAATGCGGACCGCGCTGAGCGGCATTCCGGTGAGTCGCGCCATGCTCACCGATTTTCGTACCGTCGCGCCGGACGACCCGGCGCAACGCGTGCTCGAGTTGATCCTCGCGGGATCGCAGCAGGACTTCCCGGTGGTCGACGGCGGCAAAGGGGGCCGTCTGGCGGGCGTGCTGCTGCGCAGCGACGTGCTCAAGGCGCTGGCCCGAGGCGCCGATTGGCGGGTGCGCGACGTCATGCGCCGCGAGTTCGAGGTCGTGGACGCCGCCGACATGCTGGACACGGCCCTCGCGCGGCTGCAGGCGTGTGCTTGCCACGCGCTGCCGGTGACGAGCCGCGGTGCCTTGGTCGGGATCCTGACGATGGACAACGTGGGGGAATTCCTGCTCATCCAGTCGGCGCTGGGCCGCCCGCGGCAGCCGCGTGCGGCCTAGGCGTCGATGCCCACAGGTAGCTTGCGATCTGGGGTACCTTCCGGCGATTGTTCCTTTGCAGCCCGAGAGCCGGGCAGGCCGGCCGCTCTCTCGTTCGTCTTGACGCCTCCAGTAGACGCCACCCGAATCTGAGACAGGCCCTTCGCCCGGGAGTTCGTTCAGTCACGGGAAGGAGGGTGCAATGCGTCTCCAAGACAAGGCGATGCTCACGACCGTCTTTCAGGCGCTGGGACCGGAGCGTGTGGAGCGAGGTCTGGCGGCCGTCGGACACACCTGGAGGGATTGTTTCCTGGCGTTCGCCCTGCACGACGGGCCCGGCATGTTCGCTCGGGACCTCCAGAAGCGCTGGCGCAAGGAGTACTATGTCGGCACGCTGATCGGCGTCTCGGTGCAGATGGTGCAAGCCGTGGTGCGAGCGTGGGACCAGGAGGAAACGGCCTTCCGCGCGCTCGCGGCCGAGTGGCTCGAGCTGAACCGCACGGTCGAAACCCCCGCGCGAGCTGTAGACATCGCGGTCTCGTAACGCGAAAACCGCAGCCCGGCAGGGGGTGAGGACGAACGGCTAGCATCGGGGCGGGCGTACGCGGCGCTGCACCTCTGGCTGGTGGAGACCTACCGCGTCGGCACCTCCACCAGAAACACGTCCGTACGCCCGGAGCCGTTCATGTCGGAAGTGAACATCACGTAGCGCCCGTCGGACGACTGCCGCACGAACGACGCGAGCGCGTAGTCGGTCGCCTCCGTGATGGTTGTATACGGATGGCCCAACAGCCGCCGCTGCCCGTTCGCCGTGACGTAGACCATCCCTCCCGGCGCGAGCCAGCCGCTTCCCGCGGGCGCGAGGCCCTCGAAATGACTGAACAGTGCCCATTGGTCGTCGGGATCGGCGGGATGCTGGATCCAGTTCCCGTTGCCGTACTCGTCGCCCGAGTTGGTCGGGCCGCCGATGTGCAGCTGCGTCCGTGCCACCGGATCGAAGACGACGTACTGGTACGGCTGCGACAGGTTCCAGTCCACCCCGTACCAGCGGTCCCGTAAGCTCGCCACGTGAATGAACGGAATCCCGGGGTCGCCCGTGGTCTTTAGGACGATGCTGTCCGCCTGCCAGTCCCACAGGAACAGTGCCTCGGCGGGTGACGCCATCGTCAGGCCAATGTAGCGGCCGGCGCGGCCGATGCGCGGCTCGTCGATCCCTGCGTTCGTGTACGTCTTGAGCGTCCCCGTGCCGGGCTCGTACCCCACCACGGTCGGCCCGCTCGCCCCGCGCATCCAGGCGAACAGGCCGTCATTCTCGCTCTGCTGCAGCCACACCGCCACAGACTCGTCAATCACGGGCCAGCCGTTCCCCGGCGCCTCGGTCATCGTGCGAATGTCGATCCGACGCACCGATGTCCCGTTGCTCACGTATGCGTACCACGGCGTGGCCGGGTTGGTGGAGAACGCAAATGCCTGGTCCTGAACCGGAGCAAAGGTGCCGGTGAGCTGGCGCCCGTTCCCGACCCCAACACCCGGCGTGAAGTCGACCAGCCAATACGCGCCACCATGCACGAGAACGGCTCGCGTCGTGCCGTTGTAGGGCAGGGACACCTCGTCCCCGCCTTCCGCATAGTCGTGGCCCCAGTTCGGGCTCGAGGTCGGGAACGTCGCGGACGTGATCTTGTAAACCTTCACACCCGTCGTCGGATCGAGATACGACCCTCCGGCCGCGATGGCCGGCACGTTGAGGGCGTCGTACGCTGTCGTGAGGGGCGCCTGGGACGTCGTAGCGATGGGCAGGAGCGTTGGATCCGGCGTGCCGCCCCCTCCACTCGGCGCCGTCACCGTGATGACGGCGCCGGCACTCTTGCCCTCGCTCGTCGCCGTAATGGTGGCCCCGCCGACCGCTACAGCGGTCACGAGGCCGCTGCCACTGACCGTGGCAGCCGTGGCATCGCTGGTCGACCAGGTGATCACGCGTCCCGACAACGGATTGCCTTGAGAGTCCCTGGGCGTGGCCGTGAGCTGCACCGTCTGTCCGGCGGAGAGACTCGCGGAAGCCGGGCTCACCGTCATGGACGCCACCGGCGCAATGGACGTCGGGGCAGTGGACTTGTCACACGAGGCGACCAGCGCCATCGCCGCCAGGACGGTCCGGCCAGCGATTCTGCAGCAGTCCATGGAGAAATGCTACCCCGGGCGGCTGGGAGAGGGGTAGGGCGAAATGCTCCTCAGCGTGAGCGCGCTGCGGGCGTCCTGACACAAACGAAACGCGCCGGACCGGTTCCCTGGTCCAGCGCGTAACGCAGTGTCTGCGAACGGTGCTGGGGCTTAGTGCACCGTGATTGCCAGACCGATCTGGCCGACGTTCGCGTCGCCATTGGAATAGCTGAGCGCGTAGCCGTTCCAGTACGGGGTGAGACTCACACTGCGGCTCATGGGGATATCGTACCCCAGACCGAGCAGGGCGGCCCCGCCCGTTTCGCTGGCGCTCCCAAAGCCGTTGATGCCCGCGCTCACCGTGCCGAGACCGAGACCATCACCCGAGGTTGCCCGAACCGGAGCTTCAGTGAGGGCTAGCCTCTCTAGGACGCCTTCCGACACGTGTGGTGCTCCGTGACCTGCTTGCCGTTCTGCGAATAGCTCGGTCCATCTATCGCGTACTCGGAGTCTGACCGCTTCGTCCACACCACGCTGCCGCTCGCTCCCGGAAGGATATAGCTCCAGCTCCACACGTTGCCCGCGCGCTTGCCGACCATGCCGTAATACTGGCCGTTGCTGTGCGCGCCGAACCGCACCCAGTGCTGCACCGGGCTCCGTGGGTCGTACTCGAGGAAGTACTCCGCGTGCACCGCGGGTTGATCGCTCGTCGCCGGGAAGTCATACGTCTGCTTGAGCCACAGGTCACCGAGCGACGATTCATAGATCGTCGTGTACGTGCCGGCGAAGTCGCCGACCGTGTGCTTGCAGCTCCACGTCCCCAGCAGAAATTGCGCCGCCTGCATCTCCGGTTGATCGCTCGCCCGCATCTGCGTATACGCCGGCGCGGTTAGCCATGACAACCCGGCGGCGAGCAGTCCCACTGCGCTTCGTCTCATAATTCCTCCTCCGGTAGTGACGGCACGCTCATTCACTCATCGCGATACTGCTCCCCGACCCGATCGATTGTGGGTCACCGGTCCATTAGTAGTCCCAGCGAGGCGGCCTTTTCTTACAGCGCCGGGGCGGCTCATTATGATTTCAAGGCATGACTCCGGGTGCCGATGCTGATGCTCGTTCGGGCGTGGGCCTGTGCCTCTCCGGCGGTGGGTTCCGCGCCACGCTCTTCCATCTGGGCGCGCTCCGACGCCTGAACGAGCTGGGCGTCATCTCCAAGCTCGACACCATTTCGTCCGTATCGGGCGGGAGCATCACCGCCGCGGCGCTCGCGACGGCCCTCGCCGCGGGCGCGCCACTCGACTGGGACCGCGGCGTCGTCGCACCCCTCCGGGCGTTCACCTCACGCGACCGGCGCACGGCGGCCGTGTTCGCACGCCTGCTCCCGTGGAACTGGTTCAGGAGCGACACCGGCGTGCGCGCGCTCGAGCGGGAATACGCGGCGCACCTGATGCTGCTCCGCCTCACGGCGCTCCCAGAGCGACCGACCTTCGTGCTCTGCGCGACGGACATGCAGTTTGGCGTGAACTGGGTGTTCGAGCGCGACCGGGCCGGCGACTTTCAGGCGGGATACGTGTCTCCGCCCACGGCCGACTGGCCACTCGCCCTCGCGGTCGCGGCCTCGTCCTGCTTCCCGCCGATCTTCAATCCCCGCAAGCTGCGGCTCGATCCCGGGCGGTTCACCGGCGGGCGGTTCCCCGCGGGTCGCCGGCGGGACCGGCTGGTCCGCGGCATGCGACTCACGGACGGCGGGAACTACGACAATCTGGGGCTCGAGCCGGTGTGGAAGACGCATCAGGTCGTGCTCGTCTCGGATGGGGGTGCGCCATTCGATGTGAGCGAAGATCGCGGCCTCCTGTGGCGGGTGGAGCGCTACTCGGCGATCGCACAGAACCAGGCCCACGCGGTGCGCGTCCGGTGGCTGATCGACAGCTTCAAGAGCAATGAGTTCGCGGGTACGTACTGGGGTGTCGGCAGCGCGCCGTCGAGCTACGACACGAGCTACCCCGGCTATACCAAGGCGCTCGCGACGGAAGTGATCTCCCGGATCCGCAAGGCGGCGCGCCGCCGCCGGGGGCGCCGCACGCCGACTGGATGAACGAGACCAAGGTGCGCGCCGCACTGCGCGACTCGAGTCGCCGCCGGATACCGTTGGGCCGATCTCACTGACTCCGGGCGCAAGCCCGGGGTTTCACATAAGTACCGACCGGATGTCGATCTCCGAGGTCAGCGTCCGGTGGACCGGACACATGTTTCCGATTTCGAGGAGCCGGTTCCGCTGCTCATCGAGGAGCTCGCCGTCCAGGGCGACCTGGAGCTCGATGTGATCCAGCATCCCCTGCCCGGTCTCGCACGCTTCGCAGTCCTCGGCGTGAATCCTCGAATGCCGGAGGTGCACGGTCACGTCACGGAGGGGCCAGCCTTTCCTTCGCGCATACAGCGCGATGGTCATGGACGTTCAGGCGCCGAGCCCGGCGAGCAGCAGATCGTACGGCCCGGGACCGGTGTCTGTACCACCGGCACTGACAGGCTCGTCCGCATTGAGACGATGGCGGCCGACGGAAATCCGCTGCCCAAATCCCTTGGCGTTCCCGCGCACCACCACGACGCCGGGCTGCATCGCTTCATCCATAGCGACTACTCCGAGTAGCGGGGGGTCTCATTGCTGTACGATCCGAGACACGGGATGGATCTCGTGCCAATGCTTGTGATTCTTTTCCCTCACGAGCGTCCCCGTGATCGCGACGTGCGCCCCGATCGGCGGAATGACGGTGTGGTCCTTGAACCCCTGACAGCTCGCGATCGCGTCCTGCTGCGAGACGGGGTAATGGCACACGATCTCGAACACGAGATTGCCGTCTTCGTCCGACATGTTGCCCGCGTTGATCAGATTCGCGAACTCGGAGTCGACGTTGAGCCAGCCATGCGTGTCGCCGTCCGGCTCGTGGCGCACGCCGTCGGCCTGATGAGTGGCCTGGTTGGCCGTGGCGTCCACGATCGTGCCCGTCACGGTGACGCAGTCCTGCAGCACCAGCAGGCGCTCGGGGTGATACACGTGATCCCACAACGAGTCGCCGCACCCTATCATGCTCGTAGACCCCGGCACTCCGGGGCCGGGCTGAATAGTGGTCGGCGAGGCCGCCG
>QHUC01000127.1 GCA_003221045.1 Gemmatimonadota bacterium | reverse complement strand
GCGACTGCATGGAACTACGTGATGGGACGGTGATGATCCTCGGCGGCAGCGGCCTCGTCGGGCATGCCGTGGCGCGCCGCCTGCTCGAAGCCGCGCCCGGGCGCATCATCCTCGTGGCGCTGTTCGAGAACGAGGTGAAAGTCACCGCCCGCGCGCTCGACCCCTACCGCGGAAGCACGGCGATCGAGGTCGAGTGGGGGGATCTGTTTCTGCCGGCAAGTCTCGCCCGACTCGAGCGCGGCGCCGTCATGGCCGACGCGAAGCACCGGCGCCTCCTCGTGGACGACCTGCTGGGTGAGCTCACCGAAGACATCCTGCAGCGCAGCTTCCTGTACCAGCTCCTCGCCAAGTATCGCCCCGATGCGGTCATCGACAGTGTGAACACGGCGACCGCGTTCGCGTATCAGGACGCGGAGAAAAGTGCGCAGGCGCTCCTCGAGGTGGCGGCCCGCGGGCAGGCCGACCGGGCGACGGTCGAGCGACACGTGCTCCTGCTCACCATGCCACAGCTCATCCGCCACGTGCAGATCCTCGTCGAGTCGCTGAAGCGCGCCGCCACCAAGGCCTACGTCAAGATCGGCACGAGCGGGACGGGCGGGATGGGGTTCAACATCCCGTACACCCACTCGGAGGAGCGTCCGAGTCGCCTCCTGCTCACGAAGTCGGCCGTGGCGGGCGCGCAATCGCTGCTGCTGTTCCTGCTCGGGCGGACCCCTGGTGCACCCGCCACGGTCGAGATCAAACCCACGGCGACCATCGCCTGGCGCGAGATCGGTTACGGCCCGATCCGTCGCAAGGGCAAGCCGATTCCGCTCGTCGACTGTCCGACGCCGCTCGCGATCGCCCAGGCGTTCGCACCCGACGCGCACCCGTGGCGCGAGCTGGCCGGCACACTCGAAGGCGCCTACATCGACGTGGGCGAGAACGGCTTATTCTCACGCGACGAGTTCGAAACCGTGACGGCGCTGGGTCAGATGGAGTTCATCACCCCGGAAGAGGTGGCCGACTACGTGATGATGGAGCTCCAGGGCCGACCGACGGGACGGGACGTGGTCGCCGCGCTCGACGCCGCCACCGCCGGGCCGACCTATCGGGCCGCGATGCTGCGCGGAGCGGCTTTGGAGCGGTTGCGCGCGCTCGAGCGCGATGCCGGGAGTCGTGGCGTGGCATTCGAGATGTTGGGACCGCCGCGCCTCACGAAGCTGCTGTGGGAGTCATACCTGTGCGGTCTGCTCCATCCCAGCGTGCGGGCGCTGGCGGAGTCGCAGGCAGCAGAGCTGTCGCGGGCGGCCCACGCTCGAATCGAGCGCGATGCGACGCTGCGGAGCCATATTCTGTCCGTGGGCATCCCTATCCTGACGCCCGACGGGGAGCGCGTATATCGCGGCGGCCAGGTCGCGGTGCCGGCGGACGGGGGAGACGGGGGGGACCCGCGGTCGGCCGCGCCCCGGGGCTGGGTGGATCTGCGCCCGGAACAGTTCGGCATCTGGATCACGAGGGCGCGGGAGATGATCGCACAAGCCGAGCGTCGTGCTCGGTGTTCAGACGAGTCCGGGAGCGACGTGGACTGGACGGCGATCGGGGCGGACGATCCGATCGAGCCAGCACGCTTCGCCACGTGGGTCTTTCGGTTCGAGGACCGAGGAGAACGAATCAAGCGCTAACCCCATGGGAGCAGAGACCGCAGGAGTCGAACGCGCCCTTGGCGCCATCGGAACGACGTTCCGCCTGACGCGCCTCTACCCGCCGTCGCACCCGGCGGTCATGGAAGCGCTGCGGCAGATCGGCGAGACCCTGCCACCGCTCGCCGCACTCGGCACGGTGGAATGGAAGGTCGGGGTGACGGGGCTCCATTGGCACGGCCAGCATCTGCTGCCGCGCAATGCCCAGATCGCCCAGCTCGCCGGCCTGCTGTACGCCCGCGGCGTGCGCGCCGTGACGCTCAATCCCGGCCTGACTCCGGATCAGGTGCTCGCGCTGTTTCACGTCGCGACCGGTGCGCTGCCGCACGACGACGCGACGCTGGGACGCATCACGCTGGGTCTCGGCCGTCGCACCTCCACGCGCCTCGAGCGTCTGCGCGCTCCGACTCCCGCCCAGGGCCTCCCGGCGATTCCCGAGGCGGCCGCAGCTGCACCCCCATCGGAGGGGGCGCCGGCGCCCGCCCCGTCTCCGTCCCCCACACCCGCACCGCCGGCCGCGACTCCGGTCGCGCACTCGGCGGAGTCCCTGCTCGCGTCGCAGCGCGCCAGCGCCGCGTTCCGGCCGGATGTGCTCCCCCTCGATGTGGAGGTCAGGCGCGCGGTGGCTGCGCTGGGGACCGCTACCACCCCAGAGGAGCAACGCGTAGCGGTCGAGAAGCTCGGTGCTCTCGCCGCGCAACTGCTCGCGCTGCACGACGTGGCGATCGCCGCCGAGGCGATCGCCGCCCTCGACCGGCTGCTGCCCACCGTACAGGATCCGGGCGTTCTGAGCGCGATCGACAAGACGGCGCTGGCGCTGTCCGACCGGGCGCTGGTCGAGCGCCTGGTGCATCGCCTGGGCGAAGCGCACGTGCCCGCCGAGGAGCGGGAGGCCGTGGTGGCAGCGGTGGGCGCGCTCGCGTCGCTGTCGATGGGGTTCGTGATCAATGCGTTCGTCGCCGCGCCGGTCGAGCAGCGCGCGCCGTACCGGGCGGTCGTGCGCGCCGCCGCCGACCGCGCCCTCGAACCGCTCCAGGGGAAGCTCGTCGATCCGGAGCCGTTGATCGTGGCGGCCGCGGCCGAGTTCCTCGGGGTCACGGGGAGCCCGCAGGCGGTCTCCCTGCTGCTGCCGCTGCTGCGCCACCGCTCCGAATACGTGCGCGAGGCGGCACTCCTCGGCCTCGCGGAGGCCGGGGGACGAGAGATTGCTCGCCCGGCCATGCCAGCGCTAAAGGACGAGAGCGTGGCGGTGCGGTCGGCGGCCGCGCGGGCGGTGGCGGCGGGTGGTGACCCCGCCTCCTCCACCGTGCTCATCCGCCGTATGGAGCAGGAGCCGGACGAAGGGGTACAGGCGGAGTTGCTCCGGGCGATTGGCCGGCTAGGATCGAAGGAAGCACTCGAGGTGCTCGCCCGGTACGCCGAGCCCGGGGGAATGATGAGTCGGAGGAGCTCGATGGTGCGGGCCGCCGCGGTGGACGGCCTGCGTCACCTCACACGCCCCGAAGCGCGGGGGCTGTTGGAACTCTACAGCAAAGACAAGGAGCCGGCGGTGCGAAAAGCGGCGGAGGCGGCGCTGAAATGACCACACGAACGGCCAAGACCAGCGAGGCGGTACTGAGCCAGACGATCGCGCGGGAGGTCGCGAAGCGCGTCGTGGCGCAGGAGCTGATGGTGGAGCGGCTGCTCGTCGGACTGCTCACCGGTGGACACATTCTCCTGGAAGGCGTGCCCGGACTCGCCAAGACCCTCGCCGTGCGCACGGTGGCGGAGTGCCTCCGCATCTCGTTCTCACGGATCCAGTTCACGCCGGACCTGTTGCCGGCGGACGTCATCGGGACCATGGTCTTCGACCAGCGCACCCAGGAGTTTTATCCGAAGAAGGGCCCGCTGTTCGCCAACCTGGTGCTCGCGGACGAGATCAACCGCGCGCCGGCGAAGGTGCAGTCGGCGTTGCTCGAGGCGATGCAGGAGAAGCAGGTGACGATCGGCGGAGAGACGTTCTATCTGGGGGAGCCGTTTCTCGTGCTCGCGACCCAGAATCCGATCGAGCAGGAAGGGACCTACCCGCTGCCCGAGGCGCAGCTCGACCGTTTCATGCTGAAGGTGCGCGTCGGCTTACATCGTGGACGTGGTCCGCGGGACCCGCGAGCCCCAGGCGATCGGGCTGCCGGAGTTGAAGCCGCTCATTGCCTTCGGGGCGAGCCCCCGCGCCTCGATCTATCTCGCGCAGGCGGCCCGGGCACACGCGTTCCTCCGCGGCCGCTCGTATGTGGTGCCGGAGGACGTCAAGGCGCTGGCGCACGACGTGCTGCGGCACCGCGTCCTGCTGACCTTCGAGGCGGAGGCCGAAGACATGGACTCCGACCGCGTCATCGGGAAGATCCTCGAGGCCGTGGGCGTGCCGTGAAGTACGAAGGGAGGGAGCGTCGGCGCGCCGAAACATCTCCGCTGCGCGCGCGCCGCCTCGCGGTCACACCGGAGGTGTTACGGCAGGTCAAGGGGATCGAGCTCCGCACACGCGGCCTCGTCAACTCCCTCTTCACCGGCGAATACCGATCCGTGTTCCGCGGACAAGGCATCGAGTTCGCGGAGGTCCGGGAATACCAGCAGGGAGACGACTTCCGGGCGATCGACTGGAACGTATCGGCCCGAATGGGGCACCCCTTCGTGAAGACCTACCACGAGGAGCGCGAGAATACGCTGATGCTCGTCGTGGACCAGTCGGGCTCCTGCCAGTTCGGCCGCCCCTATACCAAAGCCGGCCTCGCCGTGGAGGTGGCGGCCGTGCTCGCCCTGGCCGCCGCGCGCCACAACGATCGCGTCGGGGCGCTGATGTTCGCAGACAAGGTGGAGGTGGTCCTGCGGCCCGCCAAAGGGCGGCCGCACGCGCTGCGCGTGATCCGCGACCTGGTGGCGTTCATACCGCGCGGGCGGGGCACGAATCTCGGCGAGGCGCTGCGCTACGCCTCGAAACTCCCGCGCCACCGGGCGATCGTCGTGATTTTGTCGGATTTCCGGGCCGAAGGGTGGGAGGATCCGCTGGCGCAGCTGGCCTCGAATCACGATGTGGTCGCCATCACGATCGACGACCCCCGCGAGCGCATGCTGCCTGACGCCGGGTGGGTCGACATGGAAGACTCGGAGACCGGGCAACGGGTGCTCATCGACACCAGCCACGGGCCGACCCGGACGCGCGTGAGCGTCGCGGCGGAGCGACTCCTCCAGGAGCGGACCCGCAACCTGGTCCAGGCCGGCGTGGACCGCGTGGCACTGCAGACGAACGTGCCGTATGCCGTGCCGTTGCGTCGAGCCTTCGCCGAGCGCGCGCGTCGGCTGAAACGATGAAGCCCCGTTGTACGACGCTACGACGCTACGCCATACGACGCCTAGCGCGCACAGTGCTCCTTGTCTGTCTTAACGTGGTAGCGTCGTGGCGTCTGGCAACGGCTCAGGGTGGAGTGTGGGAGGCGTTTCCGGCCAACCCCACCGTCGGCGATACCATCTGGCTGGTGCGGGCGCTGGTGGTTCCCGCCGGGTGGCAGGTCCGGGCCGCTAAGTTCGAGCCTACGGAGGACGTAGAGCCGCTCACCGAGCCCTCGGTACGACGTGTCGCGGGTGCGTGGGTCGTGCGCTATGCCCTGGCTGCCTGGAAGCCCGGCGCCCATAAGCTTGGGCTGCCCCCCATTTGGCGCCTGGGCCCCGACGGGCGAGCCGACTCGACGGCGGGGGGCGTGGCGAGCTTCGGCGTCGCGAGCGTCATTCCCGATACCCTCAAGGACCCGACCCCCCAGGCGCCACTCGCACCCCTCCGTCTCGCGCACCGGAATGCCCTGCCACCCCTCGCGGCCGCCGGGATAGCCATTGTGCTGCTCGGTGCCGGCGTCGCCATGCGGCGCCGGCCGCCCCGGGCGCTCGCTCCCAGACCTCAGGTTCCAGTGGAACGTGAGGTCCCGGACGCCCGGTGGCTCGCTGCCGGAGAGCCCAGGGCCGTTGTCGCACGAGCGATGTGGCGTCTCCGCGCGGCCCTCGCGAAAACGGTGCCCGAGGCCCATCTGGCGCTCGACACGGCCGAGTGTCTGGCCATGGTCGAGCAGGCGCGTCCCCATGCTCCGATCCGCGAGCTTCGCGATCTCTTGGAGCAGCTCGATCGGGTCGCGTTCGCGTCGGCGCACGGGACGGACATCTCGGCGCTCGCGCTGCTGGCGCGCCGCCTGGCCAAGGACGTGGCGGCGTGAGCTTCGCCCGCCCGTTGCTGCTTTTGGCGCTCGGCTTCTTGCCCCTGTGGTGGTGGATGCGTGCGAAACGGCTCGGCCGGCTCGCCGGCACCCGCATGAGCGATGTACGGCCGGCTGCCGGCGTCACCGAGCGCCTCTGGGTGGCTCGGCTGCCGGTGACGCTCCGCAGCGCGTGCCTGGGTGCCTGGATCGTCGCCGCGGCCGGCCCTCGGGTCGGGGCCGCCAGGAGTGAGAGCCGCAGTGAAGGCATCTCGATCGTGCTGGCCATCGACATGTCGAGCAGCATGCTGGCGGAAGACTTCGCTCCGGCGAACCGCATCGACGTGGCCAAGCAAACCGCGATCGAGTTCGTGCGGGCCCGTAAGTCCGACCGAATCGGTGTTGTCGCCTTCGCCGCGCAGGCGCTCACGCAAGTCCCGCTCACCACCGATTATCAAGTGCTCGAGCAAGCGATCCGGGACCTGAAGATCGGCATGCTCGAGGATGGCACCGCCATCGGCACCGGAATCGGTACCGCCGCCAGCCGCCTCCGGCGCGCGCCGGGGAAGAGCAAGGTGATCGTGCTCCTGACCGACGGGGTGAACAATCGCGGCACGGTCGATCCGCGCACGGCGGCCCAGGCCGCGGCGGCGTTCGGGATCAAGATCTACGTCATCGGCGTCGGAAAGCGGGGAGAGGCACCGGTGCCCACGGGGCAGGGGGCCGACGGGCTGCGCTACGAGATGATGCTGGTCGAGATCGACGAGCCCTTGATGACCGAGATCGCTTCCATGACCGGAGGGCGCTACTTCCGCGCCACGGATTCAGAGTCGCTCCGGCACATCTTCCAGGAGATCAACCGGCTCGAGAAATCGACGGTGGAGCAGGTGGTCTACCGCCGCTTCGATGAAGCGTACCGCGTGCCGCTCGCCGTGGGGCTCGTGGCGCTGGCGCTCGAGATCGTGCTCGCGGGAACGTTCGCCGTGCGGGTGCCGTGATGAGTTTCGACGCTCCCGTGGTGCTCGCGCTCGCTCCCTTGGTCGGTGGTGCCGTCTGGTTCGCCGCGGCGTGGGCGCGTCGCGTGCGGATCCGGCGAGCCGCACTGTGGTCGGAGGACACGGTGCGGCGGGCCTTGGGCGCCGGCCGGCTCGGACCCACGGCGCTCTCGGTCGCGGCCTTCCTCGGCGTCGTGGCGCTCGCCGGGCCGCGCTGGGGCGAAGAGCAGATCGTGGCGGAGACCCGGGGTCTCTCCCTCGTGATGGCGATCGACATCTCGCGCTCCATGCTCGCCGAGGACGCGAGCCCCAGCCGGCTGCGCCGGGCTCTGCGTGAGGCGCGGCGGCTGGTGCAGGACCTGGACGGCGACCGGCTCGGGCTCATCGCGTTCGCCGGCTCGAGCTACATCCTCTCGCCCCTCTCGATCGATGGCTCCGCCCTCGCACTCTACCTTGATGCGCTGGATCCCGACGTTGCGTCGGAAGGCGGCACCGGGCTGGCCGGGGCGCTGCGCCAGAGCGGTGAACTGCTCCGGGCCAGCTCGGCGCTCGCCGACCGGGTGCTGGTCGTGTTCACCGACGGCGAGGCCCACGACACGCTGCCGGGGATCGTCGCCGCGGCACAGCGCCTCCAGGCCACCGGGGTTCGCCTGATCCTTGTGGCCGAGGGCGGCCGGACGCCGACCCGCATACCCGTGCGGGACGATCGCGGGGTACTGCTCGGCTACCAGAAGGACGCCGACGGCGACGTGATCGAGACCACCCGGCGCGACGACGTGCTCGGCGCCGCGGCCGATGCGGCGCAGGGCACGCTCGTCGCCGCGGACCTGCCGGATCAGGCGGGCGCGGTGCGCGATCTCGTGGCCTCGTACCGGCGGGCGCGGGCGAGTGAAACACGTGCCGAACGGGGCCGGCCGCGGGCCTGGCTCCCGCTCATGCTCGCGGTGATGGTGCTCGTGGCCCAGGCGGCGTCGCGCCGTACCGCGGCGCTCCTCGGGCTCGTTCTGGCTTGCCTCCTCGCGTCGCCGGCGGTCGCACAGGAGCCTCCGCGGCACCCGCGGAGCGCCGCCGAGAAGGCCTGGGACCGCCACGACGTCGCCCGTGCGCGGGTCGCATACGTCGCGGAGCTCGCCACGCATCGCAAGGACGACGCGGCCTGGTACAACGCCGGCACGGCGGCGATGGCCGACTCGGACGCCGAGACCGCCCAGGCGAGCCTGGCACACGCCGCCGCGTCGCTCGATCCTGATCTACGGTTCCGCGCGCTTTACAACCTCGGGGTGTTGGCGCTGCGCCAGGCGGCCACCGACAGCGCGGGGCGCGACGGCCACCTCGGTGACGCGGAGCGCGCTTACCGCGAGGCGCTGCTCCTCAGACCGCGCGACGGCGCCGCAAAATGGAACCTCGAGCTCGCGGTGCGGCGCCGCGGGGGCGGAAGCAGCAGCCAATCGAACCAGCCGTCGGGCGGAGGCGGCACCGGCGGACCGTCGGGCAGCAGCGGAGCTGGTGGGAGCCGGGGCGGGGGCGGCAGTCAGTCGGCGCTGAGCGAGGCGCAGGCCGAGCAGGTGCTGCGCTCCATCGGACAACAGGAGTTGAAAACCCGCCGCGACAGGACGGGGCAGACGCGCCATGCGGTGGAGCCTGGAGTGAAGGACTGGTGACGACGCTCGCCCTCTGGGTGCTCGTCGCATTGCAGGCCATGCCGCCGCCCGATGTGACCGCCCGCGTCGACCGAACGCACGTCGCCGTGGGAGAGGACCGCACCCGCACGATCCGGGCGCGCACTCGATCCACGGACCCCATCGGGGTCGTCCTTCCGGGCCTCACTGGGTTCACGATTGTCGGCTCGCGCGAGGTCAGCGAGGTGACGATCGAGGGCGTCGGCGGGCCGGTGCGCACCACGACCCGGGAGCTGCAGCTTCGCGCCGGGCGGCCAGGCACGCTCGTGATCGGACCCGTGCGCGTCCACCAGGGGAGCCGCGAGGTGACGACCACTCCTGTTACGGTAACGGTCGATAGCGCTGCGGCCGCGCTCGGCCCGGGGTTCTCACCCAGCGCGCGGCGGCTGGTCGAGGCCGCGGCTGAGCCCGCGCGCAACGACCGCGTGGCCGTGAACGTGATCCTGCCCGGCGATTCGGTGCTCGTCGGGCAGCAGCTCGACGTGATCGCAGCGGCGTGGTTCCCCCGCGAGCTGCGCGTCCGTCTGCGCCAGGCACCGATCCTCACGCTCCAGACACCAGAAGGGGTGTGGTCGTATCCGGGAGCGGCGCCGAGCGAAGTCGCCGTGTCCCGGCTCGTGCGGGGACGCTGGATGGATGTGTTCGTCGCCCACCAGGCGGTGTTTCCACTCGCGCCGGGCCGCATCGTGATTCCACCGGCGCTGGTCGAGTACGCCGTACCCGCGACGTTCTCATTTTTCAGTCGTGAAGACCGCTTCTCTCTGCGGAGCGACACGGTGCCGGTGGCGGTCTTGCCGTTGCCCGCGCGCGGCGGACGGACGGACGACCAGCGGGTGGTGGCCCAGGGACTGGGGCTGGACCTCGGGATGGACCCTGCGAGCGGGCGCGTCGGCGAGCCGATGGCGATGACCGCCACGGTCTCGGGGGTTGGCAACGTCGCGCTTTGGCCCGAGCCCGTGATTCGCTGGCCGCCCGCCTTCCGCGCGTACGCTGGGGAGACGGGCATGCGGCTCGAGCCCCGCGACGGGCGGATCGCCGGCACAAAGGTCTTTCATTACCTCGTCATGCCCGACTCGGCCGGGTCGTTTGTTCTTCCGGAAGTGCGCTATCCTTACTACGACCTCGTCGCAGGTGACTACCGGGTGGCCACGATCGCACCGCGGAGCCTCGCGGTGGCGCCGGGGGTGGAGCCCCGGGCGGCGCGCGCCCTGCCACCGCTCGCGAGTGGCGACGCTTCGACTTGGACGGAAGCGCTCGCGTATGGGCTCGTACCTTGGGGATGGCTCGCGCTGCTGGTCGGCCCGCCCGTACTGGCGTGGTTGTGGCTGCGGCGTGAACAGCGTGAGCCCCCGGCAGAGCTGCCGGCGCCGATACGGCTCACGCGATTGGGCCAGCTGGAGCGGGAGTTCCACGCCGTCCTCGCAAGCCAGGTGCCCGATCCCCAGGCCCGGGACGGCGATGGGTTGGCTCGCGCGCTGAGAGCCACCGGGCTCGAGAGCGCCGTCGCGGGCCACGTGATGCGGCTGCGCGATCGCCTCCGTGCGTCGCGCTACGGCCCCCGGGGCCAGGGCGATGCCGCCGAGCTGGCGGCGGAGCTCGAGCAGGTACTGCACGTCCTGGGGGCGGAGCCTGGGAGGACGCGCCGGCGGGCATCAGTGGTGGCGCTGGTGGCGCTCGTCGCGCTCGGGCGGCCGGCGGCAGGTCAGGCACCGAGTGCCGAGGCCCTGTACGAAGCGGGGGCCCTGCGTGCGGCGGCGGATTCATTCGCGGCCCGGGCGACAGCCGAGCCCCGGGTCGCGGCGCACTGGTACAATCTAGGCGCGACTCTGTACCGCGCGGGAGCGGACGGAAAGGCGACCGCCGCCTGGATGCACGCACTCCGGCTCGCTCCTCGCGACCCGTTGATTCGACGCACGCGAGACTTGCTCGCGTCTCCCGACGCCCCGAGCGAGGTCCTGCTCGCGCCCGGACTCGCGACCCCCGGGGAGTGGTCGCTCGTGGCCGTGCTGCTCTGGCTCGCTGTATGGCTCGCGGTGGCCGCCCGACGCCGGCGCACGGTGGTCCTTGGGCTGGCCGTGCTGACCGCGGTCGCGACGACCCTCGCCGCGCGAGAAGGGCTGCGACGGGCCCGTCCTCTCGCCATCGTGCTGAACGCGGCGACGCCGGTGCGCACCGCCCCGTATGGGAGCGCGAGTGCAGCGTCGACGGTCGAGGCGGGCGCGGCGCTCCTGATCGTGCGGAGCTATGGTCCCTGGCTCGAAGTGCGGCGCGCCGACGGAATACGCGGCTGGGTGCTGAGCACCGAAGTCGCGCGGTTGTGACGGCCGCCGTCGCCGTTCTGGCGCCCCAGGTCGCCGACCAGATCGCCGCCGGCGAAGTCGTCGAGCGGCCCGCCTCGGTCGTGAAGGAGTTGGTCGAGAACGCGCTCGACGCGGGAGCGCGGGCGGTCCGCGTGGAGATCGAAGACGGCGGGAAGAGCCTGATTCGCGTGAGTGATGACGGATCGGGGATGAGCCGGCCGGACGCAGAGCTGGCCCTGTCCCGCCACGCCACCAGCAAGATCCGCGATGCCGCGGACCTGATCGGTGTGGCCACCTTCGGGTTTCGGGGCGAAGCGCTGCCCGCCATGGCCTCCGTGTCCCGGTTCGAGCTCGAGACCTCGCCGGATGGACGCACGGGCACCCGCATCCGGACGAGCGGCGGCAAGCGCGACGCGGCGGGGGACGTGGTCCGCCAGCGGGGCACGACCGTCACCGTGCGCGGCCTGTTCTTCAATACGCCCGCACGCCGCAAGTTTCTGCGCGCACAAGCGACGGAGACCCGCGCGGTGGGCGAGGCGCTCACGGTTCTCGCCTTGACCCGCCCTGATGTCGCGTTCACACTCACGAGCGACGAGCGTTCGCTGATCGACGTAGGCCCTGCGAGCGACCCGATCGACCGGGTGCATGCGCTGTGGGGCCGCGAGCTCGCGGATACCCTCATACCAGTGGCGCACCGCGAGGGGCCGCTCGAAGTGCGCGGCTTCGCCCAGCGCCCGGCCCAGGCCAAGCCGGCGGGACGCAAGGGTTACGTGTTCGTCCGCGGCCGTCCGATTCGCGATCCGTTCATCCTGCGCGCCGCCGAGGCCGGCTACCGGTCGACCATCGCACCGGGCGACCGGCCGTCCTTGATCCTGTTCCTGGACCTCCCCGGCGACGCCGTCGATGTGAACGTTCACCCCGCCAAGCTCGAGGTGCGCTTCCGCGACAAGTTTTTCGTGGAGAAGGTGGTTGAGGAGGCGGTGAGACGGGCGTTGGGACCGCTCGCGGCGGCGGCTCCACTAGGGAGTGGGGGTCAGGGGCTGGGGGTTGGGGCGTCCTGGCCCGGCCTGACAGGTACGATGCCCACGGGCAGCGCGCAAGAGCTGTTTCCCACCGATCCCCTAGCCCCGAGCCCCCAACCCCTAGCCCCTCTGCTCCAAGTCTTCGACACCTATATCCTCTTTCAGACCGACGACGGGGTGGCCATCATCGACCAGCACTCCGCGCATGAGCGGGTGCTGTATGAGCGCGCGATGCGACAGCTCACGGGCGACGGCGCACCGGCGCAGCGATTGCTGCTGCCATTGACGCTCGAGCTCGCCCCACCCGAGCTCGAAGCGGTGGACGCGCACCGCGAGCTGTTGCGCCGCGTGGGGTACGAGGTGGAGCCCTTTTCCGGGCGGTCGGTGGTGGTGCATACGGCGCCGAATCCGCATCCCCGATTCGACGCGGCGCGCTGTCTCGGCGAGCTCGTCAGCGATCTGGCGGGTGGCCGGTTCGGCGGATGGGCCAACCGTCTCGAGCGCTTCGCGGCCACGTACGCCTGTCGCGCCGCCATCAAGGCGGGGCAGCGGCTCGACGCGGACGAAATGCGCGAGCTCGTCGTGCGATTGCTCGGTGCCACCTTGCCGGCGCACGACGTGCACGGCCTGGGCCGAGCGCGAGCCGGTGACCGTCATCTCCGCCGACGCCCGACAGGTGTATCGCAACCTCGACATCGGGACCGCCAAGCCGGATCGCGAGCTGCTGGCCCGCGTGCCGACGCTGGGACTGGATCTGATCCTGCCCGGTGAGCGCTACAGCGCCGGCCGCTTCGCCCGAGACGCCGCCGAGTGGCTGGACCGGATCCAGGCCGACGGCCGGCAACCCGTGGTAGTGGGCGGGACCGGCCTGTACGTCCGCGCCCTTACGGACGGCCTGTTCCAGCAGCCGCCGCTTGACCCGGCTCGGCGCGCGCGTCTGCGCGCCTGGACGGAAGGCGTGCCTGCGGCACAGCTCGCGCATTGGGCGGCCAGGCTCGACCGGCGGTACGCCGGTGGCGGGAGACAGCGGGCGGCGCGGGCCGTGGAGATCGCGCTCCTCACAGGGCGCGGACTCACGTGGTGGCAGGAGCACGCGCGGGCGAGCGGCGCGATGCGACCGTGGTACATTCATCTCACTTTGCCGCGGGCGGCGCTGCGGCGGCGCATCGCGGAGCGAGTGGACGCGATGCTCGCTGCCGGCCTCGTGGCCGAGGTGCGACGGGCGTTGACCGCGGGAGCGCCCCGGTCGGGGCCCGGACTCGACGGCGTGGGCTACCCGGAAGTGGTCGCCATGCTCGAGGGACGACTGCCGGAGAGCGGGCTGCGCGAGGCGATCTTCATCGCGACGCGTCGGTACGCCAAGCGGCAGGAGACGTGGTTTAGACATCAACTGCGCGGGGAGCGCGAAGCGGGGAGCGGCACGGTAGACGTCTGGACGCTCGACGCCAGCGAGCCGCCACAGGACCTGGCGGATCAGGTGGTCGCGCGCTGGCGAGAGCGTGCCGCTCCCCGCTCCCCGCTCCCCTCCATTCGGAGCTGAGCATGCGGATCGGTATTACATGCTACCCCACCTACGGTGGGTCCGGCGCGGTGGCGACCGAGCTGGGCCTCGAGCTCGCGCGGCGTGGCCACGAGGTCCACTTCATCTCCTACGCCAGCCCGTTCCGCCTCCGCGGCTACGTGGAGCGAGTGACGTTCCACGAGGTCACCCAAACCGAGTATCCGCTGTTCGAGCAGTCGTCGCCCTACGCGCTCGCGCTGGCCGTGAAACAGCACGAGGTGGCGATGCGCGAGAACCTCGATCTCATGCACGTGCACTACGCGATTCCGCACGCCGCCACGGCATGGCTCGCCAAGCAGATGCTGCTGGCGGAGCAGCGCGATCTGAAGATTGTCACGACGCTGCACGGCACCGACATCACGCTCGTCGGACAGGACCCATCGTACTTCACCCTCACCAAGTTCTCGATCGAGCGGTCGGACCGCGTGACCGCGGTGTCGGAATTCCTCCGGACGGAGACTTATCGGGCCTTCGGGTGCGCCGGCTGCGATGTGATCGTCATTCCTAACTTTATTTCGACCGCCGAGTATCATCCCCCGAGCGACGGGACCTGCCGCAGCTCGCTCGCGCCGTCGGACCACAAAGTGCTCGTGCACGTTTCGAACTTCCGGCCCGTCAAACGCTTGACGGACGTGGTTCGCATCTTTCACGGGGTGCGTCGTGAGATGCCCGCGACGCTCGTGCTGGTCGGCGACGGTCCGGACCGCGACGCCGCGGAGCAGGAGGTCGATCGCCTTAAGCTGCGCCGCGATGTGCGGTTCCTCGGCAAAGTCGACAACGTGGGCGATATCCTGCGATGCAGCGACCTGTTCCTCCTGCCATCCCAGACGGAATCGTTCGGGCTCGCCGCCCTCGAGGCGATGGCGTGCGCGGTGCCGGTGGTGGCGAGCGCCGTCGGAGGCCTGCCGGAAGTGGTCGTGGACGGGGAGACCGGTTTCCTCACACCGAGCGGGGATGTCGCGGCGATGACCGCGCGCGCCCTCGCGGTGCTGAGCGATACGGCGCTCCACACGCGGTTGCGCGCCGCGGCCTCGCGGCGGGCGCTCGTGTTTGCGGCCGAGCGCATCGTACCGCGCTACGAGCAGCTGTACGAGGACGTCCTCGGGTGATAGACGTCCTGCGCCTGGTGCGCGTCCAGAATCTGGTGGTCGCAGCGGTTGGTGTGCTGGCCGGAGGCTGGATCGCGCTCGGCGCGATCGCCACGCCGACGGTGTTGGCGCTCGCCGCACTAGCCGCGGTCGGATTCGGTGCGGCAGGCAACGCACTCAACGACATCTGGGATCGCGCCGGCGACCGCGTGAACCGGCCCGGCCGGCGACCGCTCGCCGCAGGTCGACTGGCGCGCGGCACCGCGGACCTGTGCGTCGCGGGCGGGACGTTCGTCGGGTTCGCGGCCGCCGCCCTTGTGAGCGGGACGGCCGTGCTGGTCGGCGCGGCCGCCCTCGTGGTGATGTTCGCGTACTCGCCGGTGTTGAAGCTGGCTTCATCTCGTGCGCGAGATCGTGAAGGACCTGGACGACGAGGCCGGCGACCGGGAGCTCGGCCGCCGTACCCTCCCGATCCGCCTCGGCCAGCGGCGCGCGACGGTGATCGCCGCCGTGCTGGCGGCGGCGTTCGTGCCGCTCTCCCTGGCCTTGCCCGCCGCGAGCCATTACGCCGGTGCGTACTTCGTGATCGCGCTCTTCGCCCAGCTCGTGGTGCTCGCGGTGGCGAGCCGGTTGTTCGCGGGCCGCAGCGCCGGCAACAGCCGCTGGCTCAAGGGCGCGATGCTGCTTGGCGTCGTGGCGCTCGTGGCGGGACGGGTCGCGTGACGCTCTGGCAGGGCCTCATCCTCGGGCTGGTCCAGGGCCTCACGGAGTTTCTCCCGGTATCGAGCTCGGGCCACCTGCGCGTGCTCGAGGTCGTGACCGGGGTGCATACACCGGGCGTATTCGTGGAGGTTGCGCTCCACGTGGCGACGCTGGGCTCCGTGCTGGTCGTGTACGGACGCAGGTTGTGGTCGATCGTACGCGGTGTGGTGGCGCGACGTCCCGAGGATCTCCGCATCGCCGGGCTCCTGGCGCTCGCGACGCTGCCCGCGGGCGTGATCGGGGTGGTCTTCCATCGACAGGTCGAGGCAGCTGCGTCCCTCGTCCTGGTGGGTGTCGGCTTTCTCGTGACCGGGTTCATGAATTGGTCGACCCGGCGGTTCGCCGGGGATCGCCCACAGCCCACCGTCGGCGCCGCGGTGGGGATCGGCTTCGCGCAGGCGCTGGCGGCGGTGTTCCGCGGTGTGTCCCGCTCAGGTTCGACCGTGTGCGCGGCGCTGTGGTCCGGGCTCGGTCCCGCCGCGGCGGCGGAATTCAGTTTCCTGCTCGCGATTCCGGTGATCGCCGGCGCGGCCCTGGTGGAAGGTCGCCACATGGCCGTGAATGTCGCGGTCGTCGGCGCGGTGCCGCTGGCGGTGAGCTTCGCCCTCGCGTTCGCGAGCGGCATCTGGTCGATCCGGTTTCTCGTGGCATTGCTCCAAAGGGGACGGTTTTACGCGTTCGCGCCCTACAACTGGGTCGTCGGCGTGCTCACGATCGTTTACGCCTTGTGGCGCGGGTGACCCTCGACGGAGTACCGGCGGCGGAGCTGGCGCGCCGCTGGGGTGTACCGCAGTGCGCCCTGTTCCGGAGCCTCGATTCCGCCCTCAACGCCGTTCACGAGCTGGGGTCGCAGGGCGCGCCGGCGGCGAGCCTGGTGATCGCGGAGGAGCAGACGGCGGGCCGCGGCCGAGACGGGCGCACATGGCACTCTCCTCTGGGCGGCGTTTGGCTCGGCCTGCTGCTCCGCCCGTCGCGGGCCGAGCTCGGCGTGCTGTCGGTGCGAGTCGGGCTCGCCGTGGCCGACGCAGTCGACGGGTTGCTCGGGCGCGCAGAGACCCGTCTCAAATGGCCGAACGACGTGCTGCTCGGCGAGCGGAAGCTCGCGGGGATCCTGTGCGAAGGGCGCTGGCACGGGGACGCCGTACAGTGGGTCGGATTGGGCGTGGGTGTGAACGTGTCCAATCCGATTCCGCGTGAGGTCGCGCGCGGCGCCGTCGCGCTCGACGAATGGCTGCCAGCGGTCCGGCGACTCGACCTCCTGGATCGGCTGATCCCCGCCCTCGCCGCACTTGGGTCCAGCGCACCGACGCTCAGCGAGCGCGAGTGCGCCGCGTTCGCCGCTCGTGACTGGCTGCTCGGGCGCCAACTGCGCGCTCCGGCGGCCGGTCGAGCCCAGGGCCTGCGCCCCGACGGCGCTCTCCTGGTCGACCTCGGCGCCGGGACCATCGCGCTGCGCGAGGGGCACGTGGAGCTCGCGTAGAGGGCGTAGAGGGCCTAGAGGATCTAGAGGAGGGTGACTTTTTTGGGCCACGCCTCGCAGAAAGAAGATCCATGCGTCTGCGACGCCGGCATGACACTGTACGAGTGCCGCCCTATGAGCGCCTCAAAGTATGGCAGGAGTGTCACCGCCTCGTCCTCGAGACGTCCCGCGTAACGAAGTCCTTCCCGCGAGATGAGCTTTACGGCTTGACATCCCAGACACGACGGGCGGCGTTCTCGGCCGCCGCGAACATCGTCGAGGGATCCGCGAAACATAGCGCGCGAGAGTACCGTCGGTTTCTCGACATTACGATCGGTTCGCTGGCGGAGATCGGGTACGCATTTCGCGTGGCTCGGGAGCTTGGCATGTTATCCGACTCGGATTGGGACATGTTGGAAGACTTGCGGAGGCGCGCTGGGTTCCTGACGTGGCGACTGTACCAGTCACTCGGCGAGCGAGTACGAGGAAGCGTTCACCTCTAGCACCTCTACCGCTTCTACCACCATCTTTTCTCCATGCTGCTCGCCATCAACATCAACAACACCGAAACGAAGGTCGGGCTGTTCCGGCGGGACAGCCTCGAGGCCCACTGGCGCCTCACTACCACGCCCTCGCGCACACCCGACGAGTGGGCGGCCACGCTCACCTCCTACCTGGCGCAAGAGGGGCGATCGACGCAGGAGGTCCGGGCGGCCGTCGTCGCGTCCGTCGTCCCGCCGGTGACGCAGGGGCTCTGCGAGGCCGTGGAGCGGGCGACCACCGTGCGTCCGGTGGTGGTGGACGGGCGCTCCCGCCTTCCGATCACGCTTGACGTGGAAGAGCCGCTGCAGGTCGGCGCCGACCGCATTCTCAACACCCTCGCCGCCGCGCAGCTCTTTCGGCGAGACACGATTGTCGTGGACTTCGGCACGGCGACCACGTTCGACTGCATCACCGCCGATGGTCACTTTCTCGGCGGCGTCATCATGCCCGGCATCCGCACGGCGTCCGACGCCCTCATCCGTGGTACCGCCAAGCTCCCCGCGACCGACCTGACGCCACCCGCCCGGACGATCGGGCGCCGCACGGACGACGCGATCCGCTCGGGTGTCCTGTTGGGGACCGCCGACGCCGTGGATGGCATCGTACGCCGGATCAAGGCCGAGTGGCCGAACGGCACGACTCCCCAAGTAATCGCGACAGGCGGTCTGGCGGGCCTGGTGGCTCCCCTCGTGCGCGAGATCGAATCGGTCCATCCCGACCTGACCCTCACCGGTCTGCGGATCGCCGCCACGGCCCTCGGGCTGAAGTGGTAGCCGACACGCGCGCGCTGAATCCCTGGCGGCACTGCTCGCGCTCGTCGTATGGGTGATCCTCCTGAACGGCGGCACCCTCGCCATCAACTCCGTGTTCGACAAGGACGAGGGCGATATCGGATACCTGATCGCGCCGCCCCCGTTGCCGAGCCACCTGCTCGCGTTCAGCCTGGTGCTGCTCGCCGGGGGCCAGGTGCTGGCGCTCCTGCTCCCTCCCGCGTTCCGGTTCGCTTACGCCATCTGCTTCGTGCTCTCAGTTCTCTATTCGGTTCCTCCGTTCCGCTTCAAGGCGGTGGCGGGCGTCGACTGGCTGATCAACATGTGGGGGTTTGGGACGCTCACGCCATTTGCCGGCTGGGCCGCCACGGGACATCCGCTCGACCCTGGGCACGCAGTGGTTCTCCTCGCCTTTTGCCCGTTGTTCGCAGGGCTCTATCCGCTCACGCAGCTGTATCAACTGGAAGAAGACCGTCGTCGCGGCGACCGCACGTTAGCGCTGCTGTTGGGGCTCCGGGCAAGCCTCGGAGTCGCGATCGGGAGCACGTTGCTCGCCTTCGCGCTGTTTGGTTGGGCAGCTGCGGTCCTCGGCGTACGCGCCTGGCCGCTGCTCGTGCCCCTCGCCGCGTGGCTCGCGGTCCTCGTGCCGTGGTATCAGAGGCGCGAGGCGCTCTCTGCGGCGGCCCATCAGCGGGGCATGTACCGCGCACTCGCTGCCTGGGGGCTGACCGATCTCACGGTGCTCCTGGTGTTTGCCCGGTGAGACCGTGCGCATAGATTTCGCAGCGTTCGCCCAAAACCCGAGGAGACTCGACGCATGTCCGCTCCCGCACGCCCGGCGCCCCTCGCGTCCGACCGGTCCGACTTCCGCACCGTCATGGTGGGTGGCGCAGGGATCGGGCTCGTCACCGGCGTGGCCGTGGTGCTCTTCCTGGCGGCGTCGCGACTGGTGCCGGATGCCGGCGGCCTTCGAGGCGCCGTCGAGGCCCTGATCGTGCTGGCCGCAGGCGTAATCGTCGCGTTCCTCCCCGCAGCCTGGACGGCCCCGCGGGGCCCGGAAGGCGTGGCGGGCGCGGCGGCGATTGGATTGGTCGGTACGATCGTGTTCAGCGCGATCGACATCGTTCTGTTCCGGCCGTTCAAGGCGTATCCATGGACGTGGGACGCCATCGGAGGCGGCAGCACCTGGTGGTACCTGCCCGTCTGGTGGATGCTCGGGACGTTCCTGGCATGGATGGGCGCGATCATCACGGCCCGCGCGGCCGCGCGCGGCGAGACCACGCTCCCGGGCCGAGCTCTCCCCGTTGGCATCGCGACCGTGATCGGAGCCGCGCTGGCCCGGCTCGCTTTCGGGCTCGCGCTTCCTGTCGCCACGGGCGGCGCCTTCACCCTCGTGCTCGCGGCGTTCGCCGTCGTCGCCCTGGCCCGGAAGGGCTAACAGGCGGAGGGCGACGTGCCCCGGTGGCTCGCCCACCTGTTGGTCGTTGTCGGCTGGCTGCTTACGCCCGTCCTGGCGTGGTCCGCGTCGTATGTCGGACTTTGGCTCGGGGCGATTTTCGCAACCCGGTTCACGCGGCCCCTTACGATGCTCGTGGTGGCGGGCGCCGCGGCGGCGGTCTGCGGGTTCGTCGCGCTCACCGTTTGGGTCCGCTTCATGCGGCGGGTGCCGCATCTCCTGTCCCATCACATGGCGCCGCGCGCGTCGGAAGAGCAGCGCGCCATTGCCGCTGCTGACTGAACGCTGGCGGCTCGCGCCGCTCTTCTTCTTCCCGGCGATGCTGGCCGCGCAGGGCGGGGGCGGGCGGGGATGGGAGCTCCATCTCGGACGCTGGTACAACGGCAATCGAGCCGACGTCTACGAGCTCCGCACCAGCTCGCGGTCGGGCGGCGTATTTACGCACGGCTTCGGCGCGTCCGTCCTCGTGAATGACTCCCTCGGCAGGCGCCGCGCCTTCTACGGACTTGGGTACGAGTTACAGGCGTGGCGTGGCCACGCCGCGTTCGGCCCCTACGCGCTCGCGGGGCTGGCCCTCGGCCTCTCGACTGACACGTCCACGCAGGAGCTCGCGGCGCAGTGGAGCATCGGTGGCGGGGTCGAGTGGCGACCACTCAGCTGGTTCGGCATCGGCTCGGAGGTGCGCTATCGGCTCGAGGATCGTGGGCCGCGGGGTTTCTGGAATCCGCGCAGCGACGCACACAAGGGCGTAAGCCTGACCATCGGGGTGTCGATGGGACTGGGAAGCGTGTGGCGGGACGTCGGGGGTGGGGGGGGCGGGGGCCGTGGCGGCGGAACCTGGGCCCCGCCTGAGTTGCCGCCCCCCGAGCCGCCGGCCACGATCACCGGCAACGCCGCCGACGTGGTTCAGACTGCCCTCGAATCGATCGGAACGCCCTACGTGTGGGGCGGCACTGCGGACAATGGATTCGATTGCTCCGGTTTGATCCAGTACGCGTACGGCCGACACGGCATTCGCCTGCAGTGCCGCCCCACACGTAGGGCGGCACTGCGGACAATGGATTCGATTGCTCCGGTTTGATCCAGTACGCGTACGGCCGACACGGCATTCGCCTGCCACGCATGAGCCGCGATCAGGCGAGTGCGGGCGCCGAGGTTACGCCGGTCATCGACGCGCTGCGGCCGGGTGATATTCTGCTCTTCTCCGCCCGGCCGGGCGCCGGTGTTACGCACGTGGGCATGTACGTGGGCGAGCTCAAGTTCATTCACAGCTCGAGCCGAGGGGTGAAGCTGTCCCGCCTCGATCCGCAGGATGCCGAGGGGGCATATTGGCTGGATCGGTGGGTGGGGGCGAGGAGAGTAATCCCATGAGGCGTTCTGGCAACGCCACTCCCGGCAACGCCTTTATCGGCCTCGCCGTTGTCGGCAACGCCTTTATCTCCTCCTGCGCCCCCGCCACGCGCTACGAGGCGCCCTCCACGCTCCGCGGCTATGAGATCCTCATCACGCGTCAGGACTCGCTGGGTCGTGGCATTGCCGACGGCCTCCGCCATCGTGGGCTTACGGTGCGCGACCACGTGCGCGGGGGGAGCGGACCCACCGCGTATCTCTTCGCGTTCACGTTTCGCGAGCTCGAGCCGCCGGCCGTGACGTGGTTGCATGTGCGGCTCGCCGACACGCGAACGGGGGAGATCATCGCGGACGTGTCGGCGCCCGTCGATTCGTTAGGGGCCACGGACCAGGACCGCGCCCACGCGGTCGTCGATTCACTCGCCACGTCCGGCGCGCTCCGCCGCCTCATGTCGCCCCCTTGACACGCCCGGTGCGCCCGGAGAAATTCCCTGCGGTTGTTTTAGCACTCATCGCACAAGAGTGCTAACAACGTGATCCGACACGCACTTATGACCAAGTACCGAGGTGGAGGTCGAACCCCAATGGCAACCGCAACGGCTGCGAAGACGAAACTTAAGATCTTCCCGCTCGCGGATCGGGTGGCCATCCGGCCGATGGAGGAGACGGAGACGATGAAGGGTGGTCTCTACATCCCCGACACGGCCAAGGAAAAGCCGATCCAGGGCGAGGTGATCGCGGTAGGTCCCGGACGCCGCGAGAAGGGGGACGTGGTCCCGATGGAGTTGAAGGTGGGGGACCGGGTGGTGTACGGGAAGTACAGCGGCACACAGGTCGAACTGGACGGCGAGGAAGTCATCCTCATCAAGGAATCCGACGTCATCGCCAAGCTTGGCTGAAGTCTTCCAGGAGGAATCGGACATGCCTGCAAAGAGGCTCGAGTTCAACGTAGAGGCCCGCGCCAAGTTGAAGCGTGGCGTGGACCAGCTGGCCGAGGCGGTGAAGGTTACCCTCGGTCCGAAGGGTAGGAACGTCGTCATCGACAAGAAGTTCGGGAATCCGACGGTCACCAAAGACGGCGTGACGGTGGCCAAGGAGATCGAGCTGGAGGACGAGATCGAGAACATGGGCGCCCAGATGGTGAAGGAAGTGGCGACCAAGACCTCGGATCTCGCGGGTGACGGCACCACGACCGCCACGGTGCTCGCCCAGGCGATCTTCCGCGAGGGCCTGAAGTCGGTCACCGCGGGCGTCAACCCGATGGCGCTGAAGCGCGGCATTGACAAGGCGGTCGAGACGGTGGTCGAAGAGCTCAAGAAGATCTCCGTGCCCACCAAGGGGCGGAAGGAGATCGCCCAGGTCGGGGCCATTTCCGCCAACGGCGACAAGGAGATCGGGGACAAGATCGCCGACGCCATGGACAAGGTCGGCAAGGACGGCGTAATCACGGTCGAGGAAGCGAAGGGTCTCGAGACCACGCTCGAGACGGTCGACGGGATGCAGTTCGACCGTGGCTACCTCTCGCCCTACTTCATCACGGATCCGGAGAAGATGGAGGCGGTGCTCGAGGACGCGTACGTGCTCGTGCACGACAAGAAGATCTCCGCCATGAAGGATCTGCTCCCCGTGCTCGAGAAGGTGGCGCAGGCAGGCAAGCCGTTGCTCATCATCGCCGAGGACGTGGAGGGCGAAGCGCTGGCGACGCTCGTGGTCAACAAGCTGCGCGGTACCCTCAAGGTTTGCGGGGTGAAGGCCCCCGGCTTCGGCGACCGGCGCAAGGAGATGCTCACCGATATCGCGGTCCTGACCTCCGCCAAGGTCATCTCGGAGGAGCTCGGCTTCAAGCTCGAGAACGCCGTGCTCGGCGATCTGGGCCAGGCCAAGCGGATCGTGGTGGATAAGGACAACACCACGATCATCGGCGGCAAAGGCAAGCACGCCGACATTCAGGGCCGCATCGCTCAAATCAAGGCCGCGATCGAGAAGTCCACGTCGGATTACGACAAGGAGAAGCTGCAGGAGCGCCTCGCGAAGCTCGCGGGCGGCGTCGCCGTGATCAACGTGGGCGCAGCCACCGAGACCGAAATGAAGGAGAAGAAGGCGCGCGTGGAGGATGCGCTGCATGCGACGCGCGCGGCGGTCGAGGAGGGCATCGTGCCGGGTGGCGGTGTGGCGCTGTTGCACTCCCAGCGCTCGCTCGACACGATCAAGTCGCGGGAGGAGGACGAAAAGATCGGCGTGGAGATCGTCCGGCGCGCGCTCGAAGAGCCGATCCGGATGATTGCGCAGAACGCCGGGGCGGAAGCGTCGATCGTGGTGGGGAAGGTCAAGGAAGCGGGCAAGCTGAACTTCGGCTACAATGCCCAGACCGACGAGTACGAGGACCTCGTGCTGGCCGGCGTCATCGACCCGACCAAGGTCACGCGCACCGCTCTCCAGAACGCGGCCTCGATCGCCGGTCTGCTGCTCACGACCGAGGCCGTCGTGGTCGAGAAGAAGGAGAAGGAGAAGGGGCCGCCGATGCCGGGCGGTGGTGGCATGGGTGGGATGTACTAAGAACTAGACGCACAGACGCAGCAGACGCACAGCGGTGAACAGGTTGGAGGGAGCAGGATTCTCTGCTCCCTTTTTCCTGTTCACCGCTCTGCGTCTGTGCGTCTAGCTGTTGCCGGTCCTAGTATCTTTGGCCCCATGCCCTCGCGTGAGCGCGCGACACTGTCGCGGGACCTCGCCGATTTCCTGGTGGAGCTCTCCATCGCGTTGCACAAGCACGCGATGTATCCCCAGGGCCATCCGTCCCTGCAGCCTGCCGCGGCCGCCGTGACGCGCCGCGCGGCCCTGCTGCTCGAGGACCGCGCCACGCTGTCCCTCGGTGTCGCGCGGCACCAGCTGGTCATCGAGGGCGTCGCCACCGATCCCAAGCACCCCGTGCTGCGGGAGCTGGCGGCGCGGCTGCACCGCCACCATCTCGGCGCGGTCACGTTCCGGCGCGGCGTGGACGTGTCGGAAGTAGCCGACGCGCTGAAGACGCTGGCGGTCGAGGCCGAGCGCACGGGGAGACCGCTCGGCCTCGAGGGGGCGGAGCGGCTCGCGGCCTGGCCCCACGTTCAGCTGTATGCGCTCACGTACGAGCGCCTCGAGCTCGCGGAGCAGGAGGGGAGGGACCGGCCCGCCGAAGGCGACGCTCGCGCCGCGCAGCTGTGGGTCGGGCTCGCGCGTGCCGCCCTGGCTACGGCCCCCGACGCCGCGACACCGACCGAGCCGGCGGTGATCGCCGAAGCGATCGACGCGCGACCCAAGGGCGACGCCGCCTATGATCAGGTGATCGTCGGCTACTTGCTTCAGATCGCCGCCGAGCTGAAGACGGCGGGTGGGACGGAAGCCGCCGCGCTGCGCCGGCGGACCTCGCGGCTCATCCGGACGCTGAAGCCGGAGACGCTGCGGCGCCTCGTGGAGATGGGGGGAGACTTTGTGCAGCGGCGCCAGTTCGTCGCCGACGTCACCGATGGAATGGCCGTGGACGCCGTGCTGGACATCCTCACGGCCGCGGCGGAGACGGCCCAGGAGACGATCTCGCACTCCCTGGTCCGGCTGCTGTCCAAGTTGGCGGCACACGCGGAGGCGGGCGCGGAGCCCGTGCGCCCGCAGGCCGATGTGGCCCTGCGCGAGCAGGTCCGGCGGTTGCTCGAGGGGTGGACGTTGCCCGATCCGAATCCCGGGGCGTACGGCACGGCGTTGCAGCGGATGGCGCGGAGCGCGCCGGTTGCGACCGCGCCGCGCGAGGACCGGAACGCCGCCGAACCGGACCGGATCGTCGCCATGGCCCTCGAGATCGGGACGGTGGGTCCGCGCCTGGGCCCCGCCATCGACCAGGTCGTGTCCGATGGGCGGCTGGAGCAGCTGCTCGATGCGCTCGACGCCGTGACGGCCGAGAGCGCCGCCAGCGAACTGGTGCGCGGGCGTCTCGCCACGGGGGACGTCGTGCGCCGCGTGGCGAACCGCGAGCCCGTCGATTTCAAGACGCTCGAGCGCCTCGTGCCCCTGGTGGGCGTGGCGGCGGCGGCGCCGCTGCTCGATGTGCTGGCGACGGCCGAGTCTCGGGGGGCGCGGCGCGGGCTGCTGGCGCAGCTCGCGAAGATGGGCCCCGCCATCGCAGCAACGGTCATCGCGCGACTCGACGACCCGCGCTGGTACGTGATTCGCAACCTGCTGACCGTCCTCGAGGAGATCGGTCCGCCACCCGACTTCTCGGCGGTCCCGTTCATGCGGCACGTCGACGCGCGCGTGCGACTGCACGCGCTCAAGCTGCAGCTCAAGCGCCCCGAAGGGCGAGATGAAGCGCTCGTCGCGGGCCTCGCGGATCAGGACCCGCGCACGCTGCGCCTCGCTCTCGGGCTCGCCATTGCGGTCGAACGCTGCCCCGACGCCGCCGTTCCCCTGTTGATCAGCCGCGCGACCGACCGCGCGTTGTCGACGGACCTGCGCGTGCTGGCGATTCGGGCGCTCGGCCACGCGGTGGCGCCGGCCGCGCTCGAAGCACTGCTGCAGCTCACGTCGGGGGGCCGCACGCTGTTCGGCCGCGACAAGCTGCCGCCCAAGTCTCCGGAGCTCCTCGTCGCTCTGGGGGCGCTCGTCGCCGGCTGGCCACAGAACCCCCGGGCGCAGGCTCGCCTCGCCCGGGCTGCCGCCTCGGGCGACCGCGACATCCGCCACGCGGCTGCCGCCCACGATCAGCCGTGAGCGGACCCGCCGGCTTTCTCACTGCATTCGCCCACGCACTCGCGGCGATGACGCTCTACACGCCGGGCCATCCCGCTCGCGAGCGGGCGATCGACGACGCCTACCGGGAGCTCTGCGACCTGCAAGCGACCGACGCCCAGCCACTCTTCACGTTCCTGGGCGAGGAAATCGTGTTCGGACGGCTGCCCCTCCGTGAGCTGAAGGCGTGGGACTGGGGCCGGCGGCTGGCACAGGCGGGCATCCAGCGCCTCGAGTTTGCCGACGCCGTGAGCCGGGAGGAGTTCGAGGAATTTCTCGACGAGGTGCTCGCGCGACTCACCCTGTCGGCGATCGACACGTCGGAAGCGCGGCAACTGCGCCGCTCCAGCATCCGCTACGGCGCCGTGGGGATTCGCGGTGACGAAGAGAAGGGCATGACCCCGATCCCCACGGCGACGATCACGTATTCGCTCAGCGAGGAGGCCGACACGCTCCGCTGGGTCCAGGACGAGGTGAAAAGCCGCGGCATCCTCCCGCTCACCGAAGCCGAGGCCGTCGTGCGCTCCCTGGCGGTCGCCATGCACAGCGGTCAGCAGATCGTGATT
>QHUC01000126.1 GCA_003221045.1 Gemmatimonadota bacterium | reverse complement strand
CGCGCCGCAGACGCCGGCCGGCGTGGCCGATCCAGCGGGCGGCATCCGGGAGTTCGTGGCCGGAACCGGCGGGGCGGTGGTCACGCCGTTCGGCACGGTGCGGCCGAACAGCGAGGTGCGGAACAGCGGCACCTTCGGCGTCTTGAACCTCACGCTCGGCGACGGGAGCTACAGCTGGCAGTTCGTGCCGGTCGCGGGAAAGACGTTCACCGACAGCGGGACGACCGCGTGTCACGGCGCACGGCCGACGGTGAATGCCGGCCCCGACCTCACCACGAATCCGGGCGACACGGTCACCCTTTCCGCCAGCTTTAGCGATCCCGATCCCAGCGATGGCCCCTGGGGATACACGGTCAACTGGGGCGACGGCACGTCGAGCACCGGCAGCACGCCGAGCCAGACCGCACCGATCAGCGCGGCGCACGTGTATTCGACCGTGGCGTCCTTCCGCGTGCCCGTGACAGTGACGAACAGCGGCGGTATCTCCGGGATGGACACGGTTGCCGTCACCGTGGTTGCACCGCCTGTCTTAGTGGGCGCCGGAGATATCGCCGACTGCACGAGGAACCAGGATTCGCTCACGGCGAACCTGATGGATACGATCCCCGGGACGGTGTTCGCGGACGGCGACAACGCCTACCCGGACGGGTCGAGCACGGTCTATAAGAACTGCTACAACCCGACGTGGGGGCGGTTCAAGGCCCGCACCAAGCCGGTGCCCGGCAATCACGATTATCTCACGTCCGGCGCGAGCGGCTACTTCACCTACTTCGGGTCAGCCGCCGGTGCGTCGGGCAAGGGGTATTACAGCTACGACCTGGGGACGTGGCACGTCGTCGCCCTGAACTCGAACATCGCGATGAACGTCGGCTCGCCGCAGGAAGTGTGGCTCAAGGCCGATCTCGCCAAGAGCACCAAGCGGTGCACACTCGCCTACTGGCACCACCCGCTGTTCAGCTCGGGCAACGAGGGAGCCCATCCGGAGACGCAGCCCTTGTTCCAGGATCTGTACGACGCCGGGGCAGAGGTGGTCGTCGTCGGGCACGATCACGACTACGAGCGGTTCGCCCCGCAGTCGCCGAACGGCGTGGCGGACTCACTCCATGGCATCCGCGAGATCGTCGCCGGCACGGGTGGCGCCGGTCTGTTCACGGCTCACGCGCCGGTGGCGAACTCGGAGGCGCTGAACGACAACACCAACGGCGTGCTGAAGCTGACGCTGCACACGAGCGGCTATACCTGGAAGTTCCTTCCCATCCCTGGCAAGACGTTCACGGACGAGGGCAGCGGCTCCTGTCACGACGCGCTGTCGGGCGCGAATCATCCGCCGGCGGCCGCGCCGGGCGGACCGTACACCGGCACCGAAGGTGTCGCCGTCACCTTCGATGGCAGCGGGTCTTCCGATCCCGACGGAGACGCCCTCGTCTACGCGTGGACCTTCGGCGACGGCGCCACCGGGACGGGGGTCGCGCCCAGCCACACCTACGTCGGCGGTGGGGCCTATACCGTCACACTCACCGTCACCGACGCTCGCGGCGCATCCAGCGCCCCGGACACGACCACTGCCACCATCGCGAACGCGGCGCCCGTAGTGAACGCGGGGCCGCCTCAAACCGTGAATGTGGGAAGCGCGGTTACGCTCAACGCCACCTTCACCGATGGCGTTAACGACGGTCCCTGGGCGTTCGGAATCGACTGGGGCGACGGGTCGCCGCCAACAAGCGGTAGCACGAGCACCCCGGGTTCCATTACGTCCACGCACGTCTACAGTGTGGCGGGCGTCAATACCGTACGCGTCACCGTGACGGACAACTTCGGG
This sequence comes from Gemmatimonadota bacterium, assembly GCA_003221045.1. Classification (GTDB taxonomy): domain Bacteria; phylum Gemmatimonadota; class Gemmatimonadetes; order Gemmatimonadales; family GWC2-71-9; genus AG41. Next base: position 18,722 of record QHUC01000126.1, on the reverse strand, counting down.
GCCGCCGGGTCCGGAACCACCACGGTGACCGCCACGAGTCAAGTCGTCACCCTGGTGGGAGCGGGCAACATCGCGCGCTGCGACCGAATCAACGACGAGGCGACTGCGACGCTGCTCGACAACATCGCCGGCACCGTGTTCGCCTTGGGCGACGCCGCCTTCCCGAACGGCACGCTCGCCAACTACCAGAATTGCTACGACCCGAGCTGGGGCCGCCACAAGGCCCGCACGTACCCGGTGACCGGCAACCACGAGTACGACTCGAGCGCCACCGCGTTCGGCTATGTCAGCTATTGGGGCAACAGCTATTCGGGCGTCCTCGGCGGGGATCCCGGCCAGGGTTATTACAGCTACGACCTCGGCGCGTGGCACATCATCGTGCTGAACAGCAACAACGCGTTCGTCTCGACCGCCGTGGGCTCGCCCCAGGAGACGTGGCTCCAGTCCGATCTCGCGGCGACCACGAAGCAGTGTGTGCTCGCCATGTGGCACAGCCCACGGTTCTACTCGACCACCTCGAGCTCGTTCTTTCCCACCGGGAGCGTGAGGCCGTTCTGGGTTGACCTCTACGCCGCGGGCGCCGAGCTCATCCTCAATGCCCACATGCAGGATTACGAGCGGTTCGCGCCCCAGACCCCAGACGGTGCGGCCGATCCTACCAACGGCATTCGGGAGATCATCGTAGGCACGGGTGGTGGTGGGCTCGATGCGCCCAACACGCTGATCACTGCGAACAGCGAGGTGCAGATCAGCGGCGTGTACGGGGTGCTCAAGCTCACGCTCGGCGACGGGTCCTATTCGTTGCAGTTCATCCCGGTCGCGGGCCAGACCGGAACGGATTCCGGGAGCGGCACCTGCCACTGAGGGCGGCCCCAGTCGCTACAACGCGGCCGACGCTTCGAAAAGGGTGTCGAGCAGAACCACGAGGTCCGTCCAGCGAGTTGCCCGAGCGGCATAATCCAGGTTGATCCGAATCTTCGCCGGCAGGATGACCGAGATATAGTGGCGCTCCGGATCCGGCGCCCGCGCGAGCAGGTCGTTCTCGTGGCGGTACGCGATACTCGCCGGATCGGTGATGCCGGGCATCAGATCGAGGACTCGACGCTGGTCAGGCGAGTAGAGCGCCACATAGCGGGGGACCTCCGGACGGGGGCCCACCAGACTCATCTCGCCCGCGAGGACGTTGAAGAGTTGCGGCAGCTCGTCCAGCTTGGATCGCCGCAGCCATCGGCCGAAGCGCGTTGTACGAGGATCTTCGCCTACCGTCAGCGGCGCGCCCAGCTGCTCGGCGTGGGCGATCATCGTTCGGAACTTCCATACGCGAAACGCTCGCCCGCTGCGGCCCACGCGGACCTGGCGGAAGAAGACCAACCCGCCGTCGTCCAGTTTGATCAGCAGAGCAATGACCAGAAACGCCGGCCAGAGCACGAGCAGGCCGGGAAGCGTCCAACACAGGTCAAACAGCCGCTTCATAGGTGTGGGAATAGGGCGGAGCTCACCGGGAGGAGCCAGCCCTGAGACCACAAAACGTCGATTAGAAGACGTGCAGCTACCGCTAAGAAGTCACTAAGGGTGGCAGCTCGAGCCGGTAGCCCACGCCCGGCTCGGTCACGATCAGGCGGGGGTGCGTCGGCTTCACCTCGATCTTGCGCCGAAGGTTCGTGATGTAGACACGGAGATACTGCTGCGGGTTGCCGAAGCGGCGCCCCCACACAGCCTCGTAGATCTGCTGGTGCGTGAGCGTGCGACCCGCCTGTGCCGCAAGAGTACGAAGAATGCTCCACTCGGTCGGCGTCAAGTGCGTGGACTCTCCACCGGTCCGCGTCACACGCCGCCGGGCGAGGTCGATCGTGAGGGCGCCCACGTCGAGTCGCGCGGCGCCGCTCGGCCCCAGTTGGGCGCGGCGCAGCTGGGCACGAGCGCGCGCCGCGAACTCCCGCAGGCTGAAGGGCTTCGTCACGTAATCGTCGGCTCCCGCGTTCAGGAGCTCCACCTTGTCTTGCTCCGAGTCGCGGACCGACAACACGACGATCGGCATCGTCGCGAAGCGAGCACCCGATCGGCGAAGGTCGCAAGGGCGTGCTTGACCGCACGACGAATCTGCGGCTCATCCTCGATGACCACGATCGTATGGGCCCGGACCGGCTCGGCGCTCTCGGGCGGTGTGGAGGCCGACGGACCGTTTACCATGTGCCCGGCTCAGCCGCTGGCGACGGGTCCACAGGCGGCGCCACGCGGGGCGGGCGAACCACCCGACCTGGTGAGACGGAAGGCCAGCACGCGGCAGGATAACCGCGTAGATGTGGCACAACTACCACAGAGGTGCCTCGTTCTTGGGGCGATGCATCGACGCAACACCAAGCTGTAAGATAGCTTGTCCCACCCTGACGATGCGTGCACGCAAGATGCTGTAACGCATGGGTGAACGAGCGTGCGACGCCCAGACGAATGCCACGGCGCCACCCTATGCGTGTGACCGGTCCCCGCCTCCTAGTGCCGGTCGCGGTTGTCGTGGCCGGTGCGATCGCCATCAGTACCTGCCGAGAGAACGCCGGATCGAGATCGCTCACCGAACCTAAGGTCCCAGCCCTTGCGAGCGTCGCGCCGCCCGGCTCAGTCACCTTCGTCGGAGCCGGGGACATCTCCCTCTGCTCGCATCACAACGATACCTCGACCGCTAAACTGCTGGACACCATTCCCGGCACGGTCTTCGTCACGGGGGACAACGTCGGCCCGCCCGGGGATAGCACCACCTATGCCAACTGTTACAGCCCGACGTGGGGGCGGCAAAAGGCCCGCACCTACCCCGTCCCGGGCGACGCGGAGTACGCCACCGCCGGAGCGCCGGGCTATTATGGCTACTTCGGCGCCGCCGCCGGCGATCCGGCCAAGGGTTATTACAGCTACAACCTGGGCTCGTGGCACATCATCGCGCTGAACAGCGCGATCTCCACGGCGGCGGGCTCGGCGCAAGAGCTGTGGCTCAAGGCGGACCTGGGCGCCAACCCGTCGCAGTGCACACTCGCCTACTGGCACCTGCCGGCGTTCTATTCTGGTACGTCCACCGTCCGCTCCTCGGTCCTCCCGCTGTGGAACGACCTGTACGCGGCGCACGCGGACGTGGTGCTCAACTCGCACACGCGCAACTACGAACGGTTCGCGCCGCAGACGCCCGCGACCGCCCTCGACACCGCGCAAGGGATCCGGGAGTTCATCGTCGGCACGGGCGGCCTCGGCACGTGGTCGTTCTACACGATCGCACCCAACAGCCTGGTGCGGGCGCAGGTGTACGGCGTCCTGAAGTTCACGCTCTCGCCGGGGAGCTATTCCTGGAAGTTCATCCCGATCGCGGGTACCCAGTTCTCGGATTCGGGCTCGGCGGCCTGCCACGGTCCCCCCGGCCCGCCGCCTCCGCCGCCACCACCCACACCGTCCGTGAACGCGGGGCCGGATCTCTCGACATACCCTGGGACCGCGGTCAACCTGTCGGTGGCGTTCAGCGATACCGGCGCGAACGACGCTCCCTGGACCTACACGGTCCAGTGGGGCGACGCGGCGTCGAGCACCGGCAATGTGTCGAGCGCGTCCACGCCGATCACCGCTTCGCACAGCTACTCCGCGCTTGGCCTCGACAGTGTGCGCGTCTCCGTGACGAACAGCGCCGGCAGGACGGGCTCCGACTCGCTCGCCGTCCGGGTGATGGCGCCGGGGACGCAGGTCCTGTTGTTCGCCGGCGACATCGCGGACTGCGGCAGCACCGGTCGCACCCAGACGGCGAGCCTGCTCGACGGGCTCGCTGGAACGGTCATCACGGGCGGGGACAACGCCTACCCGAGCGGCGATTCGACGGATTACGCGAATTGCTACGGGCCCACCTGGGGCCGGCAGCTGTACCGCACCTACGCTACTCTCGGGAACCACGACTACGGTTCGGGCAACGCCAACGGCACCTTCAATTACTTCGGCGCGTCCGCCGGGCCCCGCGGCCTGGGGTACTACAGCTTCGACGTCGGGTCGTGGCACATCGTCGTCCTGAACAGCAACTACACGTTCGTGCCGACCGCCGTGGGCTCGGCCCAGGAGTTGTGGCTCAAGTCGGACCTCGGGGCGGCAGGCGGGAAATGCATGCTCGCGGTGTGGCATCACCCCCGGTTCTACTCCTCGACGACGAGCCCCCTGTCCGCCGGAAGTTCGACGTTGCCGTTCTGGAACGACCTGTACGCCGCGCATGCGGACGTCATCCTCAACGGCCACATGCACGACTACGAGCGCTTCGCGCAGACCGACCCGTCGGGGAACCTCGATCTCTCGAACGGGATCCGCGAGATCATCGCAGGCACGGGGGGTGGCGGGTTCGACGCCACCAACACCGTGTTCTGGCCGAACAGCCAGGTTCGCATCAGCGGCGTGTACGGCGTGCTCAAGCTCACGCTCTCCTCCACGGCGTACAGCTGGCAGTTCATCCCGGTAGCGGGCCAGGCCGCCACCGATTCCGGAACCACCACGTGCCACAACGCCGGGGCGGCGGTGAATCACCCGCCCACGGCCGCACCGGGCGGCCCGTACTCGGGAACTGAAGGGGCCGGAGTGAGCTTCAACGGCGGCGGCTCGTCGGATCCTGACGGCGACGCGCTCACCTACGCCTGGAGCTTTGGCGACGGCACGACCGGCACCGGCGCCACACCAAGCCACACCTACGCGGACAACGGCAGCTACACGGTGTCGCTGACGGTCACGGATTCCAAGGGCGCGGCGAGTGCGCCGGTCACGACGACGGCCACCATCGCCAACGCTGTCCCGGTGGTCACCTTGCCGGCGAATCAGACCGCGACCGCGGGGAGCGCCTACAGCCTGAGTGTGACGTTCAGCGACGCGGGTGTGAACGACTCCCCGTGGGGTTACTCGATCGACTGGGGCGACGGATCGGCCCCGACGACGGGCAGCGCGACCAGCCAGTCGGCCGCGATCACCGCGAGCCACACCTACGCCGCGGGCGGGACGGACACCGTGCGGGTGACCGTCACGGACAAAGACGGCGGGGCGGGTTCGGCCAAGACGCCCGTCACGGTCGCGGCGGGGAATCATCCGCCCACGGCCGCGGCGGGCGGGCCGTACACCGGCAATGAGGGCGCCGCCGTCGCCTTCAACGGCACCGGATCCTCGGATCCCGACGGGGACGCGATCACCTACGCGTGGAGCTTCGGGGACCAGACGACGGGGACCGGCGCCACCCCGAGCCACACCTACGCCGACAATGGGACGTACACGGTCTCGCTCACGGTCACGGATTCGAAGGGCGCGGCCAGCGCGCCGGCGACGGCCACCGCGACGATCGCCAACGTCGCGCCCGCTGTGAGCGCCCCGGCGAGCCTCGCGGCCAATGCGGGCAGCCCGGTCACCCTCAGCGCGACGTTCACCGATCCGGGGACACGCGACTCGCCGTGGTCGTACGCCATCAACTGGGGCGACGGCACGGCGGCGACGACCGGCAGTGTCACGACCCAGGGCGGGATCAACGCGGCGCACACCTATGCGGCGGCGGGGAGCAACACGGCGACCGTGACCGTCACGGACAAGGACGGCGGTGCGGGGAGCGGACAGACCGTGGTGACGGTCACCCAGCAAGTCGCGAGCGTCACGCTCGTGGGCGCCGGGAACATCGCGCGCTGCGACCGCACCAACGACGAGGCCACGGCTTCCCTGCTCGACGGCATCGCTGGGACCGTCTTTGCGATCGGCGACAACGCCTATCCGAACGGAACCGCGGCGAACTTTACTTGCTACGATGCCTCGTGGGGTCGTCACAAGGCGCGCACGTACCCGGCGGTGGGCAACCATGAGTACGATTCGAGCGCCACCGCCGCGAGCTACTTCAATTACTTCGGCGCCGCGGCGGGCACGGCCGGCCAGGGCTACTACAGTTACGACCTCGGAGCCTGGCACATCGTGGTGCTGAACAGCAACAACGCCAACATGTCCACGGCCGTCGGCTCGCCGCAGGAGACGTGGCTCAAGGCGGACCTCGCGGCCAGCACCAAGAAGTGCCAGCTGGCGCTGTTCCACCACCCGCGCTTCTACTCGACGACCTCGACGTCCTTCTCCCCAACGGGGTCCGTGAAGCCGTTCTGGGACGATCTCTACGCGGCCGGGGCCGAGCTGATCATCAACGCGCACATGCAGGACTACGAGCGGTTCGCGCCCCAAAACTCGGCTGGCACCGCGGATCCGAACGGCGTCCGGGAGATCATCGTGGGGACCGGTGGCGGCGGTCTCGACGGTGCCAACACGCTGATCATCCCGAACAGCGAAGCTCGGATCAGCGGCGTATACGGCGTGCTCAAGCTCAGCCTGACGGACGGGTCGTACTCCTGGCAGTTCATCCCCGTCGCGGGCCAGACCGCCGCCGACTCGGGCAGCGGCACGTGTCATTGACGCACTGCTGTGGCAGATCTGGGACTGCTGTGGCAGATGTGTGACAGCGCGGCCGGACGTCATCGGCTTCGGCGTTACAACTCGCTATCTTCATTGATCTTAGACGTCAGACGCCCGCGCACAACTCGTGCTCTAGCCGGCTGAGATGCGCCAAGCCTCCCTGATGCCAACGCCGCCTCTGCGACCGGTGCTCCGTCCCGCCGATCCGCCTGAGACGCGCTCCCTGGTCGAGCGCCTCGGTGAGGCGCTCGGCGGCGAGCGCGTCGCATACCTCCAGTGGAAAGGCAACTGGAAGCGCAGCCGCTGGATGAGCGGTGAGGGCGACATCGACCTGCTCGTCCACCGCTCGGCCGAGCCGCGGTACTCGGCCGTGCTATGGTCGCTCGGATTCCGGCGGGCCGATCCGCCCCCCGCCAGCGCCATCGCCGGCATCGAGAGCTACTTCGGCCTCGACCCGGCTACCGGCCGGCTGATCCACGTCCACACCCATTACCGCCTGGTGGTGGGCGGCATCTGGCGCACGGTCTATCGGCTCCCGATCGAGGAGCCGCTCCTCGCCTCGGCGATTCCGGGAGCGGTCTTTCCGGTGGCCGCGCCCGAATACGAGCTCATCGCGTTCGCGGCGCGCATGGTCCAGCGCTACAACGCCCTCGACACGGTGCTGCGTCGCCAGCCGCGTTGGCTCAAGGGGATTCAAGCCGAGCTCGATTCCCTGATCGCGAAGGCGAATCGCGGCAAGATGGCGGAGATCCTCGAGGCGTACCTCCCGACCTTCGACTTGCCGTTCATCGATCTTTGCCTGGCGTCACTCCGCCCGCGCTACTCCCGCTGGCGCCGGCTGCTGGTCCGCCGGGAGCTTCACCGTCGCTTGCTCCCGCACGCGCGACGACCGCCGATCGCGCTGACCCTCAACCGCATCATGACGCGCGCGCTGACGCTGGGCGGGCGGCTCAAGCTGATCCGCAAGCGCGGCAAGCATTTCTCTCACGGCGGCACCGTCATCGCGCTCCTCGGCGGTGACGGCGCGGGCAAGTCCACGTGCGTGCGGGAGATCTCCGACTGGCTGTCGGACGAGTTCGGGCTCATGACCGCGCACCTCGGCCGTCCGCCACGCTCGCTCATCACGCTGGCCGTCGGCGCGACGTTCCGCGTAGCCCGGATGCTGCGTCTCGCGACGGACTCGGACGACGCCCGTGAGCGTGCGCCCGCTTACCTCGCCGCGCTGCGCGATGTGTGCACGGCGCGCGATCGCTTCCGGCTGTACCTCAAGGCGCGGCGCTTCGCCCTGTCGGGCGGGCTCGACTTGTGCGAGCGGTACCCGGTGCCGCAGAACCCGACCCTGTCGGGTCCGCGGCTCGACGGGCTCGCGCCGCTCGCCGGGACGCGGTTCGGCCGGTGGTTGGTGGCGAAGGAGGCCGGGTATTACCGCCACATCCTCGCGCCAGATGTCCTGATCCTGTTGCGGGTGGATCCGGAAACCGCCGTGCGCCGCAAGACGGACGAGCCCGCCGAGTACGTGCGGGCGCGTTGTCAGCTGGTGTGGGATACGGACTGGACCGGCAGCCGGGTACACATCGTCGATGCGTCGCGGCCGCTCGAGGACGTGCTGGCGGAGATCAAGGCGATTCTCTGGGAGCTCCTGTAGTGTTGGTGGAGTTGGTCGGTCCCGCTGGGTCCGGCAAGAGCCTATTGGCCGAACGGCTGCGCGCCCGCGGCGACGTGGTGCGGGCGAGCGTGTGGAATCTGCCCCGCGGTCTGATCTTCGAAAGCGCGCTGCGCTCCCTGCCCGTGCTACTGCGCATGTGCTACGAGACGCGCGCGCTCCCGCGCGCCGAGCTCGAGCAGGTCGTGCGCCTCAACGCGTTGCGTTTGTTCGTGCGCCGGCGCGTCGGTCGCGCCCGCCTCGTCGTCCTCGACGAGGGCCCTGTCTTCGCCCTCAGCTGGCTGCGCGTGTTCGGCCATCCGCGGATTCAGAACGGCCGCCTCGATCCGTGGTGGCGCCGGACGCTCGCGGACTGGGCGGGGGTGCTCGACCGCGTCGTGATGCTCGACGCTCCCGAGCCGGTTCTGGTATCCCGGATTCGCGGGCGCCAGAAGCCGCACGACATCTTCGAGCACATGACTGACGCGCAGATCCTCGACCTCATCGCGCGCTATCGCACGGCATTCGACGGCGTGCTCCACGGGCTCACCGCCGGCGGTCGGCCGGAAGTGCTCACGCTCACCGCCGCCGACGGCTCCACCGAGCGGCTGGGGGACGCGGTGCTCGCGCCGCTCGGGCCGGAGACCACCGCACCCGAGCGGTCGGGGGCGGCGGACCGCCACACGCTCACGCACCGCGCCACGCTGAACGTGGTGGCGTCGTTGCTCGATTACGGAGCGAAGCTGGCGGTCGGCGTCGTGGTCGTTCCGATCCTGGTCAGCGGATTGGGCCGAACGCTGTACGGCGTCTGGGAGATGCTCGGCCGCCTCGTGGGCTACATGACCGCCGGGGACGGCCGGCCCACCCAGGCGCTGCGCTTAGTGGTCTCGAACCTCCAGGGCAGCCCGGACGACTCCGCGAAGCGCCGCTACGTCGGCGGCGCCCTCGTCGTGTGGCTCCTGTTCATGCCGCTGGTGGTCGTGATCGGAGGTGCGCTCGTCTGGCTCGCCCCGACGATCACCAAGACCGCTCCCGCCCTGGCGGCCGGCGTGCGGCTCACCGCGGCGCTCCTGACGGTGAGCCTGGTGTTCGGGAACCTCGCCTCGCTTCCCGAGTCGGTATTGCGCGGGATGAACCTCGGGTACAAGCGCATGGGCCTGCAGGCCGGCCTCGAGGTGGTGGGCGGGGCGCTCATGGCCGGGGCGATCTATCTCGGACTCGGCATGCTCGGCGCCGCGGGCGCGCAAGTCGCGTTCGCGCTGCTCATGGGACTGTGCTTCTGGTGGGTGGTGAAAAAATACGTGCCCTGGTTCGGCATCGAGCGCCCGACCCGGGCGGATGTGAAGGGGCTCCTCTCGCTGAGCCTCTGGTACTCCGCGGGCGAGGCGATCACCAAGCTGCAGCTCGCGAGCGACGTGCTCATCCTCGGCATAGTGTTGTCTCCCACGGTCGTCACCGCGTATGTGCTGACGAGCTATGCCGCGCGCACCGCGGTTAATTTGCACGTGCTCGCGGCGGGCGGCGCCATCCCCGGCATCGGCGGCGTGATCGGCGAGCAGCAGCACGCAAGAGCCGTCCGCCTCCGCAACGAGCTGCTCGCACTCACATGGCTGTTTGCGACCACGGTGGGGGCGACCATCCTCTTGTGGAACCGCAGCTTTCTCACGCTCTGGGTCGGGTCTGAGAACTATGCCGGGCCCTGGGTGAACCTGCTGATCGTCACGATCATGGCGCAAACGGCCTTCGTTCGCGCCGACGCGTACGTGATCGATGCTGCGCTCCAACCACGGCTGCGAGTGATCGTGACGGCGGTCGCGGCCACGCTGACCATCGGGTTCGCGACGGTACTCACCATACGCTTCGGTATGGTCGGCCTGTGCCTCGGGATCGTCGCGGGACGCTTGACGCAGTCCTTCGCCTATCCGCACCTTGTCCGCCGCTGCTTCGGCGTCACCTCCCGCCCCAACCTCTGGGCGGTCGGACGGCCACTCGTGGTGATGGCCCTGCTGTTCGGAGCCGCCGCGCGTTTGGGCGACCGGATTCTCGTCCATCACTGGGTCGCGTGGTCCGGTGGGGTCGTGGCCACGGCCGCGGGGGTGCTCGGCGTCGCGCTCGTCACCGGGCTCCCGGCCGAGGCGCAGGCCGCCGTGTTGCGCCGCGGGCGTGAGCTCGCGCGGAGGCTCCGGTGAACGGCGAGCGGCCGCTGAACCCCCTCGTGCGGTGGACATTCTACGTGTTGGTGTTCTCGATCCCGTTCGAGTTCCCCGACCGGTCTTTCCCGATCGAGATCCCGACGATTACCGCATCCCTCTTCCTGTTCGCCACCCTGCTCGAGCCCCGGGCGTGCTACGCCAAGAAGCCGGCGGCGCTGCTGTGCTTCGTGACCTATCTCTACCTGTACTGGGTGTCCGCTGCGATCAACGGCCGCGACCATCTCGCGACCTCCTTGATCACGCCGGACTACTGGAACCAGGTCTTCAAGCAATTCCTGATCATCCTCCAGGTCGTACTGATGCTGTGGGCCGGGTACAACCTGATGCGCTCGCAGGCGCTGGCGCGGGCCACGATGGCCGTGTTCGCGCTCGCCTGTGTCGCGCGGGCCACCCTGCCCATCCTCGGGATCGCCCGGACGGCCCGGACGGAATGGGGTGGCGGCGAGCGCATTACCGCCTTCGGTCAAAACGCGAACAATAGCGCGATGATTCTCGGGGCGGGGTTCATCGCGTTGCTGGCGCTGCAGTACGGGGGCGAGCGGCCCGCGGTGCGCCGTCGCTGGCTCGCGTGGCCCGCGTTCGGCCTGATCGCCATTTCCGTCATCGACACCGGTTCGCGCGGCGGCCTCGTGCACGGACGCGCTGGAGCGCGGCGGGATGGCGGGCCGGGAGCGCATCTATCCGGCGCTGATCGGGATGTTCGAGGAGCGCCCCCTCGTCGGGTGGGGACCCGTCAACAACAAGTACGAGCTCGGCATTCGCCTGGACGAGCGGATCCGGCGTCGCCGCGATGCCCACAACCTTGTTCTCGAGGTGCTCACCTCGACGGGCGCGCTCGGCGCGGTCCCCTTCTTGCTAGGGCTCGGGTTCTGTGGATACGCGGCCTGGCAGGCGCGCCGCCGGGCCCACGGCTCGCTTGCTCTGGCGCTGCTCGCCTCGGTGATGCTCGCGAACATGAGCGGCAACTGGATCGCGTCTAAGCTGCTCTGGCTGGTCCTCGCGTACGCGCTCGCCAGCGCCACGTACGCCTACGCCCCCGCACCGGCAGCCTCCCGGGCGCGGCCGGCACCACCACGATCGCCGCCTGCGCCCGGGCCGTTGCTCGACGCGCCGGGTCGGCGGGCGAGTGTATCCGGCGCGAAGCTGTAAGGGAACTGCCACAGCAAGTTCGAGTGCGTCGGCACCACAACAGCTAACAGCCGTAGTGACAATTACTTAAGTGCGGAGGCTTGGTGTACGTCTCTTGCACTTGGCACCCTGTGAGCCCATGAGCCCATCGGTTGTCCCATGTGCGGCATAGCCGGCCGGTTTCACCCCCTGACGCTTCCCGCAGCGCCGGGGTGGAGCACGCGCGCGTCCGCCCTACTGGCCCATCGCGGGCCGGATGGCGAGGGGCACTGGCGCGACGCGCGCTGCGAGCTCGTGCATCGCCGCCTTGCCTTGATCGACCTCTCGCCCACCGGCCGGCAGCCGATGGCCAACGAGGACGGGAGCGTTCAGGTCATCTTCAACGGTGAGATCTACAACTACCGTCAGCTCACCGCCGAGCTGAAGGGACGGGGTCATCTGTTCCGCGGCACCTCCGACACCGAGGTACTGGTCCACCTGTACGAGGAGTGCGGCGCGGAGCTGGTGTCCCGGCTACGCGGGATTTTCGCCTTCGCGCTCTACGACGGGCGGGCCGGCCGGCTCCTGCTGGCGCGCGACCGGTTCGGCGTGAAGCCGCTGTTCTACACGGTGCACGACGGTCAGTGGGTGTTCGCGAGCGAAATGAAGGCAATCGCGGCGCTCCCCGACTTCCGCGCCGAGATCGATCGCCAGGCGTGTTACGATTTTCTCGGCCTCGGGTACGTGCCCGAGCCGGCCACCGGGTTCTCGAACATCCAGGCCCTTCCCCACGGCGCCGTCCTGACGGTCGATGCCGGGCGACAGGAGCTCAAGCGCTACGATCAGGTCGAAGCCCGCCCGGACGTCGGACGCGGTATGAGCGACGCGGTCGCGGCGGTGTCGAACGGGCTCGTGGCGGCGGTGGAGGGACAGTCGGTGGCGGACGTGCCGGTGGCGGCGCTGCTGTCGGGGGGCATCGACTCCTCGCTCGTCGTGGCCGCGCGCCGCCTCGCCACCGGAGAGGCCACAAGCACCTTCAACGTGCGGTTCCCCGATCGCACGCACGACGAGACGCCCCTGGCCGTCATCGTGTCCGAGCAATACGGCACGCGTCACCACACCATCGACCTCGGCGACTGGGCGGTGACGCCGGACTCGATTCTCGATCTGGTGCGTCATTTCGATCAGCCGTTCTCCGACACGAGCTTCATCCCGATGTACTGGATCTCCCGCTCCGTGCGCGACCGGGGGATTATCTGCACCCTCTCCGGCGATGGCGGCGACGAGGCGTTCGGCGGCTACTCCCGGTTCTGGCGCATCAACCGTCTCGTGCAGCTGATGCGGGCACCGGGCTGGGTCGCGCTCGCCACGTACGCGGCGGGCAACCGCTTCGCGGCGTGGACCCGCGACTGGGGGCGCCAGGTGTCCAAGGCGATGCGGCTGGCGCGTGCCGGGCGCGACGATTCGGCGATCCTCCTCGCCGGCCTGTCCAACTACCTGTCCGAGGACCAGAAGCGGGCGCTCGTGATCCGCCCCGCCCGGGACGGCCTCCTGGACGTGTATCGACACTTCGACGGCTACCAGCCACCGGGGGTGTCCGACCTAGAGGAGCTGTCGCGGCGTGTCACGGAGAACCTCTTTGCTGTGAGCCTGCCCTCGGACATGCTCCGCAAGGTGGACATGATGAGCATGCGGGCGAGCATCGAGGTGCGGGTGCCGATGCTGGACGAGGAGCTCGTCGCCACGGGCCTCACGCTGCCCCACCGTCTGAAGACCGATGGGCACCAGGGGAAGCTCGTGCTCCGCGAGCTCGCGCGACGGTGGCTAGCCCCGGCGGTCGTGCGCCATCCGAAGCACGGCTTCACGATACCGCTCGACGTGATGGTGCCAGCGGACTTCCACGAGGCCCTGCAGGACTTGCTGCTTGCGCCCGACGCGCGCACACGTGGCGTCCTCGACAACGTCCAGATCGCGCGCTGGCTCGACCAGTTCCGGGCCGCTCGCACCGACATGGGAGCCCGCGGTGGCGTTATCAGTCGGGGCGGGCTCTACCAGCGTGTGTTCACAGCCTTGTCCCTCGAGCTGTGGATGCGCCAGTTCCAGCTGACATGGTGAGCAGGGTGGAGGGGGGGAAGGCCGGATCATGAGGCTCGCCGTGTTCACCAGCAAGTACCCCGCGCGCGTCTCGACCTTCTTCGAGCGCGACATGCGGGCGCTGCTCGAAGCCGGCATCGAGCTGGATGTCTTTCCCCTCGCCCCGCTCGATCCGCGCCTCTGGGAGTACGGCCTCGACATCCTGGGAGACGACCTCCTGCCCAAGAGCCATGTGCACCACATCGGCTTCTTCGACGCGTGCGTGCGTGCCAAGCCGTGGCGCGGGCGGGGGCTGGGCACGGCGTTGCACGAGGCCCTGGCCGTGGGCGCCGCGGCCGCGCGGTTCGGGCTCGTGCCGCTCGCCAAGAGCCTCTACGTGCTGCCCAAAGCCTGGGCCTGGGCCCTTGAGCACGCCGATCGCTACGACCATGTGCTGGCCTATTGGGGCAACTACGCCGGCACGGCGGCGCACCTGTTTCACCGCCTGACCAACCGCCCGATTCCCCTGTCCGTCTGGTTGCACGCCGGCACGGACCTGTACCTCCGGCCCGCGTACCTGCGACAGAAGCTGACTGACGCCGACAGCGTGATCACCTGTTGCGAGTTCAACCGGACCTACATCGAGGAGCGCTACCGCGATACCGTGCCGGGCATCACACAGCGGATCCACGTGTGCTACCACGGGCTCGACCTCGCGGAGTTCCCGTTCCGCCCCGACAACCGCCCGCCGGCGCGTCTCCTCGCCGTCGGCCGGCTGGCGTGCGACAAGGGGTTTGTCAACCTCCTGTTGGCGGCGCGGGTGCTGTGGGATCGGGGCTACGAGCCTGAGGTCGATATCGTGGGCGATGGGCCGGAGCGCTCGACGCTCGAGCGACTGGCCCGCAGGCTCGGGATCTCGGAGCGCGTGCGGTTCCACGGCTGGGTGCGCTTCGACGAGGTGCGTCGCGCGATGAGCGAGGCGACCGTGCTGGTCCATCCCTCGGACCGGCTGGGCGACGGCCTCCCCAACGTGTTGCGTGAGGCGATGGCGCTCGGCACCCCGGTGATCGCATCGCGGATCGCCGGCATTCCGGAAGCGCTGGATGAGGGCCGATGCGGTCTGCTCGTGCCCCCCGGCAACGTGCCCGCGCTGGTGGACGCGATCGAGGAGTTGTTGTGCGATCCCGGGCTGCGCGAGAACCTGGTCCGGCGCGCGCGGCAGCGCACCGAGCTGAAGTTTGACATGTGGCGCAATGGCGCCCGCTTGGCGGAGCATCTCGCCGCAACGCGGCGGCTCGCGCCGGCCCAACGGATGCTGGCGCTGGCGCACTTATGAGCCGCCGCGGCCGCCGCGGGTTGGTCATCTCGTTCTCCGGGCTCGACGGAGCGGGCAAGTCGACCCTGATCGACTGGCTCGAGGGCGAGCTCGAGCGACGGCACCACTCGGTCACGGTCCTGCGTATGGCCGACGGCGTCGGCGTGTATCCGGGCCTGCGAGCGGCGCGGGACTCGCTGCAACGCTTGATCGGCGGGAAGGGGGGCAACGGCCACGACTCGCGCGGGGGGCGACCGCGCTGGGCCGGACCGCCGCCCGCCCGCGGGCCGCTCGGGCTCGCCAACCGGATTCGCCACGCCATCCTGTGGGGCAAGGCGCTGCGGCGGGTGCTGTACCCGCTGGACCTCCTGATCTTCCTCGCGATCCGCTTCTACGTCGCGACGGTGCGGGGTCGGGTCCTGCTCACGGATCGCTATTTCTACGACACCCTCGTCGACGTGGCCGACGACGGCCGCTGGTTCTGGGTCCGGTTGCTCGAGCGCCTCACGCCCGCGCCCGACATCCCGATCTTCCTGGACGTGAGCCCCGAGGAGTCCTACGCGCGCAAAGGCGAGTATTCGGTGGCGTACCTGCAGCGGCGCAGTGCCGCATACCAGCACATCGCGCCCCTCGTCCCGACCGCCGTGGTGCTTCCGAACGCCGACTTGGACGATACCCGGCGCGCCCTCGAGCGCGCGATCAACGAGCGTCTGGACGCATGACCGCCACCCCGGAGCAATACCACGCGACGCTCGCCCTCCGGCTGTTGCTGCACCAGAACGGCGAGCCCCTTCCGCTCGCCGACGCCACCGTCGACTGGCGCCTGCTGCTCGCGCTCGCCCAACAGAATACCGTCCTGGTGCGCCTGGCCGATCGGCTCCCCCGCGCGGGGCTTGAGCCACCGGCCTTCTTCTTGACGGCGGCGAATCGGGAGCGCGGGCGGGCTCGCACCGCGTTCGACGTGATGCGCCGCCTGGGCGAGCGATGCGCGCAGGCGGGCCTTGAGTTCCTGTTTCCAACGGGGTGGCAGCACTTCCCCGACGTGGGGGGGGACGTCGATCTGTTGCTGCTCACGCGCGCGCAAGATGTCGACGGGGTCATTCTCGAAGGAACCGTGGCCTGCCTGCGCGCGCGGGACCTCCGTGACCGCCTGGCCGCGACCGCGCTCTACTGGCTGCCCAACGGGGGCCTCGCCCTCGACGTGCACCACGGGCGGCTCGGTCTGGTCGGGGAGCACGCGTCCTACCCGGTGGGCCTGATCCGTCGCCGCCAGCGCCATGTGGTCGCGGGCGAGGAGGTCTTTGCGCCTGCGCCCGAGGACCAGCTCATCCTCCAAGGCATGAGTCGCGTGGCGGGACGCCGCTCGTTCAGTATCGCGGACGCCGCCGCGACCGCGATGATCGTGCGCGGGCCGCGGCTCGACTGGACCTACCTGGTGAGTATTGCCCGTCATATGGGCGTCCTTCCCGCGCTATGCTGCTACTTGAGCTATGTGGACCAGATCCACCGCGCCCTGTACGAGCGCCATCTCCTCCCGTCGGAGGCGCGCGACCTCCTCACCCTCGACGGTTGGGGGGCGGTCGCCTTCCGCCACGGGCGGTACCGGTTCGCCGCGCTCCGGGTTCGCAATCGCCTCTATTGGCGGCAGCTCGCCACCGTGGCCGTTGCCGGCGAGTGGCGCGTGGCGTCTCGTCTGTGCCTGGCGCCGGCCATGATGGCCGCGTGCAGCCTGGGCCTCGTGGGGCGCGATGCGACCGAGGCGCTGGGCGGCCTTGTCGCGCTGACCTTGGGGACCATGTGAAGAGCGCCGCGACGCCGACCGTGCTGCCGTCCGAGCGGCCGATGGTTACCTCGGTCATCCCCTGCCGCAACGAGGTCCGCTACATCGGGCAGTGCCTCGAGTCGCTCATCCGATGCGACTATCCCAAGGACCGTCTCGAGGTCCTCGTCTGTGACGGGATGAGTGACGACGGGACGCGCGAAATCGTGGCCGGGTACGCCGCGCGCTACGGCTTCATCCGCCTGGTGGACAATCCCGAGCGCATCACCCCCTGCGCCATGAACGCCGGGATCCGGGAAGCCCGGGGTGACGTGATCATGCCGATGGGCGCGCACGCCGTGTATTCGCCGTCCTACATCTCGCAGCTCGTCGCGGCGCTCGAGGAGACCGGCGCCGACAACGTGGGTGGCGTGCTGGTGACGCTCCCGGCGAACGGCCGGCCGCTGCCGCGCGCCCTGGCGGTGGGCCTGTCGCACCCGTTCGGCGTGGGCAACTCGTACTTCCGCATCGGCGCGACCGAGCGCCGCACGGTGGACACGGTGCCGTTCGGCTGCTATCGCCGCGCGGTCTTCGACCGTATCGGCATGTTCGACCCCGAGCTCGTCCGCAATCAGGATGACGAGTTGAACGCGCGCCTCCTGAAGCAAGGCGGGCGCATCGTGCTGATTCCGGAGGTCGTTTCCTATTACTACGCCCGTGGCTCGCTCAGCCAGGTGGCCCGCATGTTCTATCAGTACGGCTACTTCAAGCCACTCGCCGCGTGGAAGGTGGGACAGATCACGACGTTTCGTCAGCTCGTACCCGCGCTCTTCGTGGCCGCGCTCGTGGTCATCGGCGTGCTGGCGCCCTGGTCCGGGCCGGCGCGCCTCGCCCTCGCGGGCATCGCGGGCGCCTACCTGACCGCGGCGGTCGCCGGCGCGGCCCTCGCGCTCCGGAAGCACGGCCCGGGGTGTGCCGCAGCCTTGCTCGTGGTGTTTCCCGTGCTACACGTCTCGTACGGGCTGGGCTCCATCGTCGCCGTGCTGGAGCGGCTGCTCGGCCGGCGCCGCCCGCCCCACCAGGTCGCGTCGGTCCCCCTGTCGCGATGACGTCCTCGTCCACGGCCGTTGCAAGCTTCGGCTATCACGAGGTGACGGACAATCCCGCCGCCGCCGGATTCCAGCGCCCCGGCGCCCTGCCGTACAAACACAGGCGCGACGCCTTCGCGCGGGACCTGGAGGCGATCGCCGCCGGGCCCTGCCCGCCCGAGCGCGTCACCGAGCTCGATCTCACCAGGCCCGGCCGACACGTGCTCCTCACGTTCGACGACGGTGGCAAAAGCGCGGTCTCGATCGCCGACATGCTCGCAGCGCGCGGATGGAAAGGGCACTTCTTCATCGTGACCAGCCTCGTCGGCACACGGACGTTCCTCACCGCCGGGGAAATCCGCTACCTCCGGCAGTGCGGTCACGAGGTGGGGAGCCACTCCAACACCCACCCGGACATCTTCCGGGAAGTGGCGTTCGACCGCATGATCGAGGAGTGGCGGATGAGCCGAGACCGGCTCGCCCAGCTGTTGGGTGAGCCATGTGTGACGGCGTCCGTGCCGGGGGGAGACAGCTCGCCGCTGGTGTTCCAGTCCGCCGCTGCCGCGGGCCTGAGCTACCTGTTCACGTCCGAGCCGGTGCTCAAGCCGGAGCGCGTCGGCGCGTGCTGGATCCTCGGCCGGTTCATGCCCAAGGCTTGGACGCCCGCCGCGCGGATCGGTGAGCTGGCAGCGTTCCGCGGCTGGCGCAGCGCCTTGCTCGTCCGCCGACTCAAGGGCGCCGCGCGGCGCGCCTTCCCGCAGCTGTACCGGCAGTACGTGCTCCGCACCACCCGTCCGGAGGTACTCCGGTGAAGGCCGTCACATTCCTGCTCAGCCTCGTCATCGGACTGGTTGCGTGCGGGGGGACCACGTCTCCAACGCAGGCGCGAACGTTCTACGTGGACGCGAACGTCGGCGACGACGCCGCCTCGGGCGACGGCGCGCATCCATTCCGCACCGTCCAGCATGCGGCCGACCTCGTGAACCCGGGAGACGTCGTCGTGATGCGCAACGGTGTCTATACCGGCGGCGGCTCGGTGCTCGACATCCAACGCGGCGGGACGGCCGGGAACTACGTCGTGTTTCGGGCGGCG
>QHUC01000125.1:11676-16457 GCA_003221045.1 Gemmatimonadota bacterium | reverse complement strand
AAGGGCCTGCAGCTCATCGCCGACAGCTTTCTCGATCAGCTGGGCAAGCGCTGCGAGGCGGCGGGCGTGTGGCTCACCCGCCAGCTGCTCGAGGGGATCAATTACGAGGAAATCGTCAACGAGGTGAACCGGGGCGCCGGTCGCCTGCCGGGGCTGATCGGGTTCGATCCCGACCGCGCGTCCGGCTACGACGGCGGCGACAAGGTCCGCTCTGACGTCAAAGTCGGCGAGAACGGCCGCCTCGTCGCGGAAGATGACGATGCGGCGGCACGGCTCGCGGGGACGTCGGGCCGCCAGTACGACCTGCTCGCGATCGGGGCACACGGGCTCGGCCGCCAGTCGTACTCGCAGCTGGGCGGCGTGGTGTCGCGGGTGGTGCGCGGCATCGAAAAGGACGTGCTGCTGGTGCGGGACGACCGGCCGTTCGAGGGCGGGCGGTTCCTGGTGTGTGTGGACGGCTCGTCGTACAGCTATCGGGCGATGCACGCCGCGCTCGAGCTCGCCCAGGCGTTCGGCGGCTCGCTGTATGTCTGCAGCGCGTTCGACGTGGAGTACCACCACGTCGTGTTTCACAACATCAAAGATGTTCTCTCGTATCAAGCTTCCAAAGTTTTCAAGTTCGAGGAGCAGGAAGAGCTGCACAACAACATCATCGACAAAGGACTCCTGAAGCTGTGCCAGGCGAACCTGAAACGCGCCGAAGTGATGGCCCAGGAGTTCCCGGACGTTCCGATCAAGACGCAGATCCTGGTCGGCAAGCCGTTCCAGGTGATCATGCAGTGGGTGGAGGAGATCAAACCCTCGCTGCTCCTGCTGGCGCGGCATGGGGCCCATCGCATCGACGGCACCGAGCTCGGCAGTCAGGCCGAGAACCTCGTGCGGCTTGCGCCGTGCAACGTGGTGCTGGCGGGGACGGGTGGGGTGCGGCCCGAAGACATCCCCTGGATCGAAGAAGATGGTGTGGCCGGGCTGCCGTGGGCGCCTGAAGCCGAGGTGCGGATTCTCCGCGTGCCGCCGTTCGCGCAGGGCATCGCGCGCCGGGCGGTGGAGGAATACGTCCTCGAGCAGACGCCCGAGGGGGGGGAGCCCGCGACAGTGACGAACAAATGGCTGGACGAGGCGATCCGAAAGCTGTTGCCGACCCACATGCAGCTCATCATGGGGATCGGGACGGCGGAGGAGATCGCCCTGGCCGAGGTCAAGGCACAGGAGCAGATGAAGGCCACCAAGGTGCAGGGCCGCGATGCCGACCCGGAGCCGGTTTCAGCCGAGGTGGAAGTGAAATGTCCGGTTACAGGGCGTGTCAGCCGCCGGGCGCGCACCGCCGGGGACCCGATCGTCTGGACGGAGGAGGCCTGGCAGCGGCTGCATGATGGTGATGTTCCAGGAGCTCCGCGCCAAGCAGATACGGGCGGAGGCGGAGGGAGCAGGGCGTGACGCACTGAGCCCCGAGATGCGGGCATTCATCGAGGAGGCGAAGGCGCAGGGCATCACGCGCTGCCCGATCCGGGACATCGAGGCCCAGATGGGGAAATGCCCCGTGGATCTGAAGGCCATGAAGCCCGAAGACGCCAAGGCGGCGATGGAGCGACTGCTCGCGGAGCAAGCCGGGGACTGACGTGGACTACGTGCCGCACGTGGTCGCGTGGAATCTGACCAGGCGCTGCAACCTCGAGTGCGCGCATTGCTACATCGCGGCGGGCCCGCAGGAGTCGGCGGCCGGCGAGCTCGACACCGCCACGTGCCTCGACATTGTGGACCAGCTGCTCGCCGTGAACCCGGCGCCGATGCTCATCCTGTCGGGTGGCGAGCCGCTGCTACGGCGGGACCTGACCGAGATCGCCCACCACGCATCCGCCAACGGGGCCACCGTGGTGGTGGGGACGAACGGCACGCTCCTTACGGACGAACGCATCGCGGCGCTCAAGGATGCGGGCGTGCGCGGCGTGGCGGTGAGCGTCGATTCGCTTCGCCCCTCGTACCACGACAATTTCCGGCACGGGCGGGGTGCGCTCACAGAGGTGCAGGCGGCGCTCGCCAGGCTCACCGCCGCACGGCTCGACTTCATCATCCAGACGACGGTCACGAAGGGCAACCGCGGCGAGCTGGAGCAACTGGTGGCGTGGTCCGCCGGGCACGGGGCCGTGGCGTTCAACTGCTATTTCCTCGTTCCCACCGGTCGCGGCGCCTCGCTCACGGATCTGTCGCCGATCGACACGGACGCGGTGCTCGTCGACCTGGCGCGGTGGCAGCAAGAGTACCGTGGCCGGATGATGGTGCGGGCGAAGTGTGCCCCGCATTTCATGCGTCACGTGCACCAGACCGACCCCGATTCTCCGATTCTGAACTACGAGACCCGCTGTCCCTGCGGGACCCAATACTGCCGCATCACGCCGGACGGGAAGCTGACGCCGTGCCCGTATCTCCCGAAAGTGGCGGGCGACCTTCGGGCGCAGGGCTTCGCCGAGATCTGGCGATCGTCGCCGCTGTTTCGCCAGCTGCGCGAGGGCCGACTCGGCGGAAAGTGCGGCGTCTGTGAGTACCGCGCGCTCTGCGGCGGGTGCCGCGCGCGGGCGTTCGCGCTCGAGGGAGACGTGCTGGCCGCCGATCCGTCGTGCGCCTACGAGCCGACGGGCGTTCTGGCCGTGATCGAGCCTGCGCGCGCCCTCGTCTACGGCGACGACTTCACACCCGAGCTGGTATGGACGACCGCGGCTCGTGAGCGCATGGAGTGGATCCCCTCCTTCGTGCGCGGGGTGGTGATGCAGCGAGTGGAGGCCTACGCGCGCCGTCAGGGCCGTGGGCAGGTGACACCGGAGCTCCTCGCGGAGGTCCGGAGCGCGATGCCGATCGATTTCTCCAAGCGCAAACCGTTCTTCGTGACAGATAGCGGATGACGGAACACCTGCTCCTGGCCCTCCAGGCCGCAGCCGACACGAGTCACGCCTACGGTGAGTTCCCCGTGATCGGGGCGCGGCAGTTCATCTGGATCACTGCCGAGATCCATCTGATGTTCGCAGCATTCGTGCTGGGCGTGCCGATGTTCGCGGTGGTGACCGAGGCGATCGGGATTTTCGGCCACGACGACCGGTACGACCGGCTGAGCAAGGAGTTCACGCGGCTCCTGCTCGTGGCCTACAGCGCGACGGCGATCTGGGGTGCCATGCTCGTGTTCGGCCTCTCGACGTTGTACCCCCGGTTCTGGGCGTACCTCACCGCGATCTTCGCCCCCTCGATGTGGGTGTATGCGGGGCTGTTCTTCTTCGAGTCGTTCACGCTGTACCTCTATTACTACGGCTGGGATCGCTGGAAGAAGGGGCGGGCCAAGCTGTGGCATTGGACGCTCGGGATCCTGCTGAATGTGTGGGGCACGATCGTAATGTTCATCGCGAATTCGTGGCTCACGTACATGATGTCGCCGCCCCGGGACATCACGCCCACCACCGATCCCACCTCGATCAAGCTGTGGCACGCGATCGCCAACGCGACCTGGATGCCGATCAACGTGCATCGCGTGATCGCGAACGTGGTGTTCGGTGGGGCGATCGTGGGGGCGTACGCGAGCTATCGGTTCCTCGCGGCGACGAGCGACGAGGAGCGGGCCCATTACGACTGGATGGGATACGTCGGGAATTTCATCGCGATGTCCGCGCTCATCGTGCTGCCGTTCGCCGGCTACTGGCTGGGGCGCGAGATCTACCAGTACGACCAGTCGATGGGCATCACCATGATGGGCGGGTTCATGAGCTGGCTGTGGGTGATCCAGGCGTTTCTCATCATGATCGCCGACTCCCAGGAGCTGGCGGCGATGGGCGGCTCCCACCACCCGGTGCTCGGCGCGCTCGGCGTGATGAGCGCCAAGAACACCGCCGTGAATCTGATGATCCTCACCACCTTCCTCTCCTTTCTCATGTACCGCCGCGCCAACAAACGGCCGGTGGTGCCGTGGGCGCGTACGGGGACGATCATTCAGGGGGCGATGTTCGTCATCGCGGCGGGGGTCGTGCTGTTCTACGGGATCCGTGGCTATTTCGTCGAGGCGATCGTACGGATCGGCTACAGCGTCTATCAGGTGCTGGCGGTGCTCTCGTGCATCCTGTTCGTGACCGTGATCGACGTCCTGATGGGTCGCGGCGCGCAATCCCTCGGCACGATCAAGTGGGGCAAGATGCCCCCCCGGTCGCAGTACGCCCTCTTCATCCTCGCCGTGACGTTCACCTGGCTGATGGGCCTGATGGGATTCGCGCGCTCCGGCATCCGGCAATACTGGCACGTGTGGCAGGTGATGCAGGATACGAGCAAGTACGCCGCCACGCCGGCGCTCGGGTACGCCTCGAAGATGATCAGCCTGTGCGTCCTCATCTTCCTCGGTCTCGTCGCGTTCGTGTTCTGGCTCGGGGGTCTGGCGGAGAAGTCGACGTACGTCACGACGGAGAAAGGGCCCGGGGGGGGGCATGTGGGCCACTAATCTCAAGATCGTCGGCATCGTCCTCGGGACGCTGGCGCTGTATACCCTGATCGCCAACAAGATCCCGCAGGTGCAGTCCGAGGTGCCCCAGACCCTCACCCTGGGCGCGAACGTCACGCCCGAGCAGCTCGTGGCCGCGGGTGAGAAGGTGTTCAACGGGATCGGCGGCTGCACCACCTGCCACGGGCTCGGTACACGCGCGCCGAATCTCCTGACGGACGAGAAGAGCACGGGGCCGATCGGCACCCGCTGCGGCAAGCGCGAGGCGGGGAAGAGCTGCAAGCAATACTTGTACGAATCGCTCGACCAGCCG
>QHUC01000125.1:0-11630 GCA_003221045.1 Gemmatimonadota bacterium | reverse complement strand
CAGCACCTCCACAACCTCCCCAACGGGGGGTGGGGGTGGTGGAGGAGGTGCTGGGGGGTTGGCGGGGGGGTCCACCGACCCGAAGGCGATCATCCAGGCCGCGGGTTGCCTCGCGTGCCACAAGCTCGATGGCCAAGGCCAGACGATCGCACCCGACCTGACGCACGTCGGCTCACGCCGGGACGACGAGTCGATCCGCAAGAAGATCCTCGATCCCATGTCGTCGATTGCGAAGGGGTACGAGAAGCTCGCGGGGATCATGCCGAAGACGTTCGGTACGATGATGAACGCCGCCCAGCTCGAGGCGCTGGCGCAATTCCTGGCGGCCCACAAGTGAGCCCGCTCCCCCCCGGCATCAAGCGTTATACCGAGCACCCGTTCTGGCAGGCGGTGGGGATCCTGGTGGTCGCCTTCGCTGTGGTGGTGTGGGTCATACCGATCCTGCCGGGCAGCGCGATCGTGCCGAAGAGCGTGGTGCTGCAGTACATGGTGACGGTGCTCGTCGGTGTGCTGATCTATGTAAGCGACAACGAGGCGCGTTGGCGTCGCTTCAAGGAGCCGATCCACGCGGTGCTCGGGGAGCCGCGGTTGCGCGTCGTGCGAACCACGCTCCTGGTCGTGGTGACCGCTCTCGTGGGTCTCGTCGCCTACGGACAGGTGTCGACGACGGTCGCGGCGCCGCCCAATCTCCGCTCCATCCACCCGGCGCCGCCCACGGAAATCACGTTCCGAGGCAAATCGATCACCCTCACCGGGCTCGAGAACCCATTGCGCGCGCACCCGGACTCGCTCGCGGCGTATCTCGCCGAGGGAAAGCGCGTCTATTACCAGAATTGCCTGCCGTGCCACGGCGACCACCTCGACGGCCAGGGGCACTTCGCGCACGGCTTCAACCCCATCCCCGCGAACTTCCAGGACAACGGCACGATCGCGCAACTCACGGAGAGCTTCGTATTCTGGCGCGTGGCCAAAGGCGGGCCCGGTCTCCCGCGGGAGGGGACGCCGTGGAACTCCGCGATGCCGAAGTGGGAGGACTTCCTCACGGAGCGGGAGATCTGGTCGGTGATTCTGTTCCTCTACGACCAGACGGGGTGGACGCCGAGGACGTGGGAGAAAACCGGGAGCGACCATGATTGAGCGAACGCTGATGCGCGTTACGCTGCTCGTCGCTGCCGGGACGGTACCGCTCCCCGCTCCCCGCTCCCTCGCCGCACAAGACCCGACCGCCGGTAAGAAAGTGTACGTCAAGTGGTGCGCGGGTTGTCACGGAGACGATGGCGCCGGCGACGGTCCCGCGGCCAACGCGATGCTGCCCCGGCCCCGCAACTTCACGGGCGCCATCTACAAGATTCGCAGCACGGCGAGCGGCCAGCTGCCGACGGATGCCGATCTGCTGCGCGCCATCGACGAGGGGCTCTCCGGCAGCGCGATGCCGGCGTGGAAAGGCCGGCTGTCGGACGCCGAGCGGCGCAACGTGATGGCGTACCTCAAGACGTTCTCGTCGTTCTTCGCGGACACGAGTCAACACGTGGTGCCGCTCAAGTTCTCGAGTGTGCCGGGTGGCGGGTCCAGCGCCGCGGCCCTCAAGGAGGGCCGTCAGTTCTACGATTCCATCGGCTGCCGCAAATGCCACGGCGACCAGGGTCGGGGCGACGGCCCCTCCGCGCCGACGCTGAAGGACGACGCGGGCTTCCCGATCTTCGCGGCCGACCTGCATGAGAACTGGCGGTTCCGCGGCGGGAGCGGCGTCGAGGCAATCTATCACCGGCTGCGCACGGGCTTGGATGGCACCCCGATGCCGTCGTTCTCGGATCTGATCGACCAGAAGTTCCTGACCGACGAGCAGCTCTGGCGGCTCGCGCAGTACGTCCGCTCCCTGTCGCCCGCCAAAGCGCCCGAGGTCCGGGACGTGATTCATGCCCCGCAGATCGCGCGAACGCTACCCCTCTCGCCTGACGACTCGGCCTGGGCGCGCGTGGACCGGTACTGGTTCCCATTGGTGGGTCAGGTCATCCGGAAGGCGCGCTGGTTCGCGCCCGCGGTGTCGGGCGTGTGGGTGCAGGCGGTGCACGACGGCAAGACGCTGGCGCTGCGTGTGACCTGGGACGACCGCACGCAGAGTCCGGACACGGCGTGGCTCGGGTTCGAGCAACGACTGATGCAAACGGTAACGAGCGACGATTCCGGACCCCCGACGGCGGAGCCTTGGCCGGACCAGCTGGCGGTGCAGTTCCCCCGGCGCCTCACGGACGGCATGGAGCGGCCGTACTTCCTCATGGGCGCGGCCACCGATCCTGTGTACCAGTGGCGCTGGACCAGCCAGCCGCGCCGCGCGGTGGCCGGGTTGGCCCGGGGGATCGATCAGTTCGACACCCTGCCCGCGGCGCCCGCCGCACAGGCGGCGTTCGACCACGGGGAGTGGCGCGTGGTGCTCAGCCGCGCCCTTGCGACGCCCGATACGGGCAACGAAGTTCAGCTTGAGGCCGGCCGGGCCATTCCGGTGGCGTTCTTCGTCTGGGACGGCTCCAGCGGGGAGCACGGCTCGCGCATGGCCCTCAGCACCTGGGATAGGGGGTACAGGGTGCAGGACTCTCATCGAGGAGGCAGGATGCGGAAGCTCGGGTTGATGGCGGTGGCGGGTCTCGCGGGATTGGCACTGGCCCTCGGGGCCTGGACGCTCCACCCTTCCGCCGTGCAGGGCGGAGCGACGATCAGCGGGAAGATCAAGTTCACCGGGACCAAGCCCGCCAATCCGAAGATCGATATGAGTGAAGAGCCCAAGTGCAAGGCGAAGTACCAGGGCGTGCCGACCGAGGAGGTCGTGGTCGTGAACCCGAACGGGACGCTCGCCAATGTGTTCGTCTACGTGAAGTCGGGGCTGCCAGCGACTTACAAGGCGCCGGAGCCCGCGGGAGATGTCACGCTCGATCAGGACGGGTGTCGCTACCATCCTCACGTACTCGGCATTCTCGTGGGTCAAAAGCTCGCCATCAAGAACTCGGACGGTATCCTCGACAACATCAAGGCCAAAGGCGTCAAGAACCGGCCCTTCAATATCAGCCAGCCCACGGTGATGACCTCGGAGCGGACGTTCACCGCGCCCGAGGTGATGATCCCGCTCGAGTGCAACGTGCACGGGTGGATGCACGCGTGGCTGGGCGTCCTGCCGCACCCGTTCTTCGCCGTATCGGGCGCGGATGGGAGCTTCAGCATCAAGGGGCTGCCGCCCGGGACGTACACGATCGAAGCCTGGCACGAGAAGTACGGCACGCAGACCGCCACGGTGACCGTGGCGGGGAGTGAGACCAAGACGGCGGACTTCAGCTTCGCGGCCAAGTGAACTAACGAGGAGAGGCCCATGCACTGGTGGCTGCCGCCCAAGGCTTCGACATTCACCGGGCCGATCGACGGCCTGTTCCTAGCGATCCTGATCATCACCGGCATCGCATTCGTGCTCGTCGAGGTCGGGTTGATCTGGTTCGTCGTGAAGTATCGGGCGCGTCCGGGCCGGAAGGCCTTCTATACGCACGGGAATACGCGCGCCGAAGTGATCTGGACGACCATCCCCGCGGTCACCATGGTGGCGCTCGGCCTCATCAGCAACCACTACTGGGTCCAGATCAAGGGGCGCAACAGCATTCCGCCGAACGCCTACCCGATCGGAGTCCACGCCAAGCAGTTCGAGTGGCAGGTCACCTATCCCGGAGCTGACGGCAAGCTCGGCACGGCGGACGACTTTACGGTGCGCAACCAGCTCCACGTGCCCGTGGGCCGGCCGATCTTGGTGCAGCTGTCGTCCGAAGACGTGATCCATTCGTTTTACGTGCCGCAGTTCCGCGTGAGGCAGGATGTGGTTCCAGGCATGGACATCAAGGCCTGGTTCCAAGCGACCGTTCCCGGGACGTACGAGCTCGGCTGCTCTCAGCTCTGCGGGCTCGGTCACTACCGCATGCGGGCGCAGGTGTTCGTGCAGACCCAAGAGGACTACGATGCCTGGATGAAGCAGGCTGCCCAGGAGGCCTCGCAATGACGAGCGTTGCCGCGACGGCGCACGGCGCACACGCGCATCACGACGACCGGAGCTTCGTGCGAAAGTACATCTTCTCCACCGATCACAAGATCATCGGGATCCAGTTCCTGTTCGTCAGCTTGTTCTTCCTGCTGGTCGGGGGACTGCTCGCGATGCAAATGCGCTGGCAGCTCGGTTTTCCGGGCAAGCCGATGCCGGGAGGCGGCATTCTCCCCGAGACCATGGCGCCCGGGGGCGTGATCCTGCCCGAGTACTACATCCAGCTCGTCACGATGCACGGCACGTTCATGATCTTCTTCGCGATCATGCCGCTGCTCGTGGGGGTGTTCGCCAATTTCCTGATCCCGCTCAAGATCGGCACGCACGACATGGCGTTCCCCCGCATCAACATGTGGTCGTTCTGGACCTTCTTCATCGGCGGGCTCGTGATGCTGTCGAGCCTGTTCGTCCCCGACGGCGCGGCGCGCGCCGGGTGGACGATGTACGCGCCGCTGTCGGCGCGGCACGACTACTCCGGCGCGTCGATCGGCCAGGAGCTCTGGTCGGTCTCGATCATCTTCGTGGGGCTCTCCTCGATTCTCGGATCGCTGAACTACATCACGACGATCATCAACAACCGCGCCCCGGGCATGACGTGGTTCCGTATGCCGCTCTCGGTGTGGTCCCTGTTCATCACCGCGATCCTGGGCCTCCTCGCCCTGCCGGTGTTGTCGGGCGCGGTGATCATGCTGCTCTTCGACCAGATCATCGGAACGCACTTCTTCGATCCCGGGGCCGGGGGGCAGGCGCTCCTGTGGCAGCACCTGTTCTGGTTCTTCGGGCATCCGGAGGTCTACATCCTGATCCTGCCCGCCATGGGGATGGTGTCCGACATCATCTCCAACGGCAGCCGCAAGCCGATCTTCGGCTATCACTCGATGGTGTTCGCGATCGTCGCGATCGCGTTCCTCGGCTGGATCGTATGGGGCCACCACATGTTCGTGAGCGGGATGAACCCGACGCTCGGATCCTCGTTCATGGTGTCCACCCTCGTCATCGCCGTGCCCTCCGCCGTGAAGACGTTCAACTGGATGGGGACCATGTGGCGCGGCAATCTCCGTTTCCACGTACCGATGCTGCACGCGGTGGCGTTCGTCGCGATGTTCGTGATCGGCGGCTTGTCGGGGATCTTCATGGCCGCGACGCCGGTGGACATGCAGATCCACGACACCTACTTCATCGTGGCCCACCTGCACTACGTGCTGTTCGGTGGCAGCCTGTTCGCGCTGTTCGGCGCGATCACGTACTGGTATCCGAAGATGTTCGGCCGGCTGATGAACGAGGGCTGGGGTAAGGTGCACTTCTGGCTCACATTCATCTTCTACAATTGCGTCTTTTTCCCGATGCACATCACAGGGATGGCCGGGGAGATGCGACGGCTGTACGACCCGAACCAGTACACGTTCTTGCAGCCCTTACAGCCGATCAGGGTGTTCATCTCGATCAGCGCGTTCCTGCTGTTCGCGACCCAACTGATCTTCTTCGTGAACTTCTGGTGGAGCCTGTGGAAGGGAAAGAAGGCTCCGCAGAACCCGTGGGAAGACAACGGCCTGGAATGGTCGTTACCGTCCCCCGCGCCGCACGGCAACTGGGAGAGGGTGCCGAACGTGTACCGGGGCCCGTATGAGTTCAGCTCGCCGCAGGTGGCGGAGGACTACTTGCCGCAATACAAGAAGCTGCCCACCGACCGTGAGCCGGCCGCCGCGTCGGCCGCCACCCACTGATCAGGGGACGACCGATGACGCACGCCGCCGCCGCCGTCGATCAGATGCGGCCCCCCTTCCCGGCCGAGCGGGGGCTCGACGTCTACAACAAGAAACTGGGGATGTGGATCTTCCTCGCCTCGGAGGTGATGTTTTTCGCCGCCCTGATCGGGACCTACATCATCCTGCGGTTCGGGGCGCCGGGCGAATGGGCCCGGCCGGGCATCGTCCTCAACATCAAGATCACCGCGTTCAACACGTTCCTGCTGATCTGCTCCAGCGTTTCGATGGTCAAGGCGTACGCGGCGATCCAGGACGGCGACCCCAAGAAAATGCGCTTCTGGCTGCTGATGACCATTCTGGGTGGCGCCACGTTCGTCGGCATCCAGGTTTATGAGTACATCCACCTCATCGAGCACGGATTCGTGCCGGCTGGGGTGCGCGAAGGGAGCGAGCTGGCGGCGCTGGTGGCGAACGGTACGCTGCCCGCGGCCACGATGGGCCTGTACGGCTCCACGTTCTTCACGATGACGGGGTTCCACGGCTTCCACGTGACGTGCGGCGTGATCTCGATGACCTACCTGTACCTCACGAAGGCGCTGCCGGGGAAGTATTCGAAAAACGACTACGGCGGGATCGAGACGGTCGGGCTGTACTGGCACTTCGTCGACCTGGTGTGGATCATCCTCTTCACCATCGTCTACCTTATCTGAGGAGCCATGGAGACCGCACACAAGCGACCCAACTACATCCTCATCTGGGTGTACCTGGCGGTCCTCACGGCCGCCGAGCTGGCACTGGCGTTCGAGTTGCCGATCCCGCGCAACCTGAAGCTTCTGCTGCTGCTCTTCCTCGCGGTCTGGAAGGCGGCGCTGGTGGGCCTGTTCTTCATGCATCTCAAGTTCGAAAAGTGGAATTTGCGGATCTTGGCGCTCGTTCCCCTGCCGCTCGCCGTGATCTTCATCCTGGCAGGCATGTCGGAGCACATCTGGTAGCGTTCCTCGAGCTGACGAAGCCGCGCATCACGCAGCTGGTGCTGCTCACCGCCGCCGCCGGGTTCTACCTCGGCTCTGCCGGCGGCGTGAACGTGC
Organism: Gemmatimonadota bacterium; assembly: GCA_003221045.1. Lineage (GTDB taxonomy): Bacteria > Gemmatimonadota > Gemmatimonadetes > Gemmatimonadales > GWC2-71-9 > AG41. Next base: position 4,767 of record QHUC01000125.1, on the reverse strand, counting down.
GGCTGCTGGTGAGCACATTGATCGGCGTGGCCCTGGTGGCCGCGGGGACCAACGCATTCAACCAGGTGCGCGAGCGGGACGTCGATGCGCGGATGCACCGGACCGAGCGGCGCCCCCTGCCCTCCGGTCGCCTCACGCCGAGGGCCGCTTCGCTCTTCGCGGGCGTCATTTCGGTGGCGGGCATCGGATATCTGGCGCTCGCGGTGAACCTCCTCACTGCCGGACTCGCCGCGTTGACCCTGGGGAGCTACGTGCTGCTCTACACGCCGCTCAAACGGAAGACGACGCTCAACACGCTCATCGGCGCCGTGCCGGGCGCGCTGCCCATCGTGGGCGGCTGGACGGCCGCCGGTGGGGCCATCGGACCGGCCGTGGCGGCGCTCTTCTGGATTCTGTTCCTGTGGCAGCTCCCGCATTTCCTCGCCCTGGCGTGGATCTACCGGGAGGACTACCGCCGCGGTGGCCTGGCGATGCTGTCCGTGGCGGACCCTGATGGCCACCACACCGGTCGCATGGTGCTGCTCTACGCCGTGGCACTCCTGCCGGTGAGCCTCTTGCCGACGCTCCTGGGTGTGACCGGACCGGTGTACTTCTACGGGGCACTCCTCCTCGGCATCGCGTACGCGGGGGTCTCGATCGCCATGACACGCGCGACGACCACCGCCCGCGCGTGGCGGGTGTTCCAGGTCTCGATCGTCTACCTGCCGGCGCTCCTCACGCTCATGGTGGTGGACAAGGTTCTGGCCTGAGCGCATTCCATGATCCCGTTCCACCGCTTGCTGATCTCGACCGCCATCGTCTTTTGCGGAGGCTTCACGGTCTGGGCGGGGTGGAGCTACCGGCAGAGCGGCGAGCTGCTCATGCTCCTGACGGCGCTCGCGTTCGCCGTCGCCACCGTCGCGCTCGGCTACTACCTGCGCCACCTGAAACGCTTCCTGGGCCGATGATGCCGGCACTGCTCGTACTGCTGCACGGGGACGACCCGCGGATGGACCTGCTGTACTTCTGGGCGGCCGTGCTGCTCGCGCTGACGCCCGTCGTGATCTTCGGTGGGATCGGGATATGGCTGGCACGGAAAATCTGGAAAGAGCGGAAAGAAACGAGTGCGGAACGTGGAGTGCGGAATGCGGAATTGCCGTGAAGGGTCGTGCCGTGCGATAGGGCCATCATGACACTCCGCATTCCACACTCCGCATTCCGCATTTAGATTGCCTCGCATGACCTCCAAGTCCTCCGAACGCCGCCAGGTCGTCCGCTTCGCCTTTTACAAGCTCGACAGCACGTGGCGTCGGCTGTCGGCGGAGCGCCAGGCGAGCTCCAAGATCGAGTTCGGCGAGACGATCGAGAGCTTCGCCGGCCGCCTGCTGTTGCGCCCCTACGGGCTGGTGGGCATCCGGGGCGACTGCGATTTCCTGCTGTGGCAGGTGGCCGAGGACCTGGATTCGCTGGTGGCCCTGCAGACCGCGCTCAACCGCACCGACCTCGGCGCCTATCTCACTCTCCCGTATAGCTACCTCGCGATGACCCGCCGCTCGATCTACGAGTTCCCCGAAGATCCGGGCCAGCCCTCCCGGCTCGTGATCCGGCCGAGCGAGGCGCGCTACCTGTTCGTCTATCCGTTCATCAAGACGCGCGCGTGGTACATCCTGCCGAAGGCGGAGCGCCAGACCATGATGGACGAGCACGTCCGGATCGGGCGACAGTACCCGTCGATCCGCCTCAACACGACCTACTCCTACGGTCTCGACGACCAGGAGTTCATCGTGGCGTTCGAGGGCGACAACCCCGCGGATTTCCTCGATCTCGTGATGGAGCTGCGGGAGAGCAAGGCCTCTTCGTACACGCTGCGCGACACGCCCACCTTCACGTGCGTGCAGATGTCTCTGTGGGACATGCTGGATACGCTGGGCGGCGCGGGCTCCGTGCAGGCGCTGGCTCGCCGGCCGACCCGGGCGGACGGCTATGCACCGGTGGCCACGCTCGCCGACCTTCCACCCGGGGCCAGTCGCCGCGTGTACGTGGGCAGCGAGGCGGTGGCCCTGTTCAACATCAAGGGTGCGGTGCACGCCATCGCGAACCGCTGCAGCCACGCGCGGGCGAGCCTGTCGGAAGGCACCATCGACGCCGCGCGCTGCACGGTCACCTGCCCGTGGCACGAAGGGGTCTTTTCGCTCGAGACGGGTCAGGCTCTGGGCGGACCGCCTTCATTGCCGGTGGCCGTCTACCGCGTGAAGCTCGAAGGGGACACGGTGCTCATCGCCCCTCCCGTCCCGGGCGAGGCGCGCGAGCCGACCGTTGCCCCTCACTCCTGACGACAGCCGCTTCCTGAAGGCCTGCCGCTCCGAGCCCACCGACGCCACGCCGGTGTGGTTCATGCGGCAAGCGGGACGATACCTGCCCGAGTATCGCGCGCTGCGACAGAAGCACTCCCTCCTCGAGCTCTGTCACAAACCCGAGCTCGCCGCCCAAGTCACCTTGCAGCCGGTCGAGCGGCTCGGCGTGGATGCCGCGATCCTGTTCGCGGACATCCTGTTGCCGTTCGAGCCGCTCGGGCTGGGGCTCGCGTTCACGGCGGGAGAAGGTCCGCAGATCACGCGGCCGATCCGCGAGGCGAACCAGGTGCTGGAGCTGCCCCCGGTGGACCCCGCCGCCGACCTCGGGTATGTGATCGAGGCGGTGCGACTCGTCGTCCGGGCGCTCCCGCCACACGTCCCGCTCATCGGGTTCGCCGGAGCGCCGTTTACACTCGCGAGCTACGCCATCGAGGGCGGCGCGACGCGCAACTTCGCCATCACCAAGCGTTTCATGTATACCGAACCGCGCGCGTGGCACGAGCTGATGCGCCAGCTCTCGGAGCTCGTGGGTCGGTATCTGGCGGCGCAGGCGCACGCGGGGGCCCGGGCGGTCCAGCTGTTCGACAGCTGGGTCGGCTGTCTCTCACCTGCGGACTATGCCACCTACGTGTTCCCGCACAGCCAGCGGGCCCTGCAGCTGGCGAGCGACGCGGACGTCCCGGTGATCCATTTCGGCACCGATACCGCGACCTTGCTGGCGGACTTCGCACGGGCGGGGGGCGACGTGATCGGGGTGGACTGGCGCATTCCGCTCGACGTCGCCTGGGAGCGCATCGGCGCGCGGGCAATCCAGGGGAACCTCGACCCGGTCGCGCTGCTCGCGCCACGAGCCGAGCTCGAGCGGCAGGTGCGCGACGTCCTGGCACGGGCCAACCGGCGTCCGGGTCACATCTTCAACCTCGGGCACGGCGTCCTCCCGGAGACGCCTGTGGATCACGTCCGGGCCGTGGTCGAGTGGGTTCATGGCGGGTGAGCAGATCGCGGTCCTGCTGATGGCCTATGGCGGACCGGGAAGCCTGGATGAGGTCGAGCCCTACCTGCTCGACGTACGCGGTGGCCGGCCGACCAGCCCGCAGTTCGTCGACGAGATCAAAGCCCGATACGCCCGGATCGGGGGGCGCTCCCCGATCCGCGAGCTCACCGAAGCGCAAGCGGCCGGCGTGCAACGGGTGCTTGGCGAGCGGCTCGCCGTCTACGTGGGCATGCGTCACTGGCACCCGTACATCCGCGACGTGGTGCAGCGGATGCTGGCGGAGGGTCATCGGCGCGCGGTCGGCATCGTGCTGGCCCCGCACTACTCGGCGATGTCGGTCGGCGCGTACCAGAAGCAGCTGCTCGATGCGGCAGCCGGTCGGCTGGAGACCGCGCTGGTGCGCAGCTGGGGTGATCATCCCAAGTTCCTGGATTTGGTCGCGGAGCGCGTAGCGCAGGCCCTGCAACGATTCCCCTCGCCCCAGGCGGTGCAGGTGCTCTTCACCGCGCACAGCCTTCCCGAGCGCATCCTGGCGAGTGGCGACCAGTACCCGGCCGAGCTGCGCGTCAGCGCGGCTGCGGTCGCCCGGCGGGCGGGGCTCGCCACGTGGCACTTCGCGTTTCAAAGCGCGGGCGCGACGTCGGAACCGTGGCTCGGGCCCGAGGCGGGAGCGCTCATGACGGAGCTCGCCGGACAGGGCCACGAGGCGTTCCTCATCGTCCCCATCGGATTCGTGTGCGACCACGTAGAAGTGCTCTACGACGTGGACATCGCCTACCGCGCGCTCGCTGAGCGCCTCGGCGTGCGCCTCGAGCGCACCGCGTCGCTCAACGACGATCCGCGGCTCGTGGGCGCCCTGGCGGAGATCGCTCACAACGCCGCGGCGACGCGAGGGTGGCTGTGACGATCGCGGTCGTGGGCGCCGGGATCACCGGCTTATCGGCCGCGTGGGAGCTCACGCGCGCTGGGGGGGCGGTGGACGTCATCGTTCTCGACGCCGAGCGGCGGCCGGGCGGTATGATCGTCAGCGAGCGCCGCGACGGCTTCGTGGTCGAAGGAGGCCCAGATGGCTTTCTCGCCGCCGAGCCCGACATTCAGGATCTAGCGTGCGAGATCGGCATTGGGCATCGGTTGGTGGATCAGCTCGTCCCGGGATCGTCACTCTGGACCGGAACGCGCCTCGAGCCCCTCGCCGAAGGCCAGGCCGCGGAGCTACTCGGCATTCAGACCACGGCGGCGTCCCAGCTGAGCCGTGGCTTCAGGAGTTTTGCCTCGGGGATGGCCGAGGTCGTCGAGGCGCTCGTCACGAAGCTGGGGCAACGGCTCCGGCGGGCCCAGGGGGTGACGGGCCTCGCTCCCGCGACGCGCGGCTGGCGACTCTCCATCACCGGCGGGTCGTCGCTCAACGTGGACGCCGTCGTACTGGCCGTCCCGGCGTGG
>QHUC01000270.1 GCA_003221045.1 Gemmatimonadota bacterium | reverse complement strand
CGACAGCACTTTCCGGCCACAAAGTTCGGAACCGCTGTCGGGCGCAGCACGAGTTCGAGCGCCCGGACTTAGCGGACCGAAAAATCCTTAGCGGTCGCTAACAGATTTTGAGCCTTCGACCGGGCGCCATTATGCTGGCCAAGGTGCTCTTTCGGCCTACGCTCAAGCTCGAGGAGAACGTCGGTAGCCGTCCCCCGATCGGTCACCCGATTTTCGGGGTGGTCATCAAGTGCAGTCACGTAAGTCCAATACGGAGGGCACAGGACTCGAACCTGTACGGGCTTGCGCCCAGCGGTTTTCAAGACCGCCGCCTTACCAGTTAGGTCTAGCCCTCCCGTGTTACAGGACTTCAACTTACGGTGGCGGGAGACCCCTTAGAAGGGGCTGATTGTGCCACAACTGTGCCGTTGAAGTGCTTCGTCACGGCCTGTGTGTGGTCGGGCCGTTCGCAAAGCGCGCGCGATAGGCACTCGGCGAAACGCCGAAGCGGCGCTCGAACGCGCGGCGGAAGACGTCTTCGCTCACATACCCAACCGATCGCGCGATCGCGTCGATGCCCACACGTCGATGCCCGTTCGACAGTTTCCGGCTCGCGTCCGCCAGGCGGGCTTCTTGGACGAAGGACGCTGGCGTCGTGCCGAACTCACGCTTGAACTCGCGCGCGAAGTGGCGGGGGCTGAGGAAGGTGCGCGCTGCCAGCGCTTCGACTGACAGGTCGGCGAGCAGGTGCGAGTGAATCCACGTGACCAGGTCCGCGAAGCGATTCGTCGCGGTTATCTGAAAATGGAGCGGCTCGGAGAACTGATTCTGACCCCCGGGGCGCTTCAGATAAACGACCAACTCGCGCGCCACGGCCAGCGCGGCACTTGGTCCCTCGTCCTCTTCGATCAACGCGAGCGAGAGATCAATTCCCGCAGTAATGCCGGCCGACGTGTAGAACTTCCCGTCCTTGATGTAGAGCGCGTTGGGGTCGACGCGGAGCTTGGGAAAGCGGTGCGCCATGTCCTGGCTGGCCGTCCAGTGCGTCGACACGCGGCGTCCGTCGAGAAGTCCGGTTGGGCCGAGCGCATAAATGCCAGTACAGATGCTGGCGATCCGCCGCCAGTGTGGCGCCTGGGCGGTGATCCAGGAGGCGGCTTTCTCGGCGACGCCGGGCCGACGCAACCCTGACCCACCCGGAATCACGAGCGTGTCCAACTCGATCCGGCCTCCGATGATGCGGTCGGCCTTTACCACAATACCGCTGCTGGTCGTGAACCGGCGACCCGTCAGTCCGATGACGACGACATCGTACGGCGGCCAGTGTGCCTGCACCTCACCGTTCAGCCGCCGGTTCAGAAACACGTCTGACCGAAACGCATCGCTGGGCCCGAACAGATCGAGCGCCTGGAGACCGTCGAAGCCGAGGAAGCCGATTCGCCGGCTCATTAGGAGCCGCCGCTCGGGGCGGGAAAGTGGACGACCGCGTCATCGACCGGGATCTCGAGCCGCTTGACGGCTTCGACGCGAGACGTGGGTTCGTAGTCTCGCCCGAATCCTAGGAACACAAAGCGGTCGAACACAAACGGAATGCCCTCGGCGGCCAGCGGAGAGGGCGCATCCATGACCTGGAAGTGCAGATGCGGCCCGGTCGTCTGGCCGGAGTTGCCCAGGAGCCCAAGCACCTCGCCGCTGCGTACGTGCTGGCCTGGCTTCACTCGAACGCTGCCGCGAGCGAGGTGGGCGACCATGAAGAACGTGGACGGCCCGATCCGAACAATGACATAATTGCCTGCAATCCTCGGAATCGACGGGGCAGGCAGCGGCTGATCAGGCGCGTTATCGGCGATGCTGTCCACGACGGCGACGACCTCACCCGAAGCAACCGCATGGACCTGTTCGCCAAACCCCCAGAAGTTCTGCGGTCGCGACCTATTGTCGTGCCACGTGTTCCCATTCGGTCCGATTTCGACCAGGTCCACGGCGAAACGCTGGGAGATCCGCGCTTTCCCATTCAGCGGCACGAGTGCGCGCCGGTGCGGGGAGGAGTTCGATGGGCCATCGCCGACAAGCCAGTCACCGTTCACCAGGGGCGGCGCTAGAACCATCACGCGATCACGCTCGACCGGCGTCACGAGACCATCGATGACGGACGTCACGACCAGGCCGGTCGCTGCGGTCGTGTCTACCACGTCAAACGTCAGTCGCTGACGCAGGGAAGGCGGTAAGGGTCCGGTCGCCCGCAAGTCGAGCCATACATACAGTAGGGCGCGTACGCCGGGATCGATGCGCCGCCCGTCGCCGCCGTGGCGGCCCACTGTTTGACACACGGCGGCCAGTGCGGAGTCCCGAAGCATTGCGAGCGGCCGATCCGCAGCCGAAGCCCCAGAAAATACCTCGAGCGATCGAAGCACGAGCGGTCGCGATCCGAAGTTCGTCACATGGAGTTCGTAGACCAGGACCGGACTGCCGCCTGCGCTCACCGGAGTGGGCGCTTTGGGAACCACGACCTCCACGGGGGTCTGTCGTTGCGTCGCCTGACCACCGAGCGCGACGGGAAGGAAATAGGCCAGCAGTATGGTGCGGACGATGGGCATGAGAGCCTCCGTTCGCGCCAGTGTACGGCGGCGTGCGAATGGCCGCAATGACACTTATCAGACTATTCCTGC
>QHUC01000124.1 GCA_003221045.1 Gemmatimonadota bacterium | reverse complement strand
CCCTCCATCCCCGACTCGCGGCGCCGCACCTCGTCGTACCTCACGCATCCCGTATTCCACCGGTATCGGTCCGAGACCGAGATGCTGCGCTACATCAAGCGGCTCGAGGCGCGCGACCTGTCGCTCACATCCGCCATGATCCCGCTCGGCTCGTGCACCATGAAGCTGAACGCGACGACCGAGATGGTCCCCCTCTCATGGCGCGAGTTCAACCGTCTCCATCCATTCGCCCCACGCGAGCAGGCCACGGGCTATCGCACGCTGTTCCGGCAGCTCGAGGACATGCTGTCGGAAATCACCGGGTTCCCGAAGGTCTCGTTGCAGCCGAACTCGGGCGCCCAGGGCGAGTTCACCGGCCTCCTCGTGATTCGTGCCTATCACCGCTCGCGCGGCGAGGGCCACCGCACGACCTGCCTCATCCCCACCTCAGCGCACGGCACCAATCCGGCCAGCGCGGTCATGGCCGGCCTGACCGTCGTCCCCGTCCAGTCGGACGCCCGCGGGAACATCGACGTCGAAGACCTGCGCGGCAAAGCCGCCGAGCACAAGGACACGCTCGCCGCCCTGATGATCACGTATCCATCGACGCACGGTGTGTTCGAGTCGTCCATCCGCGAGATCTGCGAGATCGTGCATGCGCACGGCGGGCAGGTGTACATGGACGGCGCCAACATGAACGCCCAGGTGGGCCTCGTGCGCCCCGCGGACATCGGCGCCGACCTGTGCCATCTGAACCTTCACAAGACGTTCTGCATCCCGCACGGCGGAGGCGGACCGGGGATGGGGCCCATCTGCGTGGCCGCGCATCTTGGGCCGTTTCTGCCGGACCACCCTGTGGTGCCGCTCCGCCAGCAGCAGCCCTGTGGGACCGTCTCGGCCGCACCCTGGGGCAGCGCCTGGATCCTCCCGATCTCGTGGGCATACATCGCGCTCATGGGACGCGAGGGGCTCGTCGAAGCGACCAAGGTCGCGATTCTGGCGGCGAACTATGTGGGGCGCCGGCTGGCGCCGCACTATCCGCTCCTCTACACCGGCCAGAACGACCTCGTGGCGCACGAGTGCATCATCGATTGCCGGCCGTTCAAAACCTCGGCGGGGATCGAGGTCGACGACATCGCCAAGCGGATCATCGACTACGGGTTCCACCCGCCGACGGTGTCATTCCCGGTCGCCGGGACGCTCATGATCGAGCCGACGGAAAGCGAATCCAAGGAGGAACTGGACCGCTTCTGCGATGCCCTGATCTCGATCCGCGAGGAGATTCGGGAGGTCGAGCAGGGCACGCAGCCGCGCGGCAACAACGTGCTCACCAACGCACCGCACACCTTGGAGGACGTCATCGCGAACAGCTGGGACCGGCCCTACGCGCGCGAGCATGCCGCCTTCCCCGCTATGTGGACCCGCGCGCACAAGGTGTGGCCCTCGGTGAGCCGCGTGGACGGAGCGTTCGGGGATCGGAACCTGGTGTGCGTGTGTCCTCCGATGGAGGCGTATGCGCTCGCCGCTGACTGAAAACGCGACGGGTCGATGGGAACTGATCCTCGATCCGTACGGCCGCCCCGGCGCCGAGAACATGAGCCTCGATGCGTCGCTCCTCGCCGAATCCAACACGACGGGCCGCGCGTTCCTGCGGCTCTACCGGTTCGACCCCCGCTGCCTCTCGCTAGGGCGGAACGAGCCGTCGGCTCACTACGATCGTGCGGCGATCGCCCGGCTCGGCCTCGACGTGGTGCGGCGGCCAACGGGCGGCGGGTCCGTATGGCACGAAGACGAGGTCACCTACGCGGTCGTCGCTCCGATCGCGGTCTTCGGCGGGTTGCGCGAGGCATACTGCGCGATCCACGAACGGCTCGCGGTGGCGTTGCGGACACTGGGAGCCGATGCGGCACTGGCTCCCGATCGTCCGCGGCCTTGGACTGCCCTCGACCGTCCGACCTCATGCTTCGCGCTCCCCGCCGGCGGCGAGGTGCTCGTCGCCGGTCGCAAGTTGATCGGCTCGGCGCAAGTGCGACAACGGCGCGCCTTCCTGCAACACGGGTCCATCCTGCTCGGCGGGTCGCAGGGAGTGATCGCGAGCATCAGTCGCAAGCCGCAAGCCGCCAGTCGCGAGGCGACCCTCGCTCAGGTCCTCGGCCGACGCGTCACGTTCGACGAGGTCGCGGAAGCCATTATCGCAGCCTGGGGCGCCGAGCTCACTTCCACCGACCGCCACCATCCTCCACCGTCCTCCACTGCCGCCTTTGCGCATTCCAGCTGGACCTGGCGCCGTTAGCCGCGGCGGTGAAATCTTAGGCGCCATGCCAACCCTTCGACCGACCACGCTGGCCGCGCTCGCAGGCCTTGCCTTGCTCGGGGGCTGTGAGCGCCGACGAGGCTGCACTGGCGAGTATTGCGGGACCATGGTCATCGCCGCCACGGGCGAGCCGGATATTCTGCTCCCGCCGGTGAGTGAGTTCGCCACGACCCGGGACGTGACAGAGCCGATCTTTCTCAAGCTCGCGGACCTGGGTCTGTCCGGGAACACCGTTGGCGACGAGGACTTCCAGCCGCAGCTCGCCCAGCGGTGGGAGTGGGACGCCCCCACTACTCTCGTGTTCCACCTGGATCCGCGGGCGCACTGGCAGGACGGCCAGGCGGTTACCGCCGCCGACGTCGCGTTCACCTACGACGTGTACACGGACACGGTGGTGAACTCGCCGTTCCGCTCGTCGCTCCGTCACATCGCGGCCGTCACCACGCGCGACTCGCTGACGGTGGTCTTCCGGTTTCGGCAGCGCTATCCGGAGATGTTCTACGACGCGGTCTATCACATGCGCATCATGCCCGCGCATCTGTTGCGCGAGCTACCCCGCGACCAATGGCGCAGCACACCGTTTGGGCGGGCGCCCGTGGGCGACGGGCCCTATCGGTTCGTCGCCTGGAAAGCCGGGCAGTCCATCGAGCTCGCCGCGGATTCGACCTTCTTCCTCGGCCGTCCGCACATCCGGCGACTGATCTTTCGCTTCACGCCCGACCAGCAGGTCGCTGTGATCCAGCTGCTCGCGGGCGATGCGGACGTCATCGAGGTGCTGATCACACCCGATAACGTCGAGCGCGCCTGCGCGGACGCGAAGCTCGCTTGCTACCCCTACAAGGGGTCGGCGTACGGCTACGTCGGCTTCAACCTCGCCGCCCCCGGCGACTCGACCAAGCCGCACCCGCTGTTCGGAGACCGCGACCTGCGGCGCGCGCTGGTGCTCGCGACGGACCGCGAACGGCCGCTGCACAACGTCTTCGGCGACCTCGCGCGGGTGCCGCCCGGCCCCATGTCCCAGCTCTGGTGGGTGTGGGACCCCGAAATCCGGGAGCTGCCCTACGACAGCGCGCAGGCCGCGCGGCTGCTCACACGCCTCGGGTGGATCGATTCGGACGGCGACGGCATTCGCGACAAGGACGGCCGCGAGCTGTCGTTCCGGCTGCTCGTGCCGACCACGAGCGCCATCCGCCGTCAGTACGCGCGACTGCTGCAGGAGGAGTTCCGCACCGCTGGTGTCGACGTCCAACTCGACGAAGTCGATTTTACGCTCTTCAACGAGCGCGCCCGCGCTGGCAGATTCGACGCGCTGCTGACCACTTGGAACACGGATCCGACCCCGTCCTCCGGCTTCCCGCAGATCTGGACCAAGGCGGGATTCGGACGCTCGAACTACGGGCGGTATTTCAATCCGCAGGTGGACCAGCTGGTGGACCGTGCGGTCACGTCGGCGATGAACCGAGACCAGGCCCGCCGGGCGTGGCGGTCCGCGTTCGAGATACTGAACCAGGACGCGCCAGGCATTTTCCTCTTCGCTACGGAGAACGTCGCCGCCGTCAACAAGCGGTTTACGGACGTGACGATTCGGCCGGATTCCTGGATGGCGCTCGTGCGCACGTGGCGCGTTCCCCCTGACCGCCTGACGGATCGAGACCGCGTGGAGCGCTAGGTGATCGCGTGGGTGGTGCGGCGGGTCGCCGCGTCGGTCGCGATCATCTGGGCAGTCGTCACCCTCACGTTCTTCGTCATTCACGCCGCACGGGGGTCGCCGTTCCTGCCTGAGCAGAGCCAGAGCGTGTCGCCCGAGACCCTCGACCGTCTGCGGCGCCAGTTCGGACTCGATCGGTCACTCCCCGAGCAGTACGTGCTGTACCTCCGGAACCTGGCACGCGGTGAACTCGGCGAGTCCTTCGTGCTGCGCCGCCCCGTGGCCGACGCGCTCGCGGACGCCATGCCGCACACCTTCTTCCTCGCGCTCGCCGCGTTGCTCATCGACTTCACGGCCGGCCTCGCGCTGGGGATCTACCAGGCGGTCCGGGAGCGGAGCGTCGGCGATGTCGTGCTCGGGAACGTCGCCCTGTTCGTGAATTCGATGCCCACGTTCTGGCTCGGGCTCGTGCTGCTCCTCGGGTTCGCGCAGTGGCTGCATTGGTTTCCGACCGGTGGACCGAGCGATCCGGTCCTCTGTCCCCGAGTCGACTCGCTTCCCTGCCTGCTCGACTTCTTCTGGCATCTCACGCTCCCCGCCCTGACCCTCGGGCTCGTCGGCGCGGCCGGGACGGCGCGCTTCCAACGGGCGGCCATGCTCGAGGTCATCCGCCAGGAATACGTACGCACCGCGCGGGCCAAGGGCCTGCGCGAGGGACGCGTGCTGTTGGTGCACGCCCTGCGGAACGCACTGCTGCCGTTCATCACGCTCGTCGGGTTGGCGTTCCCCTTCCTGCTCACGGGCGCCGTCCTGGTTGAGACGGTCTACTCCTGGCCCGGGATGGGGCTTCTGGCCGTGCGCGCCATCCTGCAGCGCGATTATTACGTGGTGACGGGCGCCGCGCTGGTGACGAGCGCCATGGTGGTCCTGGGGAGTCTGATGGCCGATCTGCTGTATGCCGTCGCCGACCCACGGATCCGCGTGCGCGGCGCGTGAACATCTGGAACTGGGTCGCGCTCGGCGGCGCCGCCGTGGCCGCGCTGCTCGTCGTCGCCGTCGTCCGGCGGCGCGCCAGCGCGAGTGCGTCGGGCCGGCGGTTCTTCCGGCACCCCACGGCCGCGCCCGGGCTGTTCGTGCTGGCCTTCTTCGTCACCGTGGCCGTCGCCGCGCCGCTCGTCGCCCCGTACAAGCCCTATCAGCAGATCGATATCGTCCACCTGCAGAATCGCTCGCCGTCGACGCGCAACGTCCTCGGCACCGACCCATTCAGCCGTGACGTCTGGAGCCGGCTCGCGTACGGCGCCCGCATCTCGCTGGGCATCGGGGCGCTGGCGATGCTCGTCGCCGTGACCATCGGCGGGGCCGTGGGCGCCACAGCAGGCTACTTTCGTGGCTGGATGGACGCGGCCCTGATGCGGCTCGTCGACGTGGGCCTCGCCATGCCGCGCATCTTTGCGATGCTCGTGGTCGTGGCCTTGTGGGACCACATCGCGGTCCCCGTGCTGGTGCTGTTGATCGGGCTCACGGGATGGTTCGCCACGAGCCGGTTGGTGCGGGCGGAGGTGCTGAGCCTCCGGGAGCGCGATTTTGTGGCGGCCGCGCGGGCGCTCGGCGCAGGACCGGGCCGCGTCATCGGCCGTCACGTGTTGCCCAACGCCGCGGCGCCGATCATCGTGTCGGCCGCGCTCGGTATCGGCAACGTGATGCTGCTCGAAGCCGGACTGTCGTTCCTGGGCATGGGGGTGCCCTCCCCCGCGCCCAGCTGGGGAAACATGATCGCCGACGGCTGGCCCAAGATAGCCGTCGCTCCATGGTCTGCCACGTTCCCCGGTCTGGCCATCTCCCTGGTCGTGATGGCGCTGAACGCCGTGGGCGACGCGTTGCGCGACGCGCTCGACCCCCGCAAGGAGGCGGTGTGACCGAGCCGTTGCTGCGCGTGCGGGACTTGAAGACCTATTTCGTGACCGAGCAGGGCAGCGGCACGGCGCGGGCCGTCGACGGCGTCTCCTTCGATGTCAGGCCCGGTGAGACCCTCGGCATCGTGGGGGAGTCGGGGTGCGGCAAGACGGTCACCTCGCTCTCCATCCTCCGCCTCATTCCCGAGCCACCCGGGCACATCCGTCCCGGCAGCTTCATCGAGTTCGAGGGACGCAACATCCTCACGCTCGAGCCCAAGGAGCTCCGCGCCGTGCGGGGCAACCAGATCGCGATGATCTTCCAGGAGCCGATGACGTCGCTCAATCCGGTGTTCACCGTCGGCGATCAGATCGCCGAAGCGGCGATCGTGCATCAGCACTTGTCGCGCGCGGCGGCGCGGCGCCGCGCCATCGAGATGCTTCAGCTCGTCGGCATCCCCGACCCCGAGGAGCGTGTGGATCATTACCCGCATCAGATGAGCGGCGGCATGCGCCAGCGGGTCATGATCGCGATGGCCCTCGTGTGTCACCCCAAGCTGCTCATCGCCGACGAGCCCACCACCGCCCTCGACGTCACGATTCAGGCCCAGATCCTCGAGCTGCTCGAGCGCCTGCAGGCGGAGCTCGGCATGGCCGTCATGCTCATCACCCACGATCTCGGCGTCGTGGCCGGCACGGCCGATCGGGTCGTGGTGATGTACGCGGGCCAGGTCGTGGAGCAGGCGCCAACGGTCGAGCTGTTCGCCCACCCCGTACATCCGTACACCGAAGGGCTACTGGCCGCGGTGCCGCGCCTGGATGCCCCCTCCCTGAGCCTTAGGACTGGGGGTCGCGGCCGCCTGCACAGCATCCCGGGCCAGGTGCCCGCGGCCACCGCCTGGCCCGACGGCTGCCGGTTCCACCCGCGCTGCCCATATGCCTGGGACCGTTGCCGCGCCGAGGAGCCGCCGCTCTTGGACGCGAGCCAAGGCGACGCGGGTACGCACACGGCACGCTGCTGGCTCGTCACCGAGCCGCAGCGCCGTACGCGCAGACCGTGATCGCCCCTCCTCCTCTCGTGGCCGTGCAGGATCTGGTCAAGCACTTCGCCGGCGAGCGGGGCTGGTTCGGTCTGGGGCAGCCGCGCGCGGTCGTGCGCGCGGTGGACGGCGTGTCGTTCGAGATCCCGCCGGCCCAGACGCTCGGCCTCGTCGGTGAGTCGGGGAGCGGCAAGACCACTACCGGCCGTGCGATCCTCCGGCTCGTGGAGCCCGACCGCGGCCGCGTCACCGTCGACGGACTCGACGTTCTCACCCTCGGCCCGCGGGAGCTGCGGGCGTTGCGGCGCCGTATGCAGATCGTGTTCCAAGATCCGTACGGCTCCCTCAACCCGCGCATGACGGTCCGCCAGATGCTGGCCGAGCCGCTCGCGATCCACCGCATCGCGACCGGGCCGGACGCCGAGCGGCGCATCGCGGCCCTGCTCGAGGAGGTGGGGCTCGACCCCGGCTTCGGCCGGAGTTACCCGCACGAGCTGTCGGGCGGGCAGCGGCAGCGCGTGGGCATCGCGCGCGCGCTCTCGGTCGAGCCGCAGTTTCTCGTGCTGGACGAGCCGGTGAGCGCGCTCGATGTCTCGGTGCAGGCGCAGGTGCTGAACCTGCTCGCGGAGCTGCAGCAGCGACGCCGGCTCACGTACCTGTTCATCGCCCACGACCTCGCGGTCGTGAAGCACATCGCCGACGAGGTCGCGGTGATGTACCTCGGAAAAATCGTGGAGCGCGCGCCGGCTCTAGCATTGTATGCCGCGCCCCGGCACCCGTACACCACCTCGCTGCTCTCGGCCGTCCCGGTGCCCGATCCGACGGCGCAACGTAATCGGATCGTGCTCTCGGGCGACGTTCCATCGCCGATGCACCCGCCGCCGGGCTGCCCGTTTCACCCACGCTGTCCGCATCCTAAGAAGAACGATCGCTGTCGCACGGAGCCGCCCGCGCTGCGCGCGGTGGCGCCGGGCCAGCTCGCCGCCTGCCACTTCGCCGAGGAGCCGCTCTGACGCCGGGCGGAGGCGGTCGCCTCGGCGCCATGCTCTCCGACGCCCAGTTCTGGGTTCCGGTGGCCGTGCTCCTGGGCGGCCTGGTGATCCTCTGGTGGATCCGGTAGGCTCGGCCGCCGGCGTAGACGCGGGACGGCTGCGGCGCCTGCAGCTCGCGGGCGTGGCCAGCGGCTTCGCCGCCGGCGCGTGGCTTGGCGCCGCCGAGGCCCCGACCAAGATGGTCACCCTCGGCCTCTCCCCGGTCGTGATCTCGTTGACGATGGTGCTGGGCGTGTTCCTCGCACGCTGGAGCCTGCCGGCGTTGCTCCGCGGCACCGCGGCGATCGGCGCGGACGTTCGGCAAGCCCCGCATCTCGTCGTCTGGGCGGTCCTCGCCGGCTGTCTGTGGGCCGTCGCCAACACCCTCACCGTGTTTGCGATCCGCGACATCGGGCTCAGCATCGCTTTCCCCCTGTGGAACGCGAACAGCCTGCTCGGCATCCTGTGGGGTGCGGTGTTCTTCAACGAGCTCCGTGGGGCCGGGTGGGGGCGCCGGCTGGGCGTGCTGGGCGGCGCCGTTCTCATGTGCGCCGGCGCCACCCTGCTTGCGATCGTCTCTTCGGCCGGCGCGGCCGGCGGTCACGCCGCCCGTGGCGTCGCTGCCGCCCTCGCGGCGGGAGCCCTGTGGGGCACGATGTACATCCCGTATCGCAAGGCCTACCTCACCGGCATGAACCCGCTCGCCTTCATCACATTTTTTACGGTGGGGGAAGTCGGGATGATGACCGCGCTCGCGCTCGCCGACCGCGGCGGCCTGGGCCCGCTCACCGCCGAGCTCGCCGGCTCGCGCGACGTGCTGTTCTGGCTGCTGCTCGGCGGGTTCGTGTGGGTGGTCGGGGATCTGTTCCAGCAGTACGCCGCCAAGTACATCGGCATCAGCCGCGGCATTCCCTTGTCGAACACGAACCAGCTCTGGGGGCTCGCGTGGGGACTGCTCGTGTTCGGTGAGCTGCACGGTCGCTCCGGGACGACACACGGACAGGTGA
>QHUC01000123.1 GCA_003221045.1 Gemmatimonadota bacterium | reverse complement strand
AGTTGGTTTTCCAGGAGGGGCGTCTGCGGCGTCAGGTGGACGTGAGCCAAGAGGTGTACCTCACGCTCAAGCGGGAGCACGAGGCGGCGCGGATCGAAGAGGTGAACGACACGCCGGTCATTACGGTCATCGATCCGGCCAAACCACCGCCGCGACCCTCCGCGCCCAAGCGGCCGTTGATCGCGCTACTCGGCCTCGTGCTCGGAGGGATGGTGGGCGTGTTCTGGGCATTCGCAGCCGCGTACGCCGACGACATGCGGCGGGACGAGGATGCCGAATATCGCGAGATGCGGGGGCTGCTCCAGCGCTTCCGGCGGAAGGCGGCACGACTCGTTGGCATTCGCACTTAGTGCTGCAGCTGCAGTGCAACGAGCTCTGCTCCGCCGCAGCCCTCTCGTCTCCAACGCCCTGTCGCTGTATGCCGTCCAGTTCGCCGGCAATCTCGTCTCCTTTGTCACCATGCCGTTCCTTGCCCGCGTGCTCCGCCCCGACACTTTCGGCCTGCTTGTCCTCGCCCAGTCGTTCGCGTTATGGCTGTCGGTGCTTCTCGAATACGGATTCAATCTCTCCGCCACTCGGGACATCGCGACCCACAGACAGGATCCGGAACGGGTGGCCGAAATCGTGGCCGGCGTCCACGGGGCGAAAGGCCTCCTCGCGCTGGGCGTAGTCGTCATTGCCGCCATTACGGCGGGAACATTACCCGCCTTGCGGCAGCACCCTGAGTATCTCGTCTGGGCGTGGGTTCAGGCAGTCGCCCTGGGCTTTAGCCCACTCTGGTACTTTCAGGGAACGGAGCGCTTGGTTCCACCGGCCGTGATGGAGGTCGCCGCTCGCGCCGCGGCGACCGCCGCGATCTTCGTGGTGGTCCGCACGTCGGACGACGGCTGGAAGGCGATGGCCTTACAGGCCTCCGCTACCGTAGCGGCGACCGGTGTCCCACTGGTGTGGCTGTATCGGCAGGTGCCCTGGCGCCGGCCGAAACGCACGCAAGCCGTATCAGTGCCGAACGGATCGCCCGGGGCGTGTTGAACTTGCTCACGCCCGTGACCCAAACACTGTATCCCCGGATCAACCACCTGGTCCGTCGCGACGCGCGCCGCGCCGGAGCGTTAGCTCGCCTTGGCCTCGCGTTGATTGCCGTGCTTGGGCTCACCCTCGGCGCGGGGCTTGCGGTCGCCGCGCCGCTGGTGGTGCGAATCCTCCTCGGACCGGGATATGACTCCTCAGTGCCCGTGCTCCGTGGGCTCGCTCTGCTGGTTCCACTGAGCGGCGCCAGCAGTGCCCTGGCAATGCAGTGGCTGTTCCCGCTTGGCATGGAACGATGGGTCACAACCGTGATCCTGATCGCCGGCATGGTCAATGTGGGCCTCGCCGTGCTGCTGGCACCGCGATTCGCGCAAATGGGCATGGTCTGGGCAGTCCTGGGCGCTGAGGTGTTCATCGTGGCCGCGCTGGCACGGTACGCAGGCCGCCGCCGCGTGCCCCGCGGCGATCACGCTCCCGACTCTGCAGTGGCGTGACTCACGGCTTGGGATGAACACCTCCTCGCTCAGGGCTGCACTGCGCCGCGTCGCACCACGGGTCTACGGGCTTCTCCGCCCCTTCACCGGTCGTCAGCGCCGCTATAGCCGCATCTTGCGGGAGTTGGGGGTGGACCACCTGAAGCCGGTCGTCCAGGCTGGGCCCTTCGTCGGTATGACGTTCCTCCGGTGGGCTACGACCGGGGCCATTCTCCCCAAGGTTTTGGGGTGCTTCGAAGAGGAGCTACATGCCGCGCTGGAGGCGGCCCTCACTGAGCGCCCGCGAGTCGTGGTGAATATCGGGTGCGGAGAGGGTTACTACGCCGTTGGGATTGCACGACGGCTACCCACGTGCATGGTGTATGCCTTCGACGCCGATCGCACCGCGCGCGAGCAGTGCGCACAGCTCGCAACCCTCAACGCCGTGGCCGATCGGGTCCACATCGGTGGCGTCCTCCGACCGAAAGACCTCGTTGGGCTCCCGATCGAAGGAGGTCTAGTCGTTTGTGACTGTGAGGGATGTGAATACACGTTGCTCGACCCACACGCGGTGCCCACCCTGGCAACCTGTGACCTGATCGTAGAGTTGCACGACATCGATGACGGCAGCCAGCCGGCGGCGATGTTGGCGCGGTTCAATTCCAGTCACGAGCTTGCGCTCGTGGCCTATGCCCCGCACAGCGCGGAGCGGGCGCGTGTTGCAGCCAGACTATCCCGTCTCGAGGACCGAGCGCTGGCGGTGGTAGATGAAGCGCGCCTGCCCGGTCAGCAGTGGGCTGTATTGCGGCCACGCGCACGGCTGCGTGCCGGCGTGCCCGAACAAAGGAGCTGACGCGTGACATCCGATGCACGCGCGCTGACGGCCCTCGAGACACCCGGTGCCGAATTTCCCTCAATTGCCCCGCCGTCCAAGTGGGTGGGTGGAGTCGTCTTCGTCTGGACAACACTGGTCGTAGCGAGAGGCCTCCTGGGCGGGGTGAACCCGCGATTCCATTGGCTGGTGTCGGCGGTGGCGGTCATCTTCATCGCCCCGTTCCTGCTGCGCGCGAGGTGCGCGACGTTTGCGCCGGGATTGCTTCCTGCGTGGCTCCTCGCGGTCTCCGTCCTGCTGTCGAGCGTGGGAAGCCCGGACCCTCTATACGGTCTCGCCGAGGCGGGTAAGCTAGGGATCATGCTGGTCGTCACGCTGACCCTGTTTGTGACGCACAGTCGTTATGCGCATTATGCGTTCCGCGCTTTCGTCTTCTCTGCCTATCTCAACGTAGTGCTGCTGCTC
The DNA here is from genome assembly GCA_003221045.1 of Gemmatimonadota bacterium. Taxonomy (GTDB): domain Bacteria; phylum Gemmatimonadota; class Gemmatimonadetes; order Gemmatimonadales; family GWC2-71-9; genus AG41. The sequence continues at coordinate 7,351 of QHUC01000123.1, read as the reverse complement.
GCCGGCTTTCTGGGAGTCGCGACCCTTTCTCGGGAGATGATGTTGCGACGTTGGGGAACGCTGCTGGACTACCCCGGCTCACTGTGGCGCGTCGGCATCCTCAGCGTTGGCTGGTCAGCATATCTGCTGCTTGCCCGGGACAAGCCTGTGCAGCGCCTCACGCTGCTCGCGGCCTCGCTCGCCCTGATCTACTTCGACGGCTCCCGCACCGGCTTCCTGCTGTTGTGCCTCGTAGCCGTTCCATTTCTGTTGGTCGTCCGTGTCGTGGAAGGGCGGTCCCTGGTATCTCGTCTCGCCACAGTCGGTGCCGCCTTCGTCCTGACTTTAGCCCTCGTCGCCGGATGGAACTGGGCAGCGTCACAACACAGCGCTTCGCAGGCGTCTGGGTCGCTCGGAAGAATCGCCCAGCTGGCCTCGAGTCTGAAACTCGAGGGAGCCACTGGCCTAGCGGCAGCGGACCCCGTTCGTGTACGGATGCTTCAGACCGGCCTAGCGGCGTTACGTGAAGCCGGCGTCGTGGGCTCCGGGATCGAAACGACGCGAGCGGGTACCGAAGAGGGCTTGTTTGTCCTGCACATGACCTACTTCCAGGTCCTGGGTGACCTCGGGCTTCTCGGATTGGTCGCCTACTTGTGGCTCACTCTGGGCTGGCTCCTCTGGCTACCGCGGGCGTGGGCGAACATCCGCGGCATGGTCAGCGCGCCCCGAAGAGGGCTCTACTACAACGCCATACTCTTGCTGTTCCTCTTCGCTCTGGCCGCCCTGTTCCACCCGCTCAGTACAGAGTGGTCGGAGTGGATCACGTTCGTGATTCCGTACGCCCTGTTCTGGGAGGCCGTTCGTGCAACGCCGCTCGCTGAGCAGGCTAATGTCGCCCCCTAGCTTTACGGTTGTGATCGCGACCCACGATCGTGCTGGGCTCGTCGGACGCGCCATTCAATCCGCTGTGGACCAGCACTGGCCAGAACTCGAGGTGATCGTAGTGGACGACGCCTCGGGCGACGCGACGCCCGAGGTGGTGCGCTCGGGGTATCCGCAGGTCCGCTACCTGCGACAAGAGACCAATCAGGGCCCGGGCCCGGCCCGCAACCGGGGAATCCGAGCAGCAGCGAACGAGTGGATCGTAATTCTGGACGACGACGACACGCTCCTGCCCGGAGCTCTGACCCGCATCGCAGGGCACATCCAGTCATTCACCGCAGCGCACGATTACCCCGTGCTCCAGTTTGCTCGCACCAACGGCAGCATCCCTCAGGAGTATCTCCTCGCGGGGCTCGACGATTTCCTGGGCGGGACCATTCGAGGGGACTTCACGCCGGCAATTCAGGCAAAAGGCTTTCGCGAGAGCGGCTTTGCATACCCATCCGGCCGGGCTTGCGAGGACCATTTACTGTGGTTCAAGGTGGCGGATCGTTATGGCATCCCCACTTGGGCCACGCAGGTCGTGCGGCTCGGTACCGACGCGCCCTTACGCATCACATCGCCGGAGCACCAAATCGCCTCGGCCCGCGAGCACGCTCATGCTCACGAGGTCACGCTGGAGGAGTTTGGCGAGCTGTTGGCGGCGCGATATCCTGAAGCATACGTGAGGAAACGTTTGGGCGCCGCATTTTATTGGCTGCTCGCCGGAGAACCTAGCCGGGCTAGGACACATCTGCACCACACGCTCCGAGGACGGCACGTCCTCCATAGCCTGACGCTCTGGGGGTTGAGCCTCGTACCGCGTGCCATCACTCGTACGGCATTCACGGCTTACCGGAGGCTCACCACGTGAGACTCCTACAGGTGATCAACGCCCTCCAGTCCGCCGGCGCGGAGGTCTTGCTCAAGGATATCACCCTGGGGCTGGCACACCGGGGATTCGAGACCGTCGTGTATCTCCTGCGCTCCACTGGAGCCCCATTGGAGCACGCCTTGGCGGCCGCCGGAATCCGGTTATACCGATCTGCCATCAGCTCGGTTCGATCGCCTCGCCAAGGAGTCGCCTTGGCGCGTCACCTTCGCGCCCATCGGTATGACGTGATTCACGCTCACCTGTTCCCAGCTCAGCTGTGGGTGGCGCTCGCGGCGCGCCTGGCGGCGATCGCGACGCCCCTCGTCACCACGGAACACAGCAGTCACAATCGACGACGGCGGATTCTCCTGAAACGCCTCGACGGCTGGATGTACCGGCGCTACACAGACGTGGCCTGCGTCAGCCAGGCCGTGGCCGACTCCCTCGGGTCATGGATTCCTGAGATCCGGCCGAGGCTGAGCGTCATCCCGGACGGCATAGACGTCGACCGGTTCGCCACCGCCAAGCCAAGTGACCAGAATCAATTGTTGGCGATTGACGGTCCAATTGTCATGATGGTTGGGCGGCTCGACCCGGAGAAGGACCAAGCGACCCTCCTTCGTGCGTTGCGTCATCTTGACGGAGCTCATGGCGTCCTAGTCGGCGACGGATCGAAGCGGTCGGAACTGGAGCAACTCGCCGCCCGGGTGGGGATCGCGGACCGGACGCATTTCCTGGGCAGCCGTGACGACGTCGAGCGTCTCCTGAAGCGCGCCGTCATCTACGTGCAGTCCTCGCACTGGGAGGGTTTCGGTATTGCCGCCCTCGAGGCCATGGCGAGCGGCGTACCCGTGGTCGCGAGCCGGATTCCGGGCCTGATGGACGTTGTGAACTCGGCCGGCGTGCTGTTTGAGCCGGGGAACGCGGAAGAGCTGGCTCAGCACCTCCGAGCCCTCCTGGCGGACCCGGCACGACGGGCCGAGCTCGCCAAGCGCGGGCGGGCTTGCGCAGAACAGTTCCGCATCGAAAGAACCGTGGAGCGCTACGGTGCACTGTACAGGGAGACATGCGGCGTCAAAACGAATCCGGGCTCGCCGGCCGCGCGTTGATAGGTCTCGGGGCTCTCGTGGCGACGCTGGCCGGCGCGGGCTGCGTCGACAACTCGTGGTCGTTGACGGAGCCCCTCCTGCCCGACTCTGCGGCGCGCGGGCTGATCGTGCGCGAGAACCTACGCCCCGGGGACACAAGCTGGAATCAGGTCCCGGTCCCAACCACAGCTGAAGAGGTCGCGGCGTATCTCGATCATCAGTCAGTGCTCCCAGGCGACACCGTTCGGCTGTACGGCATTGCGGCTGATTCCGAGATCTCCGTGCGGCTCTATCGAGTGGGATGGTACGCAGGCGCCGGCGCCAGGCTGGTACTCGACCTCGGCTCCGTGCGGGTTCCGACCCTGCTCCCCTGCTCCGCGGCGCATCCTGGTCCGGCAGAATGTCCTTGGCCTGCCTCGCTCGCTATCCCCATTCCGCCGGACGTCACGCCCGGATTCTACATGGTTCGGTACACCGACCGGCCGGGCGCCGGGCGGTTCGTCCCGCTCGTGGTCCGAGCATCCGAGCAGTCGAGCATCGTCGTCGTCATGCCCTTCAACACCTACCAGGCGTACAACGGGTGGGGCGGAGCGAGCTTCTACCAACAAGCTGACGGCACTCCGCGGGCGCCCCTCATCTCGTTCATGCGGCCCTATACTGACTGGTCGCTGAATCGGCACTTGGTCGGTCTTGATTTGCCGTTGGCGCGGTTCCTCGAGCGCTGGGGTTACCCGGTTTCCTACGTGACCGACCTCGACTTTCATGCGCACAACGAGATCGGCTTCGGAGCCCGCCTCGTGTTGGTCTCAGGTCATAGTGAATACTGGTCGGGCACCATGCGCACTCATGCTGAGCGCCTCCGTGATGACGGTGTCGGGCTCGCATTCTTTGGAGCGAACGACGCTTACTGGCAGGTCCGGTACGAGGGACGTCGAGAGGGCCATCTCGGTGACGTGCTGGTGTGCTATAAGAGCGCGTCCGACCCGCTGATCGGGTGGAGGAGCCTGGCCACCCGCAGGTTCCGTGATTTGCCGGTCAACCGTCCGGAGAATGCGGTCATCGGAATCATGTACAACCTCAGGTCGAACTACCGGGGATCGGTGCGGCTAATGCTGACAGATGCCGCCTCCCAGTTCTTGCAGGGAACGGGGTTTCAGGCAGGTGATTCCACAACGGCCATCGGTGGGTGGGAAGGGGACAAGATAACGTGGAACGGGCAGACGCCACACGGGATTCGTGTGGTATTCCGGTCAGTCTACTCGACGGATGACGGCGCAATCGACACGATGCAGACCACGTTCTACCAAGCGCCCTCCGGGGCCGGCGTCTTCGCGGCTGGCACGATTGGATGGAACTGGGCGCTGGACGACCTCCGGCCTGACCGTGCCGACGCTCGTACCCAACGCTTTGTGCGGAATCTGCTGGACTGGTACCTTCGGTGACCAGGCTGGGGGACCCGAAATGTGCGGTATAGCGGGGTTTGTTGACGCGTCCGGCCGGGCCGCCACTGCCGAGCTCGAAGCGATCGCCCAGTGCATGGCGGACGCCGTGTGGCACCGGGGACCCGATGATGGAGGTGTCTGGGTCGATCCCGAAGCGGGCATCGCGCTGAGCCATCGGCGTCTATCGATTATCGACGTTTCGCCGTTGGGCCATCAGCCCATGCACTCCGACAACGGTCGCTACGTCATGGTCTTCAACGGCGAAATCTACAACTTCCGGGCACTGCGCCGTGAGCTCGAAGAGTCAGGGCACAGCTTCCGAGGCCACTCCGATACGGAAGTGATGCTGGCCTGCATTGCCGATTGGGGACTGCCGGGCGCGCTCCAGCGGCTCAACGGAATGTTTGCGTTCGCGCTGTGGGATCGCCAAGAGCGGCGGCTTCACCTGGTCCGTGACCGCCTCGGTGAGAAGCCGCTGTACTATGGTTGGGTCGACCAGACCTTCCTGTTTGGTTCTGAGTTGAAGGCCCTGCGAGCGCACCGCGCCTTCCGTGGGGAGATCGATCGTGGCGCAATGACGTTGTACCTGCGTCACAACTGCATCCCGGCTCCCTATTCCATCTACCGGGGTGTCCGAAAGCTCCCCCCGGCGACTTGGGTTACGCTCAACCCTGTCGACGTCGGATCCCTGCCGGCCCCCGTCCCCTACTGGTCCGTCCGGGAGGCCGCCGAGCGCGGATTGGCGGAGCCTTTCACCGGATCCGCCTCCGAAGCGACCGCTCAGCTGGACGACTTGCTGCGGGACGCGGTGAGGTTGCGACTCGAATCGGACGTTCCGCTTGGCGCGTTTCTCTCGGGCGGTGTCGATTCGTCCACCGTCGTGGCGTTGATGCAAGCGCAGTGCGACCGGCCGGTGAAAACCTTCGCGATGGGTTTCCACGAGGCCTCCTTCAACGAAGCGGACCACGCCAAAGCGATCGCCCAGCACTTGGGCACCGAACACACGGAGCTGTACGTCACACCCGAACAAGCCATGGCGGTGATTCCTCGCCTGCCCACTCTGTACGACGAGCCCTTTGCCGACGCGTCGCAGATTCCAACGTTCCTCGTCTCCGAAATGGCCAAACGGCACGTGACGGTGAGCTTGTCCGGCGACGGCGGCGATGAACTCTTTGGCGGCTATGTCCGTCATCTGTGGAGCCGACGTCTCTGGCGGGGCATCGATTGGCTCCCGCGGCCCCTGCGACGCGGCATCGGTGCAGCCCTGCTCTCGCTCGCTCCCGAGACGTGGGACGCCATCTACCGGCCGTTCGCTCGCGTCCTGCCTCGCAGCCTCAAACAACAGAGCCCCGGTTATGACGCTCACAAGCTTGCCCGGGTGCTGACCATCGAGAGCTCCGATGCCCTCTATCTGAGCCTCGTGTCCTACTGGAGCGAGCCGGGCGAAGTCGTCCTCGAAGCTGAAGAGCCGCAGACGCTCGTCACGGATCGGGGTCGACACGCAGCGCTACCGGATCCCGCTCGACAGATGATGTACCTCGATGCGGCGACCTACTTGCCGGACGACGTGCTCGTCAAAGTCGATCGCGCGAGTATGGGCGTCAGCCTCGAAGCGCGCGTGCCGCTGCTCGATCATCGAGTCGTGGAGTTCGCCTGGCGGTTACCACTCGCCCTCAAAATGCGGGGCGGGCACGGCAAGTGGCTGCTACGGCAGGTGCTGTATCAATACGTCCCCCCCCAGCTGGTCCAGCGCCCGAAATCAGGCTTTGGCGTGCCGATCGGCGGTTGGCTGCGTGGACCCCTGCGCGACTGGGCGGAAGATTTGCTCGCGCCGGACCGGCTACGTCGGGAAGGGTTCTTGAATCCAGGACCAATCCGGCGGAAGTGGTCGGAGCACCTCGCTGGCTCTCGCAACTGGCAGTACGAGCTGTGGGTTATCCTCATGTTTCAGGCCTGGTTGCAGCAGAACGGCCACTGAACACCTTGTGCGATCAGTCGCGTTCTAAGCCTTCGCAGTCATGATCACGAGGTTCTTCGACACAGGAAACACTCGGCCCAGATAGAAGTACTTGAAGGACCGAAAGCCGGCGTCGCGTAAGAGGTGGGTCAAGCTGCTGCGGGAAAAGAACCGGATGTGCGGGCCCTGTGGGTCGAAGTGCCGATCGAACCGAAACAGGGCGATCAAGACGTTCTTGACGAGACCGTGGTAGGGCGTCGAGATCAACAGTTGGCCGCCCGGACTCAGCACGCGAGAGATTTCTCGAATGACGGTCGGCGGGTCAAAGACGTGCTCGATCACGTCCGTCATGAACGCCGCACCGAAGGAGGCGTCGGGGAAGGGCAGCGGTGACCCCAAGTCTTGGACGTGAAACTGCGCCTCCGGGACCGCGGCGCGCGCCTCGGCGACTGCTCGCTCCGAGATATCAACGCCTACCACGCGGTAACCCGCCCGCGACAGCGCTGCACTGCAGCGGCCGCGCCCACAACCTACGTCCAGGACTGTGACGCTCCGAGGGACGAAGGACTGGAAGATCTCCAGCCGTCGCGGCGTACGCGGATCGGTGTCGGGCGGAGCCTCACGATTCCAGTAGTCGTCGTAGTACCGCGCCGTCTCTTCCATTGCCGCCACGCGTCAGGGCGAAGGTTGCATCACGGCCCCGAGGTCCCTGGAGAGGGTCGCGGTCGCCGTGGTGTAGAACGTCACCGTCTCGCTCACCACCCGTCTCAAATCGAACGCCTCTTCCGCGAGCTTCCGTCCGTTCCGGCCAAGGCGTTCGGCATCGACGGGATCCGCGAGGAGCTCCGCGATGGCGGCGGCGAGCCCGCCGGCGTCTCCTGGCTTGACGAGCTTGCCGTTGAAGCCATCGAGACAGATCTCCCTACAGCCAGGGACGTCCGTGGCGACCACCGGACGACCCGTGGACGCGGCTTCGACGAGGATTCGGGGGACCCCTTCCCGGTATTTCGACGGTAGGACGACCACCGTACAGCGGTTCAGAACGGCAACCATATCGCTACAGTGACCGAGGTATTCGATCACCCCCTGG
>QHUC01000269.1 GCA_003221045.1 Gemmatimonadota bacterium | reverse complement strand
CTCGGCGATTGGGAACATCTCCTTCGAGGTTGTTCGCGTTCATCTGGCCCAAATTCCCGATCTCGGCGGAAGGCCCGGTCGACGCGAGACTGCCGTTGTCGAAGGAGATGTTCCCAATCGCCGAGATGCCGTTCAGCCGACCATCCCCGACGTCGCTGTAGATGTGTATCCCGTACCCGAACTGGTTGAACACCACGTTGTCGCGCGCCACCACCGGTCCGACGTCGTTCTTCAGGTACAGACCGTGCCCGTGTCCACGGTCGGGCCCTTGCCACCCGTTGTTGTAGAGGATCGAGCCGTAGATCTCGACGTCCGGCATCGCCGTGTATGTATAGAACGCCACTCCGCCATCGTGGATCACGAGGTTGATGTACTTGATATGTGTTCCGTTGTTCGCGACGACGTCGGGCCGAAAATTGCTGCTGGTCGACGTCGTCGTACGGGTCGGGTCGGAGTTTCGGAACTCGAGGCCCCAATACCACGTGTACGACCCGTGCACCACGAACCCATCGTTCCCCGAGCCGTCGTTGCCGTCGATGATGACGCGCTCCCCCGGGTACCCGCGCACGATGATCGGGGCCGCGGCCGAGCCCGCAAGGTTCGTGTCATACGTGCCGAGGTACGTGCCCGCGCGTACCCAGATCGTGTCGCCGGCGTGCACCTTCCCCCCCGCTCCGGAGAGGGCCGTCGCTAGATCCCACGGGCTGGTCGAGCTACCGTCCCCGCTGCTCGAGCCGCCGGTCGTCACGTAGTAACCGACGTGCGTCCCGGGGGACACCGGCGCCGTGCCGCCTTGGCGTTCGCATGCCATCGCCCCGAGAAGGATCGCCACAGCGCACGACGTTGCAATCCGCATCCGCCAGCCTCCCCCCAGTGGAAGCTACGCTAGCACAAACGACAGAACGGCCCCCGGAGCTCGCTCCGGAGGCCGCTCAAATATGCGACTGGACTGTCTACTTCGACGTGACCACGAACACGTTGAATAGCGGGCCCGTGCTCGGCGCCAGGCTGGTGATACCGATCGGCACTGGCGGCGGCACGGCGGTGATCGGGATACTCACGCTGCCCCCTCCATACGTCCCGGTCGCCACCGGCGTCCCGAAGAGGTCCTGGACGTTCGAGATGGCGTAGGTGGCGCCTGGCTTGAGGACCCCCGACAGGTCGACTGACACAGCACCCAGGCCGGCCCAGTTGTATACCGCGATATAGGCGCGGCCCGGTTCGTACGCGTTGGGCCGGACGAAAACGGCCGTCTGGCTCGGGTTGGGCGGAATCACGGTGTTGTTGGCCACCGTGGCGTTAGTCCACGACCCCTGGGTGATCCCGTCGCCGCCGACGACGTAGTTGCCGGTTGCCGTCAACCCGTTGCCGCTCCCGAGGACCATGTTCGATCCGCCGACGCTCGGAGCCACATACGTCAAGTTATCGGTAATGACTAGGTTGTTGGCGGCCGGTTGGCCCAGATTGCCGATTTCCGCCGACGGTCCGGTCGACGCCAGGCTCCCGTTGTCGAACGAGATGTTTCCGATCGCTGAGATGTTGTTCAACAGGCCGGCGCCGCCGTCCGTGTAAATGTGCACGCCGTACCCGAACTGGTTGAAGATCACGTTATCCCGTGCCACCACCGGTCCGACGTCGTTCTTCAAGTACATGCCGTGGCCGTGGCCGCGATCCGACGCCTGCCAGCCGTTGTTATAGACGATGGCCCCGTAAATCTCGACGTCCGGCATGTTCGTGTATGTGTAGAACCCCACGCCACCGTCGTGGACGACCATGTTGATGTACTTCATGTGCGTTCCATTGTTCACCACAACATCGGGCCGCGACGACGACGAGATCGTGCTGAACACCCGCGTCGGATCCGAGTCCGTGAACTCAAATCCCCAGTACCACGTGTACGAGCCATGGGTCACGAACACGTCGTTGCTCAGCTCGTTCGCGTCGATGGTGACGCGTTCCAGCGGGTAAGCCCGCACGATGATCGGCGCACTGGCCGTGCCGTTGAGATTCGTGCTGTAGGTACCGGTGTAGGTCCCCCCCCGGACCCAGATCGTGTCGCCCGGCTGCACCTTGCCGTTGCCGCCGTTCAACGCGGTGGAGAAGTCCCACGGGCTCGAGGCGGTTCCGCTCCCGCCGCTCGACCCGTTCGTGGTCACGTACCAGCCGGTGTGCGTTCCGGGAGGTGGCGCCGCCGTCACCGTGATCGCAGAGGTGCCGGACTTGCCCTCGCTCGTCGCGGTGATGATCGCCGAGCCCGCGGCGCGGGCCGTGACCAGACCGCTACCGCTCACCTTCGCGATCGTGGTGTCGCTACTGCTCCACGTCACCGACCGGCCGGTCAGGGTATTGCCGTTGGCGTCCTTCGTGGTCGCGGAGAGTTGGACCGTCAGGCCCACCTGCACGCTCGCAGACGCGGGGCTCACGGTCACCGTCGCCACGGGTACTTGCGTGACCGTGATGCTTGATGTGCCGTTCTGTCCTTCACTCGTCGCGGTAATCGTCGCCGACCCCGCCGCCTTCGCGCTGACGAGACCCGAGCCGCTCACGGTCGCAACTGTGGTGTTGTTCGAGGCCCAGGTCACCACACGTCCCGACAAGGGATTGCCGCTTGCGTCCTTGGGCGTGGCCGTGAGCTGCGTCGTCTGGCCGACCTGCAAG
>QHUC01000122.1:9249-13252 GCA_003221045.1 Gemmatimonadota bacterium | reverse complement strand
AACATCGAGCGGGCGCTCGTCCAGGCCGGAGCCTCGCTCGCCGACGTGGTGCGAACCCGCATGTACGTCACCGATATCGCCGACTGGGAGCGGGTGGGACGCGCGCACGGGGAAGTGTTTGGCGACATCCGGCCGGCGAGCACGCTCGTGGCCGTCACGCGACTGGTGGCTCCCGAGATGCTCGTGGAAATCGAGGCGGAAGCGATAGTCGAACGCGGCATGTAGATTGGAAAGAGAGGTGGAATCCGTGGCTGTCACTGAGATCGGCAAGCGCGCGACGGTCGCCTGTCCCTTCTGCGCGACGTTGAATCGGGTGGATCTCGCTCGGATCGCCGACCGCCCCAGGTGTGGGAACTGCGGGCGACCGATCCTGCTCGATCGGCCGATCCCCGTAACGGACGCGACCATCGACGGTGTGATCGCCGGTACCGACGTGCCGGTCGTGATGGACTGCTACGCCGACTGGTGCGGGCCGTGCAAGATCATGGCGCCGGTCCTCGACGACTTAGCCCGCGACCGGCAGGGGGACGTGCTGGTGACGAAGCTCGATACCGATCGGAATCAGGCCACCGCACGCCGCTTCGACATCCGGGCGATTCCCACCCTGCTCGTGTTCCGGAACGGGCAGGAAGTTGGCCGGCACGCTGGAGCCATCCCCCGCCAGCAGCTCGACGCGCTCCTCGGCTCCTCCATCAACCGGCCGTGACCGTCTCGGGCCTGCCGTCGAGTTACGAGCCGGCCGACGTACCCGAGCGAGCGCCCGCCGAGGTCTCGGAGCATTCGCGGGCGGTGGCGCTGGCCCTGGGTGTGGTCGGAGGCGTGTTCGGTCTGCATCGCTTCTATGCGGGGCGCGTTCAGAGCGGGATCTGTATGTGCCTCACGCTCGGCGGCTTGGGGATCTGGTACCTGTACGACATCGCGATGATCGCGGTCGGTGAGTTCCGCGACGGTGACGGGCGGCGGCTGACGCGCTGGGAGGTGGCCGACCCTGGCGTTGGTGCCGTCGGGTCCGACCGCCGCGTGGCGGACGTCGAGGATCGGATGCTCGCACTCGAGACGCAGGTCAACGAGCTGGCAGAGCGGCTCGACTTCGCGGAACGGCTGCTGGCCCAGGCTCGAGAGCGGGGAAGCTCGCCGAAAGTGTGAAGGGCCGTCCAAGAATCCAAGCCTAGGAGCGGGCATTGAAGATCGGGGTCCCGAAGGAGACCGCCGTCAACGAGCGTCGTGTGTCGCTGACCCCGGACGTCGCGGGCCGGCTCGCCAAGAGCGGTCTGACGATCCTGGTCGAGCGTGGCGCCGGCGAGGCCGCCTCGTTCCCCGACGAGGCGTACACGGCGGCCGGCGCCGCGCTCGCCCCCGCCGCAACCCACCTCTTCGGCCAGAGTGACGCGGTGCTCAAGGTGCAGCCGCCGACGGCGGCGGAGGTGCGACTGTGTCGCGAAGGCTCGAGCCTCGTGGCGCTGTTTCAGCCATCGGCCGAGCGCGCGGCCGTCGCCGAGCTCGCGGCCCGCAAGGTCACGACGTTCAGTCTCGCCCTGCTGCCGCGCATTACGCGTGCCCAGCCGATGGACGCGCTCTCGTCGCAGGCGACCGTCGCCGGGTACAAGGCGGTGCTCCTGGCGGCCACGACCGCCGGCCGGTTCTTCCCCATGCTCGTGACCGCGGCGGGGACGCTGCCCCCCGCGCGCGTGCTCGTGCTCGGCGCGGGGGTGGCGGGGCTCCAGGCCATCGCCACGGCGCGCCGCCTCGGCGCGGTCGTGTCGGCGTTCGACGTCCGGCCCGCCGTCAAAGAGCAGGTAGAAAGCCTGGGCGCGAAGTTCCTCGAGATGCAGATCGGCGAGCAGGCCGAAGCGGCGGGCGGCTACGCCAAGGAGCTGTCTCAGGACACCCACCGCCGCGAGCTCGCCTTCATCGCACAGCATGTGAAGGACGCCGACATCGTGATCACCACGGCCGCGATCCCGGGGAAGCGGGCCCCGATCCTCATCACGGCGGACGCCGTACACGCGATGAAGCCCGGCTCGGTGATCCTCGACCTCGCGGTCGACACGGGGGGGAACTGCGAGCTGACCGAGCCCGGCGCCGAAGCGATCCACGGCGGGGTCGTCGTCCTCGGCCCCACCAACCTCGCCAGCAGTCTGCCGTACCACGCCAGCCAGATGTACGCGCGCAACATCTCGAGCTTCCTGCTGCACGTCGTCAAGGACGGAGCCCTGCGGCTCGACTTTGACGACGAGATCATCCGTGAGACGTGTGTGACCTATGGGGGAGAGGTGCGGAAGCCATGATCGACTACTGGTCCATGTTGTTCGTGTTCGTGCTCGCGACGTTCATCGGGCTGGGCGTGATCCGCCGCGTCTCGCGTCTCCTGTACACGCCCCTGATGTCGCTCACCAACGCGATCTCGGCGATCGCGGTGGTGGGCTCCATCGTCGTCACCGGCGCCGACTATCCGACGCCGATCCGCGTGCTCGGTGCGGTGGCCCTGTTCGCTTCCACGACCAACATCGTCAGCGGGTTCCTGATCACGGACCGCATGCTGAAGATGTTCAAGAAGCAGTGACGCACGCCATCGCGCAGCTCGCCGCCGTCCTCGCGACGGCGCTGTTCATCTTCTCGCTCCACTGGATGAACGACCCCAAGACCGCTCGCCGGGGCGTGATCGCGGGCGTCACGGCGATGCTCGTGGCCGTCGGGGCGACCTGGGTCCAGCCCGAGATCGTGCACCACGGCTGGATCGTGCTGGCCATCGTCGCCGGATTCATCGTCGGCGTCCCGCTCTCCCGCGTGCCGCTCACCGCTGTCCCGCAGCGGACGGCGCTTCTCGGCTTTCTGACCTTCACCGGCAGCCTGATGGCCACCGGCAAGCTCCAGGAAGTCAACTGGATTCCGCAGCGGCCGGTGACGTATCCGGGCCAGAACTTCGTCAACATCGGTGTGCTCGCGATCGCGGTGGCGCTGGGCGTCCTGGTGGTGGTGCAACCGACGGCAGCGTGGTCGGCGCACGCGTTCCTGACCATCGTCGGCCTCGCCCTGCTCTTCGGGGTCCTGCTGATCATCCCGATCGGCGGCGCCGACATGCCTACGGTCATCTCCATCCTCAATTCGTACGCCGGTCTCTCCGCGGTCGCGATGGGCTTCGTCCTGAACAACAAGCTGCTGGTGACCGCGGGCGCCCTCGACGGCTCGAGTGGTCTGATCCTGTCGATCATCATGTGCCGGGCGATGAACCGCTCGTTCACGAACGTGCTCTTCGGGGCGTTCGGCACCGTGAAGGCGGCCGCCGTGGCCGGAGAGCAGAAGGAGTGGAAGGAGGAGACAGTCGAGGGCGCGGCCCAGCTGCTCGAGCAGGCCCGGCTGGTCGTGATCATCCCCGGATACGGGATGGCTGTGGCACAGGCACAGCACAGGGTGCGGGAGCTGTACGACCAGCTCACCAAGCGCGGGGTCACGGTCAAGTTCGCCATACATCCGGTCGCCGGGCGCATGCCGGGGCACATGAACGTGCTGCTGGCGGAGGCGGACATCCCGTACACCGCCCTGGTCGAGATGGATGAGGTCAATCCGGAAATGCCGCAGTGCGACGTGGCACTCGTGATCGGTGCGAACGACGTCGTGAATCCAGCCGCGCGCTACGCGAAGGACAGCCCGATCTACGGCATGCCGATCATCGACGCGGACAAGGCCAGAACCGTGCTCGCCATCAAGCGGAGCAAGAAGCCCGGCTTCGCCGGGATCGACAACGAGCTCTACGTTCAGGACAACACCTGGATGCTGTTCGGCGACGCGAAGGCGGTGGTCGGCGATCTCGTGAAACAACTGGCGGGAGGAAGCGGGCTGCACTAGGTTCACGCTCCACCATGCTCCGCCGTACCTGGCTGCCGGCGCTCCTCGCGTTCTCTCTCGCGTCGCCCGATCGTCGGCGCCTGCCGGCGGACGACACCCTGCTGCTCCGCATGCCGACGGTCAGCGCCGGCGCGATCGCATTCGTCTATGCCGGGGA
>QHUC01000122.1:0-9202 GCA_003221045.1 Gemmatimonadota bacterium | reverse complement strand
CGACGGCTCACGTGGCACCCCGAGCCGGACCTGGTGCAGGGGTGGACGCCGGACGGCAAGCGGGTCGTGTTCGCATCGTCGCGCGGCTTCATCGAGGACTTCAACCGCCTGTACAGCGTGCCGCTCGAAGGAGGGCTCGAAGAGCCGCTCCCCATGCCGACCGGTGAGCGGCTGTCGTACGGCCCGGACGCGGCTCGCATCGCGTACGTCCCGGTGCGCCGCACCTGGCACGAGCAGACGTGGCGTCGCTACCGCGGCGGCCAGCAGCCCTGGATCTGGGTGTTCGACGTGCGCACGCGCGAGGTCGAGGCGGTGCCGCACGATACGGCGGGAGAAGACTGGCCGATGTGGATCGGCGACGTGGTGTACTTCCTGTCCGATCGCGACGGCACGATGAACCTGTACGGCTACGATCTCCGGACCAGGCAGTCGCGCCAGCTGACCCGTCACACCGACTTCGACATCAAGTCCGCGTCGGCCGGGGCCGGCGTGATCGTGTACGAGCAGGGCGGCCGGGTGAATCTCTTCGACCCGGCCAAGGGGACCTCCGAGCCCGTGCACGTCCACGTGGACCCGGACCTCCCGTCCACGCGTCCGCACTGGGCGAGCGCCGTGCCCTACATTCAGCACGCCGCTCTCTCCCCGACCGGGGCGCGGGCGGTGATCGAGGCGCGCGGCGACGTCTTCACCGTGCCGGCCAAGAAAGGCGACGTGCGCAATCTCACCGCCACTCCGGGCGTGGCGGAGCGCGACCCGGCGTGGTCGCCCGACGGCCAGCGCATCGCCTATTTCTCCGACGCGGGTGGCGAGTACCACCTCGTGCTCCGGGACCAGAGCGGCCTCACGCCGGAGACGGCGATCCCGCTCGCCGATCCATCGTTCTTCTACTCGCCCGTTTGGTCGGCCGACTCCAAGCGGCTCGCCTACACGGATAAGCGGCTCCACCTCTGGACCATCGACGTCGACAAGCGGCAGCCGGTGCTCGTCGACACCGATCTCTTCGACCAGCCCGAGCGCAGCATCAATCCGGCATGGTCGCCCGATGGCAAGTGGCTCGCCTATGTGAAACGACTCCAGAACCATCTGCGCGCGGTCTTCGTCTACGAGCTCGCGACGGGGAAGAGTCACCAGGTCACCGATGGTCGCAGCGACGCGGTGTGGCCGGTGTTCAGTCTCGACGGCAAGTATCTGTATTTCACGGCCAGTACGAACTATGGTCTGAACACCGGGTGGCTGGACCTCACGTCGTTCGAGCGCCCGGTGCGGCGCAGCCTGTATGTGGCTGTTCTCGACCGCACGGCGGCGTCGCCGTTCGCCCCCGAGAGCGACGAGGAGCCCGCCAAGGCTGCAGGGAAGCCTGCCCCGAAGGACACGACCAAGAAGACCGACAGCCTCCCGACGGTGAAGATCGACTTCACGGGCCTCGACCAGCGGATTCTCGCGGTGCCGGTGCCGGACCGCGACTACTCTCAGCTCGGCGCCGCCGCCGAAGGGCGGCTCTTCTATCTGGAGAGCGTCCCGAACCAGCCGGGCTTCCTGCTGCACCGCTACGACCTGAAGGAGCGCAAGGCCGAGGACTTCCTCACCGGTGTGACGGGTTACGAGGTCAGCGCCGACGGCAAGAAGTTGGGGTATGCGGCGCCCGGCAACGTGTACGGCATCGTCGCCACGGATGGCAAAGCCGCCGTGGGCGACGGCAAGCTCGACCTGACGGGACTGCAGTCGTACGCGGACCCGCGCGCCGAATGGGCCCAGATGTTCGACGAGTTTTGGCGCATCGAGCGCGACTTCTTCTACGACCCGGGGACCCACGGCGCGAACTGGCCCGCGATCAAGCAGAAGTACAAGCCGTTCGTGGCGCATGTCGGCCATCGGTCCGACCTCACCTACCTGATCCAGCAGATGATGGCCGAGATCGTGGTGGGGCACATGTTCGCGGGCGGCGGCGACGAAGGGACGCTCGATACGGTGAAGGTAGGCCTGCTCGGCGCCGACTTCACCGTCGAGAACGGCTACTATCGGTTCTCTCGCATCTACGGCGGACTCAACTGGAACCCCGACCTGCGGGCCCCGCTCACCGAGCCCGGCGTCACCGTGAGCGGCGGGGACTACCTGCTCGCCGTCAACGGCCGTCCGCTCCTGGCGGCGACGAATCTCTACAGTGCGTTCGAGAACACGGCGGGTCGTCAGACGGTGCTGCTGGTGAACGGACGGCCGACGCCGGACGGCGCCCGCACTGTGACCGTCGTCCCGGTCGAGAACGAGACGCCGCTGCGCAACCGCGCGTGGGTCGAGGGCAACCGCCGGCTGGTGGATTCCTTGTCCGGCGGCCGGGTCGCGTACGTGTGGCTGCCGGACACCTACTCCGGCGGCTATGCCTACTTCAACCGGTATTACTTCTCCCAGCTCGATCGTCAGGCGGTGGTCGTGGACGAGCGCTTCAATCACGGGGGCGACGTGGCCGACTATGTCCTCGACCTGCTGAACCGCCCGGTGCTCGCCTATGTCGCGACCCGCGAGGGCAGAGTCATCCCGTCGCCGCTCGCCTCGATATACGGCCCGAAAGTGATGGTCATCAACGAGTACGCGGGATCGGGCGGCGACGCGCTGCCGCTCTACTTCCGGCGCCGCGGACTCGGGCGTTTGGTCGGCCGGCGAACCTGGGGTGGGTTGGTGGGGATCTGGGATTACCCCCTGCTCGTGGACGGCGGGTATGTGACGGCACCGCGCGGCGGGCTGTTCAGCCCGTCGGGTGAATGGGACGCCGAGAATACCGGCGTCCCCCCCGACATCGAAGTGGAGATGACGCCGAAGCTCGTGCTCCAGGGTCGCGATCCGCAGCTTGAAAAGGCCGTCGAGGTGGTGCTCGAGGAGCTGCGGCGCAACCCGCCGCCGTCGCGAGACCGGGCGCATCCTCCGTTTCCCACGCGCGGCCGCGCGCCGTCGCCCTGACGTCGGCCGGCTGCCGCTACGCGCGATGATCCGAAGGCTCTTCCGCCCCGGAGGGTGCCGCAAAGGACCCGCGCAACACCTCGCGATAGAAGGCTTCGACCGCGCGCGCGTGCCGCCGGATGTCGAACCGCTCGCGCGCCTGTTGGATCCCTGCCGCTCGCATGGTGGCGAGCTGGAGCGGATCCGCCTGGAGCGCGTGGACAGCGGCGGCGATCGCGGACGGGTCTCGCTCGGGCACCAGCATGCCGGTGTCCTGGGTGAGCGCGTCACGATTTCCCCGGATATTGGTCGCCACCGGCACCACACCGCACGCCATCGCCTCGTACAACACGCGCGACATGCCCTCGGTGTCTTCATGCGAACCGCTCAACAGGACGTCCGCTGCCTGCATCCAGCGCTCCACGTTGGCCTGTTGAGGATGGAGCCGAACGTCCGCCGCCGTCCCCTGGGCTTCAGTGCGGCGTGCGATCTCCGTAACGATGGTTGGTTGATCGGGCGTCCCCACGATCACGAGGAACGGGACATCGTCCGGAGCGCGCGCTTTCAAGTGTCCCAGGGCGTCCACGATGTCGAAAACCCCTTTCGCCTCCTTGACCTGACCGGCGAAAAGTAGAACGAGGCGATCGAGGGGAAGGTCGAGGCTGCGGCGCAGCGCAGACCGGTCTTCGCTGGGGCGAAAGCGGCGCAAGTCGGCACCGCCGACGATGGTGCGATGCCGACCGGCTAGCCGCCTCGAGAAACGTCGTTTCGTGTCGTCGGAGTCGCCGATCATGGCATCCGCGAGCCAACCGAGCAGCGGATCGAGGCTATACCGCGCGGTCAGGCGCACGAACCACACCATCTTCGTGTTGGTGCCGAGTTTCGCGAGACCTGCGGTCAAGGCGTCGCGCGACGCGTCAGGGGCGATGATGTCGATTGCACGCTCACGCAACAGCGCCCGGATGCGGCGGCTCGAGCGCCACACCGAGCCGAGAGTGCGTGCCTTGAGGTGGTACAACGGGATGTGCACCACCGGACACCCCAGGGCAGTGAGGTGGTCGGTGAGGGGACCGGGGCCCGGGCAGATGACGAGCGGCTCGACGGCCGAGCGGTCGAGGTGCTCGATCAGCAGTGCCATGCTCTGCTGCCCGCCCATCCGAAGGTGTGGGTGGTGACTGACGAACGCGACGCGGATCGGACGAGGACTCATAACACGAGGCTAGTGACGGCCTCTCGCAGCTCGTCCATTCCTTCCTTACCGCGCCGCCAGAAGGGGTCGAGGTGAGCAGTGCGATATGGATCGGGCACTTGGTTAGCGCGGCCACCGGTTGTTGATCCGGTCGATGTCTGGGAGGATCCCGTGTGGATCGAGCACGATCCCGATGACGGCCTTGGTTGTGCCGACGCGCGCAGTGAACCGGTTGCCGAGGTTCCACATCTCGATCGGTATCTCGCGCGTTTCGACCGACCCGTCCGCGTAACGCAGCTCCAGCGTCACCGGGAGAACCATCCGGCCCCGGTTCGACAGGTGGATGAACACGGTGTCGGCGGTCGTCGTAGCGGAGTCGACCGCCTGATCGAGCCGCGCGGTCGTATACACCCACGCGCGCCAGAACCAATCGAGGTCCCGACCCGAGACGTTCTCGATGGTGCGGAAGAAATCCGCGGGCTGCGGATGCTTGAATGACCAGCGGCGGACGTACTCCCGCATCGCCCGCTCGAACGTCTCCTTCCCGAGCACCGCATCGCGCAGCACGGTGAGCATGAGCGCCGGCTTCTGGTACGCGGTCCACGCGAGGTCGCGCGACTCCACGGGCTTGGTGATCAGCGGCTGCTCGTTCCCGGGCACCGCCGAGACCCGGTAGTCGGTGAGGAGATCCCTGCGCACGGTGTCGCCATACGCCGTCCCCTTGAAGTAGCCCTCCGCCGAGCCGTAATCGATGAACGTGTTGAACCCCTCGTCCATCCAGGGATAGCGCCGCTCGTCCGAGCCCACCAACATCGGGAACCACTCGTGGCCGAACTCGTGCGTCAGAACCCAGTACTGGTCCTCACGCTTGTCGATCGCGGGCACGAACGTGAGCATGGGATACTCCATCCCTTCCACCAGGCCTTCCACGGTCGTCGTCTGCGGCCAGGGATACTTCGCCCATGTCTCGCTGAAATGCTTGATGGTGAACCACGCCATCCTGTTCGCTTCTTCCCACGGCGCGGCCTCGGGCCGGTAAAAGGTCTGGATCAGGATGCCGTCCCAGGTGGAGGCATCCCAGCGGAAGTCCGGGGAGGCGGCCCACGCGAAATCACGCACGCGCTTCGCGGTAAAGTGCCAGGTCTTGGTACCTGGCGTGCGCTGTGCGCTATGCGCGGTTGCTTCCGCCTTGGTGACGATCGCCACCGGCTGGGCCGAGGTGCGGGCGCGGCCTAGTCGCGTGCGCTGGGTCGGCGTCCACACCGCGAGCGGGTTCGCCACCGTTCCCGTGGCTGCGACGAGAAACCCAGCCGGGAGGGTGAGCGTCACATCAAAGTCGCCGTATTCGAGGTAGAACTCGCCGGCGCCAATGTAGGGCAGGGGATTCCAGCCGTGCACATCGTCGTAGACGACCATACGCGGATACCACTGGCCGATCTCGTATAGCCGAGTGCCGATCCGTCCCATGCGCCCACCCCCGTAGGGGGGCACGGGGAAATGCCAGGCCACCTCGAAGTCGATCGCTGCCCGGGGCGCGAGCGGTCGCGGAAGCTCGACGCGCATCATCGTGCCGTACTCGGTCCGCCGCAGCTCCCTTCCGGCCGATGTGAACCGCTCGATCGTGATCCCCCCGATGAACCCTTTGCCCGTGAAGTCGAACACGGCGCCGCCGGCGAAGTGTAGGGGCGGCTGGTTCAGGGCGTAGGTTACGCTGTTCTTCGCGAAGATGTTCTGCTCGATCTGCACCCAGACGAACGCGAGCGTGTCTGGAGAGTGGTTCTCGTAGTGAATCCGCTCGGTGCCACGGATTTCGGAGTCCGCGGTGTCCAAGGCTGCCCGGATGACGTAGTCCGCGCGCTGCTGCCAGTACTCGGACCCGGGTGCACCCGAGGCGCTCCTCACCCGGCTCGGGGTGGGGAGGTCGAGGGCTCGGAAGGGAGAGGTGTCGGAAACCACTGGCGCTTGGAGCGCCAGGTAAACTGCGGCGAGGAGGAGCACGGGCTGCGGCCTACTCTTGGATGATGGTCAGCTTGAACCCGTCCGGATCTGTCAGCGCGAACGCCCAATCGCCCCAGGGCGTCTCGGACGGCTCGCGATCGAGCCGCCATCCTGAGGCCTTCACGCGGCCGGCGAGCTCGGAGATGTCCTGGACGGTCGCGACCCACAGCCGGACGCCTTCGCCTTTTTTCCGGTCCTGGCCCTTGGCGAAATCGTCCTGCCCCAGCATCAAGTCGCAGGCGCCGGCCTTCATCTGAATGCCGCGGACCTGACCGCCCTCCTCCCACCGCTCACCGACCACAAAGCCCAGCACATCGCGGTACCACGCGATGCTGCGCTCCAGGTCGCGGACCGTCAGCGAGGCGGCCATAGAGCGAAGCCGCAGCGACTCGGGCTGTTGGCGCTGCGGGCGCCGTGAGCGAGACGGACGCCGCGCCGGGCGCTTCCCGGTAGGACGTCGGGTCTTCTTCTTCGTGGCCATGGTCGAGTGCCTCCTCGCATTCGGCGCGCCACAAGCGTAGCGTCCCTCCGGCGGTTCCGCCAGATTTCGCGCACATCACACTCAAGGAGTCGAAACGATGCCCACGAGTCAGGCCAGTGCGGTTTGGGAAGGCAAGCTCAAGGACGGCAAGGGGAGCTTCCGGGCCGCGAGCAGTACGTTCAACGGTCCCTTTACTTTCGCGACTCGGTTTGAGGGAAAAAAAGGCACCAACCCCGAAGAGCTGATCGCCGCGGCGCACGCCGCCTGCTTCAGCATGGCGCTCTCGGCCGGGCTTGAAAAGGCCGGCAAGCCCGTGTCCCGGGTCGAAACCACCGCCGCGTGCACCATGGACATGGTGAACGGGTCGCCCACGATCACCAAGATGGAGCTCAAGGTGCGGGGCACCGTGCCGGGCCTCGACCAGGCGGGGTTCCAGCGCGCCGCAGACGAGGCGAAGCGGAACTGCCCGGTGTCGCGAGCGCTGGCCGGCATTCCGCAGATCACCCTCGATGCGAAGCTCGGCTAAAGGGCGCGGCTGGACGGTGTACATGCTGCGGTGTGGCGATCGATCGCTTTACACCGGTATCACAACCGATCTCCCGAAACGGCTGGTGCGTCACCGGGCGGGAACCGCGAGCGCCTATACGAGCGCGCGGCGTCCGGTCCGCCTCGTTTATGAGGAGCGGCAGCCCGACCGGTCGACGGCGCTGCGGCGCGAAGCGGCGCTCCGCCGCCTGTCCCGCGCCGAGAAGCTGGCCCTTATCCGCGGCGCGTGACGGCCCTGGAATGGCGCGACCGGGCTGCGCTCGGGGGCGCGCTCCTCGTCGCGGCCGCGTGCGTGCGGCTCGGCGTATGGCAGCTCGACCGCCTCCGGCAGCGGCGCGAGCGGAACGCCCAAGTCCTCGCCCGTCTGTCCCAGCCGCCGCTTCCTGTCACCAGGGCGCTCTCGGCCGACTCCGCGCGGGATCGTCGCCTTTCCGCCCGGGGCGTTTATGACTATGCACATGAGCGTCTCTGGTACGGACGGAGCTACGAGGGCGTGCCCGGCGTGGACCTCGTTACGCCGCTGCGACTTCCGGACGGCGTCGCGGTCTTCGTCGATCGCGGGTGGGCGCCATCGCCGGACGCCTACCACGTAAACCAGGGAGCGTACCGGGAAGGCGATAGTGCGGAAGTCTCGGGAATCGGCATGGTGGCCCCTCGGGGCCGTGGGGACGTGGACCCCGCTCGCCTTCGCGACGCGTTCCCCTATCCCCTCCTGCCGTTTGTCCTCCAGGAGCTCCCGACCTCCACTGACCTCCACCGACCTCCCCAACCAGCCCTACTCCCCTGGCCCGCCCCCGAGCTCTCCAACGGCCCGCATCTTTCCTATGCGATCCAATGGTTCAGCTTCGCCGTGATCATCGTCGTGGGGTCGTTCGCGCTTGCCCGAAAATGGGGCATCGAGGAAAAAAGCCGTCGCGGGGGTACCAATAACGCCCTGTCCTAGCGATATTTAGAGCCGCTTCGCCCGCGGTGTGCCGTCGCCGCTGTCCGCACTCTGCGGGTTTTCTTTGTGCCTCTGGAAAGGAGTCATCTGAGATGCCTGCAGCACTGCCGCTCAAGCAGCCCGTGAAGGTGGGTCAATTGCTCCGGCGCCGTCTGCGGGAGCTGAAGCGTACCCCTCGGGAGCTCGCGGACGCGGTGAACGTTTCGGAAGACTATATGGCGGACCTCGTCGCGGGCCGGCGGCGGCCGCCGGCGCCGGGCCGTACCGACCTGTACGCGCCGATGACCAAGTTCCTGCGGCTGCATCGCAACGACCTCCCGACCTGCGCCCGCGCGGAGCGCGCGGCGGGGCCCGCCGGACGGCGGCGCCCCGACGCGGAAGTGAGCCGGCAGGTGTTGGAGCTGTGTCTGCCGGAGCGGCAGCGGGTGTTGCAGCGGCGCCTGAGCCGGCCGGACGGCGCCGAGCTTGACCATGTGATCGTGGGCCGGCTGCTGCAGGTGGCGCAGGGGTTCGTGAACCGCAAGCTCGAGGACGAAGTCGGCCTGCGGATGGCCGCGACGCGGGACGGGTGCACGTACCTCGAGGCGCGGATGCGTCTGCTCGAGTTCCTGGACGCCGATGCGGAGTCGCTCACGCCCCGCGATTGCGACGAGTTCCTGCGTCCCCGCATCACCAGCTGGGACATCGATCTCGAGACGCACGCGATGCGCATCGTGCTCAAGTAACGAGGGAAAGCAAAACGGCGCCGTCCTTTCGGGCGGCGCCGTTTTTTGCCGATCCGTGGCTTAGAGCTTCACGACGTTCTGCGCCGCGGGACCCTTCTGCCCCTGCACGACGTCGAACTCAACCCGCTCACCCTCGGCGAGCGACTTGAACCCCTGTGCTTGGATCGCGGTGTGGTGCACGAAGCAATCCTTCTCACCGTTCTCCGGCGTGATAAAGCCGAAACCCTTCGCATCGTTGAACCACTTCACGACCCCGGTAATGCGTGCCATCTGCTGATACTCCTGACTTAATGGTGTTCGCGACGTCGTGCGGACTTCACCTTGCGGCGCGCCGCTGCCTTGTCTTTCCGTCGCCGTAGAGCGCCGGGACTCTCGTAGAAGCGCTTGCG
>QHUC01000121.1 GCA_003221045.1 Gemmatimonadota bacterium | reverse complement strand
TGAACGTGCTCCGCGCGCCGTTCTCGTCGTTCACATAGTCGCCACGCAGAGCGAGGCCCAGGGATGAGCTGAAGTCGTAGCTCACCCAGCCCCCCAAGGCCCACCACTTCGCGTCCTGCGTCGGATCTGGGAGCGCGGTGTTCCCTTGTTCGGCTCCATAGTCCCCCTGCACCCAGAGCTGGGTCTTGCCGAGCTTGCGCCAGAGCAGCCCCTCGACGCCGTACCGATTGGCGGTGTTGTCGTTCGCCTCTTCGGGTCCCCAATAGCCCACGACGCCGAGCGACGTGAGCGCGTCGGGATAGAGGCCCACGCGCCCCATCAGGGATTTGCGGCTGTTGTTGTCACCTACCTGATCCCACCCGTTGATCACCCGAAACTGCGCGTCCACGTGGTCGCTGAACTTGGTTTCCACGCTCACGCCCGTGCCCGTGAAATTCTCCACGTAGATGAACTGGTTCCCCTCCGACCAGTTGGGGTTTGCGACCGTCTCGATCACCTCGAGCCCCATGAGGGTCGGGATGCGTCCCACCTTGATCTGGAGGCCGTTGCCGCTCGCCGTGGGGACGTTCAGAGTGACGTAGAGATGCGGCAGGTCAGCCTGCGAGCCCAGATCGAGCCCGCTCGATCGGATCACCGTGGCGTTCTGCCCCACGAGCAGCTCCGTATGGAAGCCCGCGCTGAACGTGGCGGGGTCGTAGGGCTTGTCGAGGACGACGGCTAGCGCGTTCAGCATGAAGCGGTTCTGGAGCCGGTCGTACAACCGCCCGACAATCGCCGTATCCCCGAGGCTCCGGCCGGAGTACGCGTATGATCCCTCCGCGAAGCCGGTGAGCTTGAACCCCGCGAGTGCGGTCTCCAGGTGGTTGACCGCCGCAGGGGCGGGGGGATCGGGTTTTGGCGGCGCGCTGTCGGCCGGTACAGACCCGCCTTGTGCACCCAGGGGCCGATTGGCAAACAGACAGGCGCCCACCAGTGCCGCTCGCGTCAGACGGCCGACCCCATAACCTCGTGCCGTGTGGATGCTCATAGGCTCGCCTCCTTCAGCGCCTGGCGCTGCACCGCGTCGGCCGTTACGGCCGTGACGGCCGCGGTGTCCACTTCGCCCGTGCGGATCCTGATGACCCGTTCGAGCGGCTGGACGAAGATCTTTCCGTCGCCGACCTGGCCGGTGCGAGCGGCCGTGAGGATCGCCTTGATGGTCGGCTCCACGAATGGCTCCGAGACTGCCATCTCGAGGCGGACCTTCTCGCGGAATTCGAGCACAATGGTCCTGCCCCGGTAGTGCTCCTGCAGCTCCTGCTCGCCGCCGTGGCCGCTCACCCGACTGATCGTGATGCCGGTGACGCCCGCGCGGAACAGCGCCGCTTTCACTTGAGGCAGGCGCTCGGGGCGGACGATGGTCGTGATGAGCTTCATCAGACCGCCTCCGGCTCGGGCTCGAGCTGCCCCACTCCCCCTCGCGAAACGGAGGCCGTTTCCCTCAGGATCACCGCCGAAGCGACCTCAGGCGTATCGGGGTACGCCAGGGCACCCATTTCGGGCAGGTCGAGGCCCAGCTCTTCGACGTCCGCCGACACACGGTGGCCGCCCACGAGCACGGCCGTGAGTTTATATGCCGCGTAGGTCATGGCGCCCACCGCCACAAAGTTTGTCAGGCCTCCGACGAGCTGTGCGACGAGCTGGCTCGCGTCCCCATAGAACAAGCCCCGCACCGCTCCGTTGACACCGTTCCACCCGTCCCCGTAGGTGCCATCGGCGAGGAGTCCGACCGACAGAATGCCCCAGAAGCCATTGACACCGTGCACCGAGATGGCGCCGACGGGATCATCGATGTGCAGCTTGCCGTCGATGAAGAACACCGCCGCGCACACGAGCACGCCCGCGACGCCGCCGATCAATACCGCGGACGGCGCGGTGACGAACGCGCACGGCGCGGTGATCGCCACGAGGCCGGCGAGCGCTCCGTTCGCCATCATCGAGGGATCCGGCTTGCCGTACTTCCACCACATGTAAAGCATCGCGGTGACGCTGCCCGCCGCCCCAGCCAGCATCGTGTTCGTCGCAATCACACCGATGCGCAGGTCCGACCCCGCCAATGTCGAGCCCGGGTTGAAACCGAACCATCCAAAACACAGGATGAACGTGCCCACGAGCGCCATCGGAATGTTGTGCCCAGGGATCGCGTTCGGCGTCCCGTCCGCGTTGTACTTCCCGCGCCGCGGACCGATGAGCCACGCGCCGACCAGCGCGATCACACCGCCCGTCATGTGCACCACGGAGGAACCGGCGAAGTCCACATGACCGTGCCCGAGGCCGAGGTTCACGCCGAGCTGCGACAGCCAGCCGCCGCCCCACGTCCAGTTGGCGAACAATGGATAGATGAGCGCCCCGATGAAGACGCTGAAGACCACGAACGCCGCGAACTTCCATCGCTCGGCCATCGCACCCGTGGGAATCGTGGCCGCGGTGTCCATGAACACCATTTGAAACAGGAAGTAGGCGAACACCGGAGCGGCGTAGGCTACGCCCGACAGGAAGAAGCCGGTGTGACCGAAGAGCCCCCACGTTTTCCCGCCGACGCTGAGCGCGAACTCCTGGTTCAGCTTGTCGAACCCTCCGAGCGTCGCCATCGGACCGAGGCCCCCCGCCTGCAGGGCGAACCCGATCGCCCAGTAGGCGAGCATGCCGATGCCGTACACCATGAAGTTCATGGCGAACGTGTGCGCGGCGTTCTTGCCGCGCGTGAACCCGGTCTCGACCATCGCGAAGCCGGCCTGCATGAACATCACGAGGAATCCGGTGATGAGCGTCCAGACGAAGTTGATCGCCACCGTATTCGCGGCCGAGGCGGCGCTCGCGGCCCGCGCTAGGGAGTCGACCGGCAGCGCCGCGGGCGCCGCCGGGATTCCTTGTGCCAGCAGGGTGACTGGGCACGTGAGGGTCAACAGCGCCCCGAGCCTGAGCGCGCGCCCCATGCCGTTTTCGGTCATACGCACTCCGATCAAGAACAGGTGGGATGCAGAGTGTTAGTGATTTCGTGCAGAAAATGCACGATTTAGACGACGCGGCGCTACTACCTGATCGGGTTAGTCCACTTGGTGTATGTAAATTGTTGCGTAAAGTGCACAGTATTGACTACGGCGAGGATTTGAGGGCCGGGGCGCTATCGGTAGTTCTGGAACGGCTCGGTCAGCAGGCGGAGGCCAAGTGGTTTGTACCGGAGGACATGCGTGAGGCGCACCTCGTCGCCGACGCGTGCCACATGGGTTTCAAGGAGCTCGAGCTCCTTCGCGTCACCGAGGCCCATCTGGTTCAGGCGCTCCGCCTCACCTTTGCACACGTCGCCCGGCGTGGGCTTGGGGTTCGGGTAGGCGTCCTCGTGGTGACGGCGAAGCGCGTCCCAGTGCTCGTCGCCGGCGCGCTCCACCGACTCGCGGAGGTCGTCGCGGGTGAACGGCATGCGGTGAACTTACCTCACCGGCAGTTCGACGTGGAGATGGTCCGCCGTCCCAACATGCCGCAGGGTGTTGAAGCCCATGCTCCAGAAGTACAGCTGCACCAGCCGATTTCTCACCATGCCGCGGCCGGCTGTACGGAGGTCGGCCGCGTGCGCGTACCCGTCGCGCTGCACGTAATGCAAGGTGCCGTCGTGCCTGGGGAGGCCCATCGTCGCGTAATCTTCCGGCCGGCGCGCGAGGTCGGTAATCACGACATCCCGGTCGGCGAGGACGAGCGTCGAGAGGGCGACGCGCAACAGCGGATGAAGGGAGCGGTAATACGCCCGCACCTGCTCGGACTTGGCGTTCGTGGCGGAGAGGTAGACCAGCGCGTAGGCGCAATAGGCGACGACGAACGGCAGGGCGACGCGCCGGGCGATCAGCGCCGGCCGGACACGTCCGGTGAGGCGGTGCCAGATCCAGGCCCCGTACGCGGTGAGTACTACCGCCGTGCAGGCGGTCCCACCCGCGAGCGCAAGTGCGGTCGGCCAGCCTTCTCGCTGGTACAAGAATACCGCCATCCGGACGAGTGCGAAAAACGGCAGCAGCGCCACCACGACGGTTTTCGCGGCAAGCCCGGCGACCTGGACCACCCAGGGACCGACGCGCCGCGGCTCACGGCGGACGCTGTCCAGTGCGCCGACGAAGCGCTCCCACTCGCGAAGGGCCGTCCACTTGAGGCGCGGAATCGCCATGGAATGCCGTACGCGGTGTGCAAGTCTTCGGTTCATGGGCGTCTCTCCGGGGAACCAACCCTTCCGGGAGCTCTCCATGCGGACACTCGTCCTCGTCCTCGCGCTCGCCACCACGGCTGCCTGTGCGTCACCCGTCGACCGCGAAGACGGCGTGGCCGCGACGGAGTCTTTCTCCGGCGACGCGGCCCAGGTCGTGCGCCCGCAGCGGGCCGCTGAGTTGGCCCTGCCTGTCACCACGCTCGAGCGGCGGTCAGCGGTCGCGAGCGGGGGGACGCCCATTCCGCGCATCAGTATCGAGTCCAACATGGTCATTCGCACCGGCCAGACGAGCATCGAAGTGGACTCGCTCGAGCGAGCTGTGGCCCAGGTGCGGCTGCTCGCAGGCCGGGTCGGCGGCTACGTCGCCAACACGACCGTCCAGACCGGGCGCGGCCAGCTCCGCTCCGCCACGCTCGAGGTAAAGATCCCCGCCGATCGGTTCGAGGACGGTCTCGGCGGACTCGCGGCGCTCGGCAAGCTCGAATCGGTGAACGTCAACGCCGAAGACGTGGGCGAGGAGTTCACGGACGTCACCGCGCGCATGACGAACGCACGGCGGCTCGAGACCCGGCTGATCGAGCTGCTCGCTACGCGAACCGGCAAGCTGAAGGACGTGCTGGACGTGGAGCAGGCGTTGGCACGCGTGCGGGAAGAGATCGAGCGGTACGAGGGCCGGCTCCGCTACCTGCGCGCGCACGCCGCCATGAGTACCCTGACGATCTACGTCCACGAGCCTCTGCCCGTGGTAGGGCATCCGGGCTCGAATGTCATCGCCGAGGCGTTCAAGCAGGCCTGGCGCAACTTCGTGGCGCTCGTGGCGGCCTGCATCCGCTCGCTCGGCGTCGTGATTCCGCTTGGCGTCCTCGTCGCCGTCGCCTGGGTCAGCGCGAAACGATTTTTACCTCTCTTACCTCGATCGGCCGGCCACTGACGAGGATGGGGGCCTGACGCTCCTGGGCGGTCTTGTTGAACGTGGCAACGTCGGTCCGGACCAGGTCGTTGAACCTGACCAGGTAGCCGTCGAGCGCGGTCCGGAGCTCTTTCAACCGCGCCGCGATCACCTCGGTCGGCGGCTGAGCGTACGCGAGCGCGAGCCCGAACCCGAGCCCCTGCAGCCGGTCCTGGAACCGGTTGAGGTGGTGCACGTCGTCCTGCCCCGCGTCGCGCTGGACCTCGGAGTTGTACAGGCTGTCTTTCAGCTCGCCGAGCTTGCGACCGAGCTCGCGGGCGCCGCGCTGGACCGCCGTGTCGGCGGCCGCATTCTCGCGCAGGGCCTGCTGCGTGTTCTTGAGCTGCGTTTCGAGGCTCACGATGCGGTTGAGCATCTCGTTGAGCGCCGACACGGCGTTCCGCCATTCGAGTCCGGCCCGAAGCTGCGCCGCGAACGCCGCTGGATCGCCTCCAAGGATCGGGTCCGGCTGAACGGTCACGGTCTGTGTCGCTGTGCGGCCCCCCGCGGTCACGCCGACAGTGTACGTCCCGGGAACGACGCGCGGTCCCAATAGGTTGCGGAACGGATTCTCCTCTTCCTCCGCGCCCGGGGGCTTCTCGAAGTTCAGGCGCGTCGGTCCCGCATAGCGCAGATTCCAGACGAAGCGGTTCACGCCCTGCTTGCCGGGCCCGGTCGAGTCCACGGTGACCGTGTCGCCGTGGGCATCCGTCACCGTCACGATCACGTGGCCGCGCCGCGACCGTTCTCCCCCACCTCGGCTCGCTTCGCCCGGGGCCCGTCCCGCCGCGTCGGCCCCTCCCGTGTCGAGCGCCGCCTTGAGGTAGTAGTCGATGACAGCTCCAGCGGGTGCGTTGGGCGTCGTAAAGCGCGATGGGGCGACGCCGCTGCGGCGCGGGCGCACACGAATCTGGGCCGGCAGGGTGCTGAACACGTGAAGGTCCGCGGAGGCCACTTCGGGCGTCAGCTCTTCGAGCGCGGTGATGTTGTCGAGCAGGAACAACCCACGACCGTGAGTCGCGATGACCAGATCGTGCGTGCGTCCCACGAACTGCACGTCGTATACCGGCACCGTCGGGACGTCGGCCTTGAGCGGCTTCCAGCTCGCGCCACCGTCCCGCGAATAGCACAACGCCGCGTCCGTGCCGAGCACCAGGAACCCGCGCAGGTTTGGATCCTCCCGGACCACGCGGGCGGGCACGTCCTGCGGGAGCCCCTTCCCGATGTCGGTCCACGTCTTGCCGAAGTCCGTCGTCTTGAATACGTAGGGACGGCGGTCGTCGAGCTCGTGGCGGTCGATCGCAAGGTAGGCCGTGCCCGCGTCGAACGGTGAGACCCCGATCTGGTACACCCGTCCCTCCAGGTCCCGGGCCTGACCCGGGAAATGACCGGCGACGTTGGTCCAGGTGCGCCCGCCATCCCGCGTCACATGCACCAGGCCGTCGTCGGAGCCCACCCAGAGTACGTTCGAGTCAGTGGGCGCGAGGGTGATCGTGAGGATCGTGTTGTAGGTTTCGGCGCCCGAAATGTCGGACTCGATCGGACCACCGCTCGTCACCTGCTTGCTCTTCTCGTTGCGCGTCAGGTCGGGACTGAGCGCGGTCCAATGCTCGCCGCCGTCCCTGCTCCGGAAGACGACGTTGCCGCCCAGATAGACTGTATTCGCGTCGCGCGGCGACACGGCGATCGGCGACGTCCAGTTGAACCGATACTGCAAGTCGGCAGGCTTCATCTCCGACACACCGGAGACGTAGGGCCGGATCGCGCGCACAAGCCCGGTCTTCAGATCCACGCGGGTGATGTTGCCGTTCTGCGAGTCGACGTAGAGGATCGACGAGTCGCTGGGCGCGATCACGGCGTACTCCCCGTCCCCACCGGTGACCGTAAACCATTCCGCCCCGCTCAGCCCACCGGCGGCACCGGGTCCAGGGACACCGCTCGATGGCCCACACCAGGCGTTGTTGTCCTGTAAACCACCGCACAGCATGTACGGACTGTCCCCACTGCCGGCCGAGACCATGTAGAACTGCTCGATGGGCAGGTTGTTGAGGAAGCGCCAGCTCTTCGCGCCGTTTTCGGTCACGTAGACTCCGCCGTCGTTCCCCTGGAACATGCGATCGGGGTTTTGCGGATCGATCCACAACGCGTGGTGGTCCACGTGCACGCCGCGGTCGATCGGCGTGGTGGTCTTGCCGCCGTCGTCGGAGCGGAGCAGCAGGAACGACGAGAAGAAGAGCTTCCGGTCGTCCACCGGGGACACGTGGAGCAGCGAAAAGTAGAACGGGCGAGCGGACAGGCCGTGGAAGTCGGAGACCTTGGTCCAGTGGTCGCCTTGATCTTTCGAATCCCACAGCATGCCCTGCGTCGTCTCCACCAGCGCGTACACGTGGGTCGGGTTGGTGGGACCGACCGCGAGGGCGATGCGCCCGAGCAAGCCCGCCGGGAGTCCCTGCTTGAGGCGCTGCCAGGTCAACCCGCCGTCCGTCGAGCGGTAGATCCCGCTCGTGGCTCCGCCCGAGACGAGCTCCCAGGGACGGCGCACAAACTGCCACATGCCGGCAAACAGCACGCGCGGATTGCCCGGCACCATCGCCCAGGATTCGGCGCCCAGACGTGACCGAGCGCGGCCACGAACACGATATCGGGGTTGGCGGGGTCGATCACGATGCGGCTGATCTGGCCGACGTCCCCGAGGCCCATGGCCTGCCAGGTCTTGCCGCCGTCGGGCGACATGAACACGCCACGCCCGTCCACGACGTCGTTCCTCGGATTGCCTTCGCCCGTGCCCACCCACACCACGTTCGGGTTCGACGGTGCGAGCCCGATGGCGCCGATGGACGCCGTGGGCTGATCCTTGAAGACCGCGTCCCAGGAGTCCCCGCCGTCCATCGTCTTCCACACTCCGCCTGCCGCCGCGCCGACGTAATACACGTTGCGGTCGCCCGGCACACCGACGACCGCCGCGACCCGCCCTCCGCCGACCGACGGACCGAGGTTACGAAACTTGATGTTGTTGAGCGAGTCGCCGACGGCGGGGACGGCGGCCGCTGGCGCCACGGCGGGCGGCTGATTTTTCGGTCTCTTGTTGCGACCCTGGCCCGTGAGTGGTGTGGCAACGATGACGGCAAGCAGTGCGGCGCGGACACGAAACATGACCGGCTCCTTCAAGGGACAGGGTGCGTGGACGAGGTTGATTTATCGGGCGGCTTCCGACCCGTCAAGCACGCGCCCAGGCCGCCTGGCGGTCAGGGGGACGGAGGGTCATAATAGTCAAGCCGGAGATCACCCCTGGAGACGGCCATGCCCGACACGATCCGCAGGGTCAGCTACTACTACACGACCATATCCGACAAGCCTGGCGAAGGCGCACGCCTGCTCGAGACCATGCGGAGCGCCGGCGTGAACCTGCTCGCGTTCCACGCCTTCCCGAGCGCGCGCAAAGCGCAGGTGGATTTCGTGCCGGCCGATGCCGTGGCGTTCACGGCGGCGGCCAAGGACGCGAAGATCAAGCTGTCGAAGCCGAAGACGGCGTTCCTGATCGACGGTGACGACCGCGTGGGCGCGTTGGCGGGCATCATGGCCCGCCTGGGATCGGCGAAAATCAACGCGACGGCCGTGACCGGTGTGTGCGCCGGTATGGGGCGCTACGGAGCGATTCTCTGGGTGAAGGCGCGGGACGTGAGCAAGGCCGCGTCCGCGCTCGGCGCTATGTAGGTCGGGCCTGACCGCCGCGGCCCAGGGCGTCGCGCCCGAAGCGCTCCCGCACCTCGTCGATCGCCCGGCTGATCGCCCGGTCGCGCTCGCTCTCTATGTGTTCCGCTGGAGGCTCGAGGAGCGAGAGCTGCGCCTCGCTGTCCGCCACGGCGAGGTGCGACAGCGCGACGCCGAGCAGCCGAGCGGGGACGCGCCGGGCAGCGCGGAGCCGGGCGAGGAGCTCACGGGCCACGGCGTACACCACGCGATCCGATCGGACCGCGGCCGCGAGCGTGCGGCTGGCCTGACGCGTGGTGAAATCGGCATCCCGCACCTTAACGGTCACCGTGCGCGCCACGAGGCCTCCCGCCCGCACGTCCGCGCTGGCGCGGTCGGCGAGGGCGAGCAGTCTGGCGGCCAGGGCATCGTCGTCGTCCAGGTCGGTCGCGAAGGTCTCGTCGCGGCTCACGGACTTCACGTCCCGGTCCGGCTCGACCGGGGCGCGGTCGATGCCCCGGATCCGCTCGTACAGCCAGGTCCCCTCGCGCTCGCCCAGCCAGCGCACGAGCGTCTCGCGCTCCTGCCGCACCGCGTCGCTGACTGTCTGCAGGCCGAAGCGCGCCAAACGCTCCTGGAACTTGGGGCCGATGAACGGGATATCCGCGAGGGCGAACTGGAGCATGAACGCGCCTTCCGCGCCCGGCTCCACGACACGCACGCCATCGGCGTCTGATCCCGGGCGCGGCTTGGCGAGGCTGGCCGCGAGCTTCGCGATCAGTCTCGACGTGCCACCCCCGATGGAGACCGACAATGCGGTCTCAGTTGTCAGGGCCTGACGGATGCGATGAGCGGTCGCGGCGAGGGCCTCGTCGCCGTACAGCGCTTCGGTGCCGCTGAGATCGAGATAGAACTCGTCGCTCGAGGCCTGCTCCACCGCCGGCGTGAAGCGTCGCAGGACCGCGCCGATCTCGCGGCTCTTCGCTGCGCACGCGTCCCACGGGACCGGCACGACCGTCGCGCCGGGACAGAGACGCACCGCGCGCGCCATGGGCATCGCGGAATGCACGCCGTAGGCACGCGCCTCGTACGAGGCAGAGGTCACCACCCCGCGCCGCTCGGGGGATCCTCCGACAATGAGAAGCCGTGCCTGGCCCGCCCCGGCCGGATCCGCGAGGCGCGCGACGGCCACGTAAAACGCATCGGCGTCGGCGAGCAGGATCCGACGCTTGGCGGAACGGTCGGGACGGGCGCTCACGGCGCGGGCGCGGCGCGCCCCCGAAAAATCTGCTCCACCACCCGGCGCCGTTCCGCGCGGTCGAGCAACGTGAGCTGGTACACGAGATCCGTCGATCCATTGGCGGCTCCGTCGTACCGCCCGCCCGCTGCCACCGGGCCGATCTCGTGCTCGCCGGCCCGCACCAGTCGCAGCTCGTCCACCCCCATCAAGGGATACCGCACGGTCGCGCTGTCCTGCCGAAATACGAGCGTGTCTCGCTCGAGCTTCAAGAGCCGGAGATTCCAGACGATCGTGCCGTTCTTGAGCGTGATCTGCCAGAGGGCGTCGTACCCTTGGAGCGGCTTGGGGGGGGGCGGGGAGGGCGGGTGGTCTTTTAACACCTGCTCGAGTACCTGCCGACGCTCGGTCCGGTCGTCGAGGGTCAAGCGGTACACCTGGTCGTCCGCGCCTCCCAACGCTGCCCCGTAGCGATTCCGGTCGGCGGTGCGGCGCGCCTCGGACTTCCGAACCAAGCGGAGCTCGTCCACGCGCATGATCGGGAAGCGGTAGGTCGAGTCCGCGTCCCGCACGACGAGCGTATCCCCCTGCAACCGCACGAGGTGCAGGTCCCAAATGATCCTCCCGTCGTTCAACGTCACTTGCCAACGGTCGTCCTGCTGCGCCGCCACGCGCGTGGCCCCGAAGAGCGCCAGCGCCGCGACGAGGAACGTCCTCATGAGCCGGCCTTGCCGGTCTTCGCCGCCTCGACCGGCTTCTCCGGCTTCTTTTTTCTCTTCTTTGGACGGCTGATACCGTAGGTTCCGCGGTGGATTTTGCCGCGCCTGGTGCGGATGTCGCCTTTGCCCATGAGTCGTCTGTCCTCCGTCGTCGTAGCGGGTCGTCCTACTTCGCGCCCCCGAGTTTCACGAGCCGGTCGAATTGTTCGGCGGACGCTGGCATCACCGAAAGCCTGCCCATGCGCACGAGGGCGAGATCGGCGAACGCCCGGTCCTTCTTAATTTCGGCGAGTGACACCGGCCGCGGCAGCCTCCCCTCGGCCCGGAGGGCCACCACGGTCAGCTTGGGGTCCTTTTGCTTCGGGTCGGGATAGGGCGCCGACACTACTTGCGCCGTTCCCACTACTGCCTTCTCGTCTCCGGTGTGGTACACCAGCACCCGGTCGCCGGGCTGCATTTCGCGCAGATGCTTCAAAGCCAAGTTGTTCTTGACGCCGTCCCAAACAGCCGTCTTCTGGCTCGCCAAGTCGTCGTAGCTGTAGGTGGACGGCTCCGTCTTTACGATCCAGTGGTTCATGTCCCCCCCGTGCGCTCGGGCGCCGGGCTCTCGCTGCGCGACAGAACGACGCAGTCGCTCCGCGAGAGCCCGGCACCCTCGCCCGACCGATCAAACGATCCCGTGGGTCCATTCGACGATTATCTCTACCAGCTCGCCCATCACGTCGGCGTCGGCAGTGCGAGAGCGCTTTGGAACCCTGAACGAGTGATCGCCACTCTCCACGAGGTGCAGCGTGGCGCGCTCGCCCAGCCGTTTTATCACGGGCTTCAGGAGCTTCAGGTCAGCGAATTCGTCCCGATCGCCCTGCAGGAACAGCATGGGAATGTGCACTCGCGTCAGGTGCTCCGCCCGCTTGTCATCCGGCCGCCCGGGAGGATGCAGTGGGAAGCCGAGGAAGACGAGCCCGCGGACACCGGGAAGGGGCTGTTCAGCCTGCGCCGTCGACGTCATGCGTCCGCCGAACGACTTGCCGCCGGCGATGAGCGGCAGCCCTGGCATCGCGCGGGCTGCCTCGCCCACCGCCGCCCGCACCGTCGCCACGGCAACGGCCGGAGGATCGGGCCGCCGCGACCGCCGCTCCATGTACGGGAACTGGTAGCGCAGCGTAGCGATCCCGCGCTCCCCCTCCCCCAAGCGATGCGCAATGCTCTCGAGAAACGGATGGCGCATGCCGGCGCCGGCGCCGTGCGCGAGCACGTACACCGCGCGCGCACCGTCCGGGCGGAGCAGCAGTCCCGACACGTCCCCTGCATGCTCGCCAGCCGTGAATCGAAGCTCAACCGACGCGGTCATGGAGCTGCTCGAGCGCGTGGACCAGATCCGGCTTGAGCTCGAGCACCCCCCGCAGCGGGTCGTCCTTGCGCTTCTTCATCAGTGCCGGGGCGTTCTTGATCGTGAACTTCCGGATGTCGAGCCGCGGCGTCACGTCGCTCCACGCGAGTGGCATCGAAACCGGTGCGCCAAGCAGCGGCCGTGCGCTGAACGGCGCGACCAGGAGCCGCCCGTGACCATTTTGGACGTAGTCGATATAGACGCGCGCCCCACGCCTTTCCACCTGGCGCGTGATCGTGGCGATGTCGGGCAGCTCGGCAGCGATGACGCGGGCCAACAGGCCGCCGAGGGTGCGGGCCTGCTCATAGGTGCATTGGCGGCCGAGCGGGATCAGAACGTGGAGCCCCGTGGAGCCGCTGGTCTTGATGAAGCACGGCAGCGCCAGGTGGTCGCAAAGCGATTTCGTCGCGCGCGCGATCTTCACGACGTGGAGGAACGGTGCCTCCTTGGGATCCAGGTCGAGGATGCACCAGTCGGGCTGCTCGAGCGTCGTGATGCGGCTGCCCCAGATATGCAGCGGGATCGTGCCCATGTTGATGATGTAGAGCAGCGACTCGACGTCCTCGGCTATGAAATAGTCGATGTAGCGTTGCGTATCCTCGCTCCAGATTCGCTCGGTGCGGATCCAGTCGGGAACGAAACCCGGCGCATCTTTTTGGAAGAAGGACTTGCCCGCGATGCCATCGGGGTAACGCGTCAGCACGACCGGCCGGTCTTTCAGGTAGGGCAGCAGCCATGGCGAGATCGCCCGGTAATAATCGATCAAGTCCCCCTTGGTGTAGCCCTCCTCGGGCCAGAACACCTTGTCGAGGTTGGAGAACTTGACCTCTTTGGGGAGCGGGGAGCGGGGAGCGGTACTCTCCGGTGGCTCCGCACGGTCCCGCTCCCCGCTCCCTGCTCCCTTTTTGGCGGCATCGGCGATCGGTTTGTCATCTCGGAACCGGACGAACACCGGCTGTCTCAGCAGTCCCTCGTCGGTCCATTCCTTGAATCGGACTTCCACGAGCAGGGTGGGCTCGACCCACGTGTGCCCGGCCTCCTTGGGGACGGGGCCCGAGAAGGCGGGTGCGGCCCGCACGCTCCGCTCGAGCGCGGCGCTCACGTCCTTGAGCTCCGCCGCGGTGAACCCGCTGCCGACCCGGCCCGCGTACACCAGCTTGCCATCTTGCCAGGCGCCGAGGTCCAGCGCTCCGAACCCGGAGCGCGAGCCCTTGGGCCGCGTGAAGCCCACGACCACGAAGTCGTCAACCCGGTCCGCGCGGATCTTGAGCCAGTTGGGCGAGCGGCCGGCGCGATACGGCGAGTCCGCCTTCTTGGCGACGATGCCCTCGAGCCCGAGCCGCATCACCTGCTCGTACAGCGTCTCGCCGTCGGTCCGGAAGTGCTCGAGGTATTTGATTGGACCCACGCGCGGTACGATCCGCTCGAGCAACGCGGTCCGCTTCTCGAGCGGCAGCGGCCGGAGGTCGAAGCCCTCGAACGCGAGCAGGTCGAATACGTACAGCATCGCCGGCGCCTCGACGGCGGCGCGTCGCACTTCGAGCGCCCGCGAGATCTTGGCGCGGTTCTGCAATCGCTGGAACATGGGCCGCCCCGCCTCGTCCGTCACCACCAGCTCGCCATCGAAGATGAACCCTTCGTACGGGAGCGCGATGAGGGCGCGCGCAATCTCGGGGAACGCCCCCGCGATGTCGTGGCCGTTGCGCGTGACGAGCCGCGCCCCGCCTCCCCCCCCCTCTCGCCCGGCGCGGACACGGTACCCGTCGAGCTTCAGCTCGAACAGCCACCCCGCCTTCGAGAACGGTCGCTCGCGCGACTCCGCGAGCATCGGCTCGGCTTCCTCGAGCGTCACGGCGCGGCGCGGCGCCTTGAGGCGCTCGAGCTCCTTGACCACCGGCGCCGCCCGGTCCTTGCCAGCCTTCAACTCGTCGACGGTCAGGCCGGAGAGCACGGATTCGGGCGGCAGCGCCCCGTCTTTCGAGACGTAGCCGTCCTTCTCCTTGATCAGCAGCCACTCCTTCTCGCCCTTCTTGAGCTTCACCAGGGTCCACTTACCGTGGAGCTTGTAGCCACGCAGCTCGAAGAGGAGCTTCCCTTTCTTCATGCCCTCGTGTGGATCCTCGAGCGGCACCCAGCGCCCGCGGTCCCAGACAATGACCGCCCCCGCGCCGTAATTGCCTTCGGGGATGAGCCCCTCGAAGTCCCCGTACTCGAGCGGGTGGTCTTCCACGTGGACCGCCAGGCGCTTGTCGGCCGGGTTGGGGGAGGGCCCCTTGGGAACCGCCCAGGACGTGAGCACGCCGCTGATTTCGAGGCGCAGGTCCCAGTGGAGCCTGCGCGCGGCGTGCATATGGACCACGAAGAGACCGCCGGCGGAGGGCTCCGCGGCGGGCGCCGGTTGGGCGGCCCCGGGCTCGGGCGTACGGTCCAGGGACCGCTTGGCGCGATACGTAGTGAGCGGATCGGGGCCGGCCTTCCGTTTTACGGCCATAAGAGTGCAATCTTATCACCAGACTCTTACGAGCGCACTCCAAACATGAGCGCACATCCCATCGGCTCGGCCACCCTGTCATTCGGCCTTGTCTCGGTACCGATCAAGCTGTTCTCGACCGGCGAATCCTCGGCGGCCATTTCCTTCAACTGGCTCCACAAGAAGGACGGGGCCCGGCTCAAGCAGCAGTACGTTTGCTCCAAGGACGGCGACAAAGTCGAGAAGGACGACATGGTGAAGGGCTACGAGTTCACCAAGGGCCAGTACGTCATCTTCAAGCCCGAAGACCTGAAGGCCCTGGAGGAAAAGTCCACCAACACGATCGAAGTGACGGAGTTCGTGCCGGCGGACCAGGTGGACCGGAAAGACGTTGAGAAGTCGTACTTCCTGGGCCCCGACAAAGGTGGCGACCGGGCCTATCGTCTCCTGGCGGAGGCGTTGAAACAGACGGGGCGCGTGGCTGTGGGGCAGTACGCGGCGCGGGGCAAACAGTATCTCATCTCAGTGCGTCCCGAAGCGAATGGACTCCTCATGGAGCAGCTGCGGTACGCCAACGAGACCCGCTCGATCGCCGACGTGCCGGTCCCGAAGGTCGAGGTCAAAAAACCCGAGCTGCAGCTCGCCGTCCAGCTCGTGGAGCAGGCCTCGTCCGATACGTTCAAGCCCGAGAACTACGAGGACAACGTCCGCAAGCGGGTCCTCGAGCAGATCCAGCGTAAGGTGGAAGGCAAGGAGATCACCGAAGAGCCGGCCGAGGCGCCGAAGACCCAGATCATCGATCTGATGGAGGCGCTCAAGGCGAGCCTCAAGGGAAAGGGTGCGGCGGGCGGTGAGCGCAAGCCCGCGAAGCGGGTGGAGAAGAAGGGCGCGGCGAAGCCCGCGGCCCTGCCGGCGGCCAAGCGCAAGGTGGGAGGTGCTAGGGCTTAGGGGTTAGTACGGGTGAAGGGATACACATCCCAGGATGTTGCCAAGCTGCTCGGGTTGACCGTCGCGCAGGTACGGGGATTCGCGCGCGACGGTTTTTTGTCCCCCCCCTCCCGGCTTGGCCGTGGGGCGCGTCGCGAACTGCAGTTCTCGTTCCAGGATCTGGTGGTCCTCCGGACGGCCAAGGCGCTGGTGGCCGCTCGCATACCGGCGCGCCGCATCCGACGCGCCCTGAAAAAACTGCGACTGCAGCTGCCGCGGGGGCGTTCCCTGGCCGAGCTGCGCATCGCGGCCGACGGTGACCGGATCGTCGTCAGCGACGGGCACACGGCGTGGAACCCCGAGTCGGGACAGACCCATCTCGATTTCGCCGTGTCCGACCTCGCGACCCGGGCGGCTCCGATCGCGCGACGCACCGCCAAGGCGGCGCGCGAAGCCGAAGGCGAACTGGATGCGGACGATTGGTACGACCTGGGGCTCGAGCTGGAAGCGGTCGATCCCGAGGAGGCCCGGGACGCCTATCGGCGGGCGCTCGAGCTCGATGCCCACCACGCCGACTCGCACGTGAACCTGGGGCGGCTGCTGCACGAGCAGGGGCTCGTGGAAGAAGCCGAGCGACACTATCGTGCCGCACTCCGGGAGGATCCCGAGCACTCGACGGCGGCGTTCGACCTCGGAATCGCCCTCGAAGATCTGGACCGCCCGGCCGATGCCATCGAAGCTTATCGGATGGCACTCGCGGCCGACTCCCGGCTCGCAGACGCTCACTTCAACGTGGCGCGGTTGTATGATAGGATCGGAAAACGGGCCGCCGCATTGAGGCATCTGAGCACGTATAAGCGGCTTACCGAACCCCGCTGAGGGGACGCACCACGGAGTAGCGATGAACCTGCTGGCCCCTCGCGTGGCCGCGTACCTGGACGGCCTGGTCCCACCGCGTGCCGCGCGACTCGCCGAGCTCGAAGTCGAGGCCCGGCACACCGACTTCCCGATCATCGGCCCGGCGACCGGGCACCTCTGCTACCTGCTCGCGCGCCTCACTCGCGCGCGTCAGATCTTCGAGCTCGGCTCCGGCTTCGGATACTCGACCGCGTGGTTCGCCCGCGCCGTGAAGGAGAACGGCGGTGGCACGGTACACCACGTTGTGTGGGACGAGGACCTGTCGCACGCCGCGCGGGAGAACCTCGCCGCGCTCGGCCTCGCGGACGTGGTGCAGTTTCATGTCGGCGAAGCGGTCGCGGCGCTCACGCACGCCGCGGGTCCGTTCGACATCATTTTCAACGATATCGACAAGCAGGATTACCCCAAGGCGCTCGACGTCATCGCGACGAAGCTCAAGAGCGGCGGGCT
>QHUC01000257.1 GCA_003221045.1 Gemmatimonadota bacterium | reverse complement strand
CGGAACGTCTCGCGCCGCCGCGCTGATCCTATGGACATGGAAGGCATTCTCGCGATCGTCTTCATCTTTGGAGGCGGCGCGCTGTTCCTTCTGGCGATCTCGCCCGTCGGTAAGGCAATCGCCGATCGGATCCGCGGTCAGGGCGGTGCTGCACTCTCCCCGGACGCCCGACGGGAGCTGGAGGACCTCCGCGCGGAGCTGGTGGGTGACCTCCAACAGCTCCGCACGGAGGTGAGTGAGCTGAGCGAACGGATGGACTTCACCGAGCGGCTGCTCGCGAAGCAGCGCGACGCCGAGCGGGTCGGGCCGCCGAAGGGCTGATGAACCCCGACGCGGTGGCGGTGCTGATCCCCGTCGTCCTGTTCGGCGGCTTTTTCGCCTGGATGATCGCCCGGACCGTGAGCAAAGCGTACACCGCGAAGCTGCAAGGGGGGAACCAGGCAGGCGCCGCGGGCGTGGCGAAGCACGAGGAGCTGGCGGCGGGGCTGGAGGAGCTGCGTCGGGAAGTGGCGGAACTCGCGGAGCGAGTAGATTTTACCGAGCGGTTGCTGGCCAAGACCCGCGACGGGGAAGGGAAACTGCCGGCTGGCGAGCGGCGTACGGGGTCCACGTGATGCAGGGCCTTCCCCCGCTGCCGCCCGGCCTGGACCCGAATTACGTGATCGACCAGGCGATGCCGCTCATCGCGATCGCGGTGATCGCGGTGGTGGGCATCGTGGCGATCCGGGTGCTCTCGCACACGGCCATCGGTGAAGCCCTGGCGGAGCGAATCCGGCAGCGCACGCACCGCCGGTTCGGTGGGGGAGAGGACCCGCAACGCGTGGCGGCGTTGGAACACCAGATTGCGCAGCTCCAGGGCCAGGTCTCCGAGCTGGCGGAGCGCTTAGATTTCGCCGAGCGGATGCTCGCCGAGCGGCGCGAGCGGAAGTTGGGTGCGGGACAGTGACCGCTCGCCAGGACACCGAGGGTTCTCATGGGAATCTTTGACCGTCTCTCGACACTGATCCGGTCGAACATCAACGACCTGATCAACCGTGCCGAGAACCCGGAAAAGATGCTGAACCAGCTGATCGTCGACATGCGCAGTCAGCTGGCGAAGGCCAAACAACAGGTGGCCTCGGCGATCGCGGACGAGAAGCGCCTGGCGGCTCAGGTCGATACGGAGAAGAAGAGCGCCGAGGACTGGGAGCGTCGGGCGGTCCTGGCGGTCCAGGAGGGGCGTGACGATCTCGCGAAACAGGCGCTCCTGCGGCATAACGAGCACGCGCAGGGCGCCGTTCAGCTACACGAGACGTGGGTCAAGCATCGCGAGGAGACCGAGAAGCTCAAGATCTCGCTTCGCCAGCTCAACGACCGCATCGAAGAAGCCAAGCGCAAGAAGAACATCCTGATCGCCCGGCAGAAGCGCGCCGAGGCGCACAAGCGCATTCAGGAAACGATGTCCTCGATCGGTGATAAAAGTGTGTTCGAGACGTTCGAGCGTATGACCGAGCAGATCGAACACGAGGAGCGGAAGCTGATCGCCGCGGCGGAGGTGCACGAGGATCTGTCGGGCGACACGCTCGTGAAGCAGTTCCAGAGTCTCGAAGTGAAGGCGGACGCGGATCAGCAGCTGCTCGACTTGAAGCGGAAGCTGGGGCTGCTCTCGGCCGGGTCGGGCGGTGAGTCAAAGCAGCTCGGGAAGGGTGCCGCGGAAGCCGAGCTGGTCGAGGACGACGACGCCGGGCCCCCCCCCGAGCACCACCGCTGAACACCGAGCCGTCTCCCAGTCCCTCTCGGTTGCCGGGCGCCACGTTCGTGGCGCTCTTCGTTGCCGCCCTGGTCATCTGGTTCGTCATCCGGGTGGTCGAGGTGCTGCTCCTCGTGTTCATCGCAGCGCTCCTGGCCGTCTACCTGTCGGCCATCACCGACCTGCTCGAGCGTCGCTTCCGGATCGCGCGCTGGCTCGGGCTCACCACCGCGGTCGTCGGGACCCTGGCCGCCGTCGCCGGTATCGGAGCCCTGCTCGTGCCGCCAGTGATCGACCAGACGCAGGCCCTCATCACCGGGCTTCCCCAGACCCTCACCAGCATCCAGAACGTGCTCGCAACCTGGGCCGTCGACTATCCGGTGCTGCGTCGCACCGAGCTCGCCGACCCTTCGTCGGGCTTCGTCGCCCGCCTCATCAACGACGCCTCGAACTTCCTGCGCGGCTCGCTACTGCCGTACGTGACGGCGGGCGGGAAGCTGTTCATCGAAGGAGCGGGCGTCGTGGTCATGGCGCTCTACCTGACTGTGCGACCCACCCTGTATCGCGATGGCACCTTGTCGCTCATGTCGCCCAAGTACCGCGCGCTCGGGGCCCGCGTCCTGGCGGACGCGCACGCCACGCTGCGGGCCTGGGCCATCGGCCAGCTCCTGGCCATGATGGTGCTCGCGTTCCTCACGGCGATCGGCTTGTGGGCGCTCGACGTGCCCTACTGGCTGGCGTTCGGCATCTTCACCGGTCTCGTGGCAGTGGTGCCGTTCTTCGGGA
>QHUC01000120.1 GCA_003221045.1 Gemmatimonadota bacterium | reverse complement strand
CGCGTCAGCGCGCGCTTTTCACCTGGCCCAGCCGCGCCCGAAGTGCGGGCGTGGGCGGGAACGCCTCCCAGATCCAGAACGCTACCTGCGTGATGTACCTCTCTTGCCGACGCGCCCGGTCCCACGCGCCGAAGAGCCGGATGCGGTACGCGCCACCGCCCCACCGCTGCTTCACCATCTCGTACGAGAACTCGCCCGGCAGCATCCGCTCGAGGTAGATCCACTGCTCCGGGTCGTCATCGCGCTGGCGCCATAGGACGACCACTCGGATGCGCCTGCCGAGATTGCCCACGACTTCTTGAGGATCGCGCTGCTGCTCCTCATTGTGGCGCCGGAGTGCCTCCGGAATCTCATTTACCGACCGCGTGCGCATTCGAATCACCTCCCCAGAAGCAGGAAATGCCGAGGGCCCGCCGAGCCGTAATCCTGCTCGTCACCCCGCTCGTCGCTCCGCTAGTGAACCCGCTCGTTACTCCGCTACTCAACCGGCGTTTCCACGGGCGTTTTCGCCGGGGCTCTGGTGGGACCGCCCGGCCTAATCCGCCGGGGAGCGTCCGGCCGGTCGCCCGGGGGCGCTTGACACCTCCAACGTGTGACGATTAATATGACACGACAGCAATAACACTTTCAAGGGTCATCGAATGGGACGCGCCCGACCCGATCTGATTAGAGTCCTTGAAGAGAACCCCCCCGGCCCGCACGCGGGCATCACCCTCGTGCGCCAGGTCCGAACCCGCGAATACAGAACCGAGATCGGCCCCCGCGGCTACCTCTCGCAAATCGAGGCCGCGGCCTTTCTCGGTAAGAGCGTGATGGCCGTCAACCGGTACGTTCGGCTCGGGCTCCTGAGAGACACGACGCGCTACGGGATTTCCATGATCCAGCTCGCGGAGCTGCGCCGGTTCCGCCGGGAGTACCTGAAAGGGGGGAAGGGCGGTCGCCTTCGGCGGGGAAGGCAATCGTGAGTCTCGGCGACCGGAAGGATCAAGGGTTGCGGCTCGAGAGGTCGTCGGCGCCGGCGGTCGCCGTCGAGCCGCTGCTGACCGCGGCCGAAGTCGGCCGCCTACTCGCCATTCCCACGAAGCGGGTTTACGAGGTCGTCGGGCAACTCGCAATTCAACTCGCCCCGCACACGCTGCGGTGGCGGTCGTCGGATATCGCGACGCTTATCGAGGAGCGGAGGAGGAACAAGTGAGCATCTACAAGCGGCCGGAGAGCAGCCGCTACGTCGTGGAGATCCGTTGGCGTGGCGTCCCTCGGATGAAGCTATCGACCGGCACCAACAGCAAGACGCGCGCAGGAGCGATGGAGCGGACCCTCGAGTCGCTCCGGGACGCCGGCCGATTCGACGTACTGCGACTTCTCGCAGGTGGAAACCTTCGGCTTGCTGACGTGCACGAGGACTATCAGCGCGACCCTGCCGCTCTGCAGCAGCGGGTCGCCAAGGTCGCGAGCCCGATCCTCGGTCCTCTCGTCGATGAGTGGCTGAAGTGGTTGGAGAGCCCGGCAGCGTTGTCGTCGAAGACGCGGCGTCCGTTCAGCCCCCGGACCGCCTATCGGTACCGCGAGTCGTGGCAGCGACTGTTTCGTGTGTTGCCGAGGGGTCGGGAAGCTACGCTCGCGGACATCACCAAGGGGTTTATGGCCGAGTTCAGGGAGGCGCGCCGGCGCGAGGGTACAGCAGGCTCCACGATTAATCGTGACTTGTGCGCGCTATCGGCGTTTCGTCGCTGGTGCGCCGAGGAGCGCGACCTTGCCGTTCCAGCTCTGAAGCTGCCCCGGGAGCGGGAGCCGGCTGGCAGGGAGCGCTGGCTGTCGGCCGAGGAGTTGAGGGATCTCGAATGCGCCACGCCGCGGGAGTGGTGGCCGCTGTTCGCCACTCTCGCGTTCACGGGATTGCGGATCGGCGAGGCTCAGGGATTACGGGGTGGGGACGTACGGCTCGCCGAGCGGCGAATCAGGGTTGACGATGGGTCGCGGCAGTTGAAGACGGCCAGCAGTGTGCGGGACGTGCCGATTCCGGAACCCCTGGCGCGTCTCCTCGCCGAGCACATCACCCGATTCCCGACCGGACCGAACGATCTCCTTTTCGCAGCGCCGTTCAACGACTACCGGGCGGCGCGCCGCGTGTTCTCC
This sequence comes from Gemmatimonadota bacterium, assembly GCA_003221045.1. Taxonomy (GTDB): domain Bacteria; phylum Gemmatimonadota; class Gemmatimonadetes; order Gemmatimonadales; family GWC2-71-9; genus AG41. The sequence continues at coordinate 14,684 of QHUC01000120.1, read as the reverse complement.
CGAGCCCATCAGATGGCCGGGCTTCGGAGCGTGACCCTGCACGACTTGCGGCACACGTTCGCGGTACACGCGGCCCAGGCCGGGGTGCCGATCCCGCGGATCCAAAAGCTGCTCGGACACGCGACGGTCGCGATGGCGATTCGATACATGAAGCATGCACCCGAGGCGTACTTCGTGGAGGATGCGGCGAGGGTAGCGAGCAGTCTTACCGGCGCACGGGATCGGGAGGAGGAGGCGCGGGTGGCGTTGGTGAGGGCGCGGCTTACGAAGGCTTAGCCCCGCTGGGGGAACAGGCGCTCGGAGGTGTGACCAACACTGCGAGCGCGACACCTTCACGTCTGCCGATTCTCCCAAGCGTCGGCGGGCTTTTGCCCCGGATCAAACCAGACTGGTCGCTTCTTGTCGGTCCACGACACGAACACCTGCTCGCAGTAGAAGCGAGTTCGGCGATTGATCTCGTCGACCAGGGCCGCTGGGACCGGGCGGTAGCCACGGAGATCGTGGTGGTGTGAGATGAGCAGGAGCTGTCGCGGGGAGAGCGGGAGCGTCACTTCGGTCTTTTCCAAGCCGAGCCCGGGATTCCGGTACATCGGCGGCCACTTGTACATGTCCGGGTTGTAGATCACGCACGGACGATCGGACGTGATGAACCCCAACTCGTCATCCGTTTCGAGGACCGCGTGGGACATCGGGAATAGCAGCGGCGGCATCACCGCGAGCACGTTCGCGATCGCGAACTGGTGCGCGTGCGCGCTGATCGCCGCCGTTTGGAGGGACGTCCGCGGTGGTGCACCGTGGGCCTGCTCTAGCTGGGTGACGATCCGGTGTTGATGATCGAACGTCTCCTGCCAGTGCGTCTGTTGGCTCTTCGTGCGTACGGACATCGCCGCTACGAACTCCCGCCCTCCGTCCGGGAGGCGAATCGTGTACATATCCGTCTCGGTGAACGACTTATTCGGGGACCGCTTTCTGGTCGTGTTACCGTCCTTTGATATCAGCCAAACGTACGGTTCCATTCCGTCGGGCGTCTGGGGATCGCACCACGGCTTGAGATAAGATTGCGGGATGACGTGCTGCGCCTTTTTTCTTGCCATACGTTCAAAGGTATAGCGGGGCAGGCCCAGAACCGTGGCCGTATGCGAGGAGCCGGGCTCGGTGCTCTGAGCCGGGCTCCATCGGGGGCGCTCGTCTCCGGGGTCTCCGGCCTCTTGACATGGAGTCGCTGCGCGACGCAGCTGGGATGAGATGACACCACGCTCGCTGGCTTTCCTCGGCACTCTGCTCTTGATCTCCTCAGCCTGGGCGAGCTGCACTCGCGAACGAACGCGGCCGTCAATCGACCCCGATCTAACGTTGCTGGACGTCGCCCGGAGCCTGTGTGCAGCTCCTCGCACGACGCTGAAGCGATACCTGGCCGCCCAGGGCCACCAAACCATCTGGCTACCGGACAGCCTGCGCGCAGTTCTCGACACGCTTCAACCAGGCTTGGACAGCACGCTCGCAGACGATGCACGAAGGGGCCTACTCATTGATGACAGCGCGTTGGTCGAGACGTTGGCGACGGAGAATCGGCCGGCGAGATATGGGTCGGTGTCGACCCAGCGCTTGGCTCCGGATGCGCCCTTCTCGACCGTTGGCTGGATCGACCTGTTCTTCGGGCCCGTCCATCCGGATTCGAGCACGCAGTGGGGTCGCCATCATTCCGGTGAGACGTTGTTCTTCGATCTTCGCATGTTCCTGGTCTCGAAGTCACCTGGGTGGGTCGTGGACGTAGCGCTCTATGACGGATCGTGGCTCAGCGCTCGACGGGCTCAACTGCGCCCCCTGATACGGTCCATCGAGCAGGGGAGAGGTTGCGAAGCCATCCGGACGGTCGCCGTTCACGGGTCTTAACCCGCGCCCCGGGGCGCTGCTCGGCTCCGGGGACTTTTTCTATTCGGGGTCCGGCTGCACTTGGTCGGGGGCGTGCTGCGCTGGATCGAACTCGCCCATCGCCGGCGTCACGGAGTCTTCGAGGAGCCAGTAGTTGTCGACGGCGCGCGTCAAGATGTCGACGGCTTCCTCGCGGACGTCGAGCGTGATCGTGGGCTCGCCGCCCGCTTTTAGGTGCTTCACGGCGTTGCGAGCGCGATTGGCGCGCTTCGCGAAGATCGTCAACCCCGTCTCATCGAGCGACTCACCCGTGGCCAACTTGTGGATGGCACCGGCGGCCTTCTTGAGCGACTCTAGCGAGTTATCGCGGCCCCGCTTCTCCACGAGCTCGCCGAGAATCTCCTCGGCCGCGCCCGCCAAGGTGATCACCGAGAACAGGTCGTCGCCGTCCCGGAACAACCGCAGGGCGGTCTCCAGTTGGGCGAGCGCGGTGCACTTCTTGTTGTAGGCCTGTCGGGGCATATCTACCAGAGCGCGCAGCCGCGCTGAGCGCACCTGGACGTGCTGTAGTTGGACGAGTTGTCGAGGAAGGCGTGGATGGCGCTGGCTTGCGACGTCTTCACGACGACGATCGTATCTGGCTTCGACGCTTCGACGCCCCAGTTGAGCTTGACGCCGAGCGCGCTGCCGGTGCTCGGGACGAAGAGGATGTTCTTCCGCTGGCCCGTGAGCTCGACGAAGCCGTGGGTGATGGTCGCCCGGATGCACTCGGCGTAGTACGCGGTGCTATTGCTGTCAAAGACCGTGCGCACGCCCTCGCTGCTCGAGCCGGAGGTGCTCGTGTGCTTGGCGTGCTTCTCGCGCTGATACGTTGTGCCGAGCAGATCGCTCGTGTCGATCCCGGCCTTGAGGCCGAGCGCATCAGCGTGAGCGGGGCAGTAGTACGTCGCCATATTTGAAAAGATAATCGCTATCTTCTTCGCATGAACAGCTGTAGGGACTAAATGACCGACGACCGTGACCTGCCAATCCACGCCTCGTTCCTCGCGTCCGTCGCGTCGCCGCGAGTCCAAGATCTGCTCACGGACGCCGCGGATTTCACGCTGGACGCCATCACTGATTCCGAGGTCCTTAAGGTCATCCCCTTTGTGAAGGTGGTCGTAGCGATCAGGAGCGTACGGGAACGGGTCCGACTGCGGACGACCTATCGCTTCTTTGCCAAGCTCAACGACATGCCCCAGGGAGAACGCGAGACGTTTGTCAAGCAGTTGGAAAGTGATCCTCAACAAGCGCGGAAGATCGGGGAATCCTTCGCCGTCTGGCTCGATCGCCTGGACGACGAGGAGAAGGCTACACTGCTCGCCAAGATGTTCGAGCTGTACGCGCGGGGGAGGATTGACTTCGACCGCTCGGCACGCTTCGCGGCCGTGATCGACCGGGCGCACCTTCCTTATCTGTTACAGCTGGGGGATAAACTTCGCACCGGCCTTCTTCGGGGTGATGACCTGACAAGTCATCTGCTCGCTCTCGGCCTCCTCAAGATTACGGCGAGGCAGAGTGACGTGAACCGGCAGGTGCGCTTGGATCGCGCACCCCGCGACATCGATCTCATGAAGATCGAGCTTAACGAAGACGGAATCATCTTTCGAGAGTATGTAATCAAGGAGACGCCCGCTAAACCGCGCGTCACCGAAAGGGTCCACACGCCCGTCCCGCCCCGATCCTGACGCCCCCTCGAACCGGTTAAGATCTTTTTTGGGGAAACGTGTCTCAAATCCCCGGCGAATACTGAGGAGCCCTCCAGGCCAAACTCGGCGGCCCGCAGTTCAACGCATTAGAGATCAAGTATCCATTGCGGTCACCGCGGCGAGGTCACGACGAGCCCAACGGGCCTGCCACCATTATTGCCACCACACGTCACGCCAGGTGAGACGGTTCGCCTCCAACCCTTGCCGAAGTCGCAGTGAGTTGCGAGGTTAGGTTTCTCCCGGCGCCGTAGCCAAGTGGTAAGGCAGAGGTCTGCAAAACCTCTATTCGTCGGTTCGATTCCGACCGGCGCCTCTTTGTCGCACAATGCTTTATGAGTGTAGCCGACCGAGTATCCGGGATCGCTCCTCCCGAAGTCGGGCCTGGCCGGATTCGCCCCATGGAACGGGACGACATTCCCCAAGTTGTTGCGCTTAGGCGCCAGGCGTTCACGCGCAGCGAGCGCGCCGGCCCCGACGATCTGGCCGCCTATTTCGAGCGCATCTTCTTTCAGAGCCCCTTCCGCGACCCGGACATCCATTCGCTCGTGTACGAGGACGAGCGCGGGCGAGTCGGCGGGTTCGTGGGCGCCGTCCCGCGCCGGATGCTGTTTCGCGGCGAGCCGATCCGCGTCGTCATAGAGACTCAGATGATGGTCGCCCTGCGGTGCGGCGGAGGGGTTGGACGCCGTCTCCTGAGTCAGTTGTTAGCCGGTCCACAAGATCTGACCCTCACGGACGACGCCAACAACGCTAGCCGGCGACTCTGGGAGAGCGTTGGCGGCGAGCGCTCGGCGATTCACGGGCTGCGTTGGGTGCGGCCGTTGCGACCAATCGGTCACATGGCCCGACGTTTCACGCACAGCGGTGTTGGACGCGGCGTTGTGACCGCCGCCCGGCCCCTCATCGCCGCGGCCGACGCTCTCGTTGCCCGGCTGCCTGGGCCGAGCCGCCAGGCACCGCCGCCGGGATCGATCGCGCCTCTGGACGCCCGGGGCATCGTGACTCACCTCGAAGAGGTCGTGGGGTCGCGCTCGCTGCGGCCAGCATACGATGAGCCATCGCTGCAGTGGCTGTTGGCCCAACTCGTGGAAAAGAAGCGCTTAGGCACGCCGCGGCAGGCGCTTGTTCGTGACCAAGCCGGGGATGTCGCGGGTTGGTTCGTGTACTACATGAATCCAGGAGCGACCAGCGAGGTCTTGCAGGTGGCGGCCCGACCGTCCGCTGAGAAGGTCGTCCTTCGCGGTCTCTTTTGGGACGCCTGGCGACACGGCGCCTGCGCCGTCGCGGGACGGGTCGAGCCGTGGTTGGTGGAAGCGCTCGGAGGCACGAACTGGGCCATCCTTCGGTGGGTCCAGCAGTGGACCCTCGTGCATTCACGACGGCTCGAGATCCTGCACGCGATCGAGCAAGGTGACGCCCTGCTGTCGCTCCTCGACGGCGAGTGGTGGCTCGGCTTCTGAAGGGTGACTCGGATGCTGCGAGATCTCGAAGCCCGCATCGCGCGCGTCTTCGCCGAAAAGCTTCAGCTCGAGCCGCCCACGCCGGAGCTCGATCTCTTCGAGACCGGGACGCTCGACAGCTTGCGGTTGGTCGAGTTGCTCGCCAGGCTCGAAGGAGAGCTGGGGCTGCGCTTGCCGATGGAAGAGCTGGAGTTCGAGGACTTTCGGACGCTGGCAAGGATCGCCAGGTTCGTGGCGGCGCGGCTCCCGGACTACTCCCTCGAGGATGACCACGGCGCAGCCACGCGGGCTCGTGACTGAGGGTGACGTGCACTTCCCGAACCCGGAGGGCCCGCGCGCGCGGCCGCCGGACCGGCTCACCGGCGAGAGCATCGGCATCCAACCGGAGGCGAGGTGTCATGAGGAGACGATTCAAGGTCGGCGATCATGTGACCTGGAACTCGGAGGCCGGTCAGGTCAGCGGGACCATCATCGAGGTGCACACCAAAGACGTCAATTACAAGGGATACACGCACCACGCGAGCGAGGCTGAGCCACAGTATGAAATCAAGAGCGACAAGACCGACCACATCGCGTTGCACAAGGGCTCGGCATTGCGACGGATAAAGCGCTGAGAAAAGGACGCGAAAGCGTCCTCGTCCATACACAATGCTTCCCACGCCCACCCGCCCCGCTTTAGCTTGCAGGCCGGATGACTCAACCCCAACACAGCGGTCCCGCCCTCCCCGCCCTCCCCGCCCTCCCCGAGCGGATCAGAGGGCTCGCCGACGTTGCCACCAACCTCTCGTGGAGCTGGAACCGCAACGCGCGGGCGCTGTTCCGTTTGCTCGACCCGCCGCTCTGGCGCCGCACTCAGCACAATCCCATCGAGCTCCTGCGACGGGCCGATCCGGCGCGGCTCGCCACCTGCGCGGCCGACCCCGCGTTTCTGCGCCTGTACGACGCCGTCGTCGCCGCGGCCGCGCGCGACGCGACGTCGGCTAACACCTGGTTCGCCACGGCGTATCCCGAGTCCGCCAAACGGTCGATCGCGTATTTCTGCGCCGAGTTCGGGCTGCATGCCTCGGTTCCCATCTATTCCGGAGGCCTCGGCGTGCTCGCCGGGGACCAGTGCAAGGCGGCGTCGGACCTGGGCGTCCCACTGATCGGCGTCGGCCTGTTCTATATCAAGGGATACTCGGACCAGCGACTGCGGCTCGACGGATGGCAGGAGGACGCGGAGGAGCGCTTCCACGTGAACGCGACGCCGCTCGAGCCGGTGCGCGGGCCGAAGGGCGATCCCTGCCTCGCCACGGTGCGCCTCTCGGGGCGCCACGTGAGCGTCGGTGCGTGGCGGGTCATGGTGGGCCGCGTGCCGATTTTTCTGCTCGACACGGACCTCGAGCAGAATGACCCAGCGGACCGTGGGCTGTGTCATCGGCTGTACGCCGGTGGGCCCGACCTGCGACTGCGGCAAGAGTGGATTCTGGGCGTCGGCGGCGTGCGGGCGCTCCGGACGCTGGGATACGACCCGGCCGCCTGGCACGCGAACGAAGGGCACGCCGCCTTCATGCTCGTCGAACGGGTGCGCGAGTTCGTGACTCGAGGAACTCCGTTCGCGGAAGCCGTCCGCCGGGTGCGCGCGGCGAGCACCTTCACGACACACACGCCTGTGCCCGCGGGGCACGACACGTTCTCGCTCGAGCAGGTGGAGCAATGCATCGGTCCGGTGTGGCAGGAGATGGGGATCACCCGCGACGCGTTCTTCCGCATCGGTCACCACCCGGTGGTCGATCACGACCGCTTTCACATGCCCGTCACGGCCATCCGCCTCTCGGCGCGGGTGAACGCGGTGTCACGCCGTCATGGGGAAGAGTCCCGCCGCATCTGGGCTCCGCTCTGGCCCGGCCGCGACGTCACGCGCGTGCCGATCAGCCATGTCACCAACGGCGCCCACGTCGCCACCTGGATGGCGAACCGGATTCTCGCCTTGTTCGACTCGCATTTCGGACCGGAATGGCTGGGACGCGTGGACGACCCCCGGTTCTGGGACAAGGTCCTCGAGTTGGACGGCGCTGCCCTGTGGTCCGTGCACAACCAGCTGAAATCGCATCTCCTGCGGAGCATTCGGGAGCAGGCGCGGCGCCGCTGGGCGGACCAATGGAAAGAGGCGCTGCACTTGGTCGGCGCGGGGACGCTGCTCGATCCGGAAACCCTCACGATCGGCTTCGGCCGCCGGTTCGCCACGTATAAGCGGGCCGACCTGATCTTCCGCGATCCCGACCGGTTGCAGCGGCTGCTGGTGAACCCCTGGCGCCCGGTCCAGATCGTGTTCTCCGGCAAGGCGCATCCGGGTGACGAGCCCGGCAAACAGGTCCTCCAGCGCGTGTACGCCCACACCCGCGAGGCGCGGTTCGAGGGCCGGATCGGGTTCATCGAGGACTACGACATGCATCTGGCCCACAGCCTGGTGCAGGGCGTGGACCTCTGGCTCAATATGCCGCGCCCGCCGCTCGAAGCGTGCGGCACGAGCGGCATGAAGGCGGCCTTGAACGGGGTGCCGCAGCTCAGCACGCTGGACGGGTGGTGGGCCGAGGGTTACGATGGGCCGAACGGCTGGGCGATCCCCTCCGCCCCCCCGCCGGCGGGTCAGGACGCCGACGCAGCCGACGCCGAGCAGCTGTACCACCTGCTCGAATCAGAGGTCGTGCCGCTGTTCTACGATCGTGACAACCAGGGGGTCCCGACCGGCTGGGTGGAGAAGATGAAGCATGCCCTGCGCACAGCGGGCGCGCGGTTCACGGCGCAGCGCATGGTGCGGGAATACGTCACCGAGTACTACCTCCCCGCACTGCGAGGGGAGCAGCCGGCCGACGACCCGCCGACGGCCTGAGCAAGGAGGAGTGGAAGCGAACATGGGCGCGACGACACCCGCCCCGAAGTCCCGGCGACGGAGCCACGCCGCCGCCCATCCGCAGCGGTCGGCCGCTGCCGCGGCCCCGCGGCTGCAGGTCGCTCCAGCGGAGCGGATCGGTGTCGCCCACCTGACCGCGGAGTACTGGCCGTTCGCGCGCACCGGCGGACTGGGCGAGGCGGTGAGTGGCTTGGCGACGTGTCAGGCGGCCGCCGGCTTGCCGACGACGGTGATCATGCCGCTGTACCAGCTGGTGCGTGAGACGACCCCCTCGCTGGAGCGGACAGGCTCGCCGCTCACGATCACGCTCGGGGGGCATACCGAACGAGCGTGGCTATACCGCACGCCACCGGGGGGCGGTCCGCAGGTTTTCTTCATCGAGCATCCCGATTTCTTCGACCGCGCGGGCATCTACGGCGATAACGGCGGGGACTATCCGGACAACGCCCGGCGGTTCGCATTCTTCTGCCTGGCCGCGCTCACGGCGCTCCCCGAGATCGCTCCGGACACGCAGGTCCTGCATTCACACGACTGGCACACGGCGCTGGCGCCGGTGTACCTGCGCACCGCGTTCAGCGGCGAGCCGTTCTACAAGCGCCTCGCGGTCGTGATGTCGGTGCACAACGCCGGATTCCAGGGCCATTTCCCGCCCGACACGATGGCGCAGCTGGGCCTTCCCGTCGAGCTGTACAACGTCGACGTGTTCGAGTGGTACGGGCGCATGAATGCGCTCAAAGGCGCGTTGGCCTTCTCGGACGTCGCCGTGACCGTCAGCCCGACGCATGCGAAGGAGCTGTGCACGCCGGAGGGCGGGTTCGGCCTGCACGACCGATTCGGCGCGCTCGGCGACCGGCTGGTGGGGATCCTGAATGGGATCGATCCCGATCTCTGGAACCCCGAGACCGATTCAGAGCTCACGGGGAATTATTCGGACGAGGACCTTTCCGGCAAACGGCGGTGCAAGACGGCGCTGCAACGGGCGTACGGCCTGGCTCAGCGGGGGCACACGCCGCTCTTCGGCATGAGCGCCCGCATGGTAGCCCAGAAGGGTCTGGACTTGGTGCTCGGCGCCGATCTCCTCGGGACGTCGGACGCGCAGTTCATCTTCCTGGGAGCCGGAGAGCATCGCTACCACGAAGCATTGGGCAACCTCGCCGCGGCCGCGCCCGACCGGGTCGCGGTCGAGTTCATGTTCACCGATCGCCTCGAGCACCGTCTGCTGGCCGGCGCCGACGCCTTACTCATGCCGTCGTTGTACGAGCCGTGCGGGCTCACACAGATGCGTGCACAGCACTACGGCGCGGTCCCCGTGGCGCGACGAGTGGGCGGTCTCAGGGACAGCATCGTGGACGGCGTGAGCGGGTTCCTCTTCGACGAATACACACCCGCGGCACTCGCTCAGGCCATACGCCAGGCAGTGGAGTGCTATGCCGACCGGACCGCGTGGCGGAAGCTGGTGCGGGGGGCGATGGCCCAGCAGTTCGGCTGGCACCGCTCCGCAGAGCAGTACTTGGCTCTGTACGCCCGCGCGCTCGCCCTTCGATCGGCCTCCACTTGACCGAGAACGCCGTGGAGTTCGTCCTCGCGCTCCACAGTCACCTCCCATACGTCCTCAATCACGGCCGCTGGCCCCACGGCAGCGACTGGCTGTGCGAGGCCGCGCTCGACACCTACCTGCCCCTCCTGGAGCGACTCGAAGAACTGACCGCCGCGGGGACCCCCACGCCGATGACTATCGGCTTCACCGCGGTGCTGGCGAACCAACTGGCGAGCCCGACCTTCACACGCGAAATGGACGCGTTCTTCGCTCAGCGCCTGGCAGCGTGCGACGAGGCGCCCGCCGCCCTCAACGCCTCTGGTGATGCCGCCCTGGTCCCGCTCGTGGGTTTCTGGAGATCACGGTTTAGCCGCCTGCAGGCGCTATTCCGGAGAGTCGAGGGAGATCTGGTCGCTGCGTTTCGTCGGCTCCAGGATCGGGGCCGTCTCGAGATCATGGGGTCCGCAGCGACGCACGGCTACCTGCCGCTCCTCGGCCGGGACGAAAGCATCCGACTCCAGCTCGCGGTGGGCCGGGAGGAGCACAGGCGCCTGTTCGGGGTCGCTCCGACGGGCTGCTGGCTGCCCGAGTGCGCCTATCGCCCGCGCGGCAAATGGCGGGGGCAAAAGGTCCGCCGCGGCATTGAGCAGCATTTGGCGGACGCCGGCTTTCGTTACTTCTTCACCGACGCGCATCTCGCCCGCGCGGGCGGCCCGCTCGGCACCTACGGTGAGATCCCGCTTGGCGCGGAGCGGTTCGACGCGGAGCGGCACGACGCCGCCTCCCAGCCAGCCCGAGAGAGGCGCGTGCGAGCGGCGCGGTCACCCTACCGCGCCTACCGGGTCTCAGGTCGCGGGGTGCGGCCGCCCGTCGCGGCGTTGGTGCGGGACCCCCGGTCATCAATGCAGATCTGGAGCCGCCATCAAGGCTACCCGGGCGACGAATGGTACCTCGAGTTTCACAAGATCCGTTGGCCGGGCGGCCTGAAGCTCTGGCGCGTCAGCGGCGCGAACGTGGACCTCGGCGCGAAGCGTCCGTATGAGCCGGCGGCCGCTCACGAGCGAGCGGTGGGCCACGCCGCTCACTTCGTTCATCTGCTACAGAGCCTCGCCCGGGATGAAGCGGCCGTGAGAGGCGGCGTGATCGTGGCGCCGTTCGACACCGAGCTGTTCGGGCACTGGTGGTTCGAAGGGGCGGACTTCCTGGCCGCGACGTACCGGGCCCTGACCGGCGTGCGGAACGGGGACGTCTGCGCCGTCACAGCCTCGCAGCACCTCGAAGCCCATCCCCCCGGTATGGCGGTCCAGCTGGCGGAAGGCTCGTGGGGCGCGAACGGCGATCACAGCATGTGGTTGAACGACCGGACGGCGTGGACGTGGCAGCGCCTCTGGGGTCTGGAAGAGGCGTTCTGGGACGCCGCTCCCGCAGCGCTCGCGTCGCCCCCGGCGCGACCCGTGCTCGCCCAGGCAGCGCGGGAGCTGTTGCTCGCGCAGGCCTCCGACTGGCAGTTCATCATCTCGACCGGAGCCGTCGTGGACTATGCTGAGCGGCGCTTCACGCTCCACTGTGATGACGCCGAGCGCCTGATTAAAGCGCTCTCCGGTGGAGACCTCGAGGCTGCGGGTCGAACGGCCGACGAGCTCGCACGCCGCGACGACCTGTTCCCCAACGTACTGGCCCAAGTGGCAGAGGCGCTCGACGGTTGATGCGGTCCGTCGTGATCCACGGGCACTTCTACCAGCCACCCCGGGACGATCCGCGGACCGGGGCCATTCCGCTCGAGCCGAACGCCGCACCGTTCCACGATTGGAACGAGCGCATCGAGACGGAATGCTACTCGCCTGTGGCGCCTTCGCTCGCGTCAATGAGCTTCGATTTCGGGCCCACGCTGCTCGAGTGGATGGAGCAGCACGCGCCCGGGACATACGCGGCGGTGCTCGCCGCCGATCGCGCGAGCGCGAGTCGGCATGGCGGGCACGGCGGTGCGATCGCGATGCCGTACCATCACCTCATCCTGCCGCTCAGCTCGCGGCGCGATAAGGTAACCGAGGTGCGGTGGGGGATCGCCGACTTCCGGCGGCGGTTCGGCCGAGAGCCCGAAGGCCTGTGGCTGCCTGAAACGGCGGTGGATGATGAGACACTCGACGTGTTGGCCGCCGAAGGTATCCGGTTCACGATCCTCGCGCCGCACCAGGTGGAGCACGCCCCCGCGGAGGGGCGTCCCGGCTGGTACCGGACGGGTGGCGGCCGGCGGATCGCCCTCTTCATTTATGACGGCGCGATCTCGCACGATGTCGCCTTCGGACCGCTCGTGCGCGACCCCGCCGCGTGGGTCGAGCGCCTGACCACAGGTCCGGCCCGGCTGGTTGCCGTCGCGACGGACGGCGAGACGTTTGGCCATCATCACAAGGACGGCGCCGTCGTCCTCGGTCGCGCGCTCGCTGCCTTGGGGCGGCGCGGTGACGTTCGAGTTGACAACTTCGCGGCGTTTCTGGCCCGGCATCCGCCGGAGGAAGAGGTGCGGCTCGTCGCGCCCAGCTCGTGGAGCTGCCCACATGGCGTGGAGCGCTGGCGTGCCGAGTGCGGTTGTCGCGCGGCGCCCGAGCGCGGCATGCACCAGCGCTGGCGAGCACCGCTACGCGCCGCGCTCGACTGGCTCTCGGCGGAGTTGCACGCCGTGTTCGAGCGCGATGGCAGGTCGCTGCCCCCCGAACTCGAGCGTCATGCGCTCCGGATGTTCACGTCGTGCGGCTGGTTCTTCGACGACATCGCCGGGCTTGAGTCGCTGATTGTGCTGCGGTCGGCTGCGCGGGCCATCGAGCTGTCGGGCTCGGAGGCGCCACGCCTCGAAGCGGGGCTGCTCGAGCGTCTCGCATTGGCGCCGAGCAACGACCCCGCCGTGGGCTCGGGGCGGGACCTCTACTTGAAGGAGGTGAAACGGTGAGGCCGGTGCTACTCCTTGTAAAGCGCCGGGAACTCCTGCTTCAGCCGGTGCAGCTTCGGTAGGTCGTTAAAGACGATGTACGGCTGGTACGGGTGGCGGGCGAGATAGTCCTGGTGGTACGCCTCTGCTGGATAAAAGCGCTCAAACGGCACCACCTCGGTGACGATGGGACCGGGGAAGACATGGGCGCTGCCGAGCTGCGCGATGTAGGCCTGGGCCGTCGCCTTCTGGTCTCCGTTCGCGTAGAAGATCGCCGAGCGGTACTGGCTCCCCACGTCGGGACCCTGGCGATTGAGCTGCGTCGGATCGTGCGCCGCCGAGAAGAACACGCGCAGCAGGTCGCTGTACGAAAGAGACACCCTTCACGTGCTTGAATACGGCGTCCACGCCCCAGAAGCACCCTCCCGCGAGCACGGCGGTCTGTTCCCCCTTGGCCGGGGAGAGGTTGGACGCGGGCGCAAAGGCCGGGACTTGTGCCCGAGCGGCATTGCCGCTCAGGAAGCCGGTGGTGCACAGGAGAGCGATGAAGCGGGGCAGGCTGCGGAATCGGTTCATACCGGATATTAATGACGTCGGGTCGAGTTTGGTTCCCGCGTGCCCTACAATACGCCGCGAGTCCCCCGGACGGATCCCGCGGCGGTGGGCCTTGTGAAGCGACGTAAAGCGAGATAGGGTGCGATTATGGCCCGGATCCTCATCATCGACGACGATGTCCCGTTCCGCCAAGCGCTCGCCAAGCATTTCGAGCTGGCCGGCCACGACGTCCGCCAGGCCGCCGACGGCGACTCCGGACTGCGGGCGTGCGCCCGCTCCCCCGCCGACGTCGTGCTCGTGGATATCTTCATGCCCGGTCAGGGCGGTCTGAAGACCATCGACCGCCTGCGCCTCGAGTGGCCCGGGGTGAAAATCATCGCCATGTCCGGTGTGACGAGCGCGGGAACGCTCGACGTGGAAGGCCACGCGATCGCCCTCGGCGCCCACCGGTTCGTCGGGAAGCCATTCGAGGGCGCAGCCATGGTCACCCTCGTCACCCAGCTGCTCGCCGGGGCGAAAGGCTTACCTCCCACCTAGCGCGGCTCGACGCCGCTAGCTGGTGACCACCGCGTTGGCGGACGCCGGCGCCGCACTCGACACGATCACCCCACCCCCCAATGCCACGCCGGGCACCGGCGTCGCGCCTTGCTCGCCGAAATACGCCTCCTCGCCGTGCTCGCTCAAGTCCAGCCCCGTCAGCTGCTCGCGCACCCCGGCCTTGGCTCCGAGGGTGGCGTTCACCAGCGTCATGATGACCGCTGTCGCGGTCGCGGCGAGGGCCACCGTGGCCACCACGGCCAGGAGCTGCACCCCCATCTGCGCGAAGTTACCCGCGAGCCATCCATCCCCGCCGGCGGGGTTGGCAACCTTCGTCGCGAACACCCCGGTCAGCAACGCCCCAGCCACCCCTGCGAGTCCGTGGCAGGAGAACACGTCGAGCGAATCGTCGAGCCGCGTCCTCGCGCGGATCTGAATGGCGGTGTAGCTCACCAGCGCCGCCAGCGCGCCGATCGCGAGCGACGCCGTCGCGGTCACGTAGCCCGCGGCCGGCGTGATCCCCACCAGCCCGACCACGAGACCCGTTGCGGCCCCAACTGCGGTCGCCTTGCCCGTGCGCATCAGGTCGAGCCCGACCCACGTGAGCAGCGCTGTGGCGGCCGCCGTGTTGGTGTTGGTGAACGCCAGCGCGGCCAGTCCGTTGGCGGCGAGCGCCGAGCCCGCGTTGAACCCGAACCAGCCGAACCAGAGCAGGCCGGCGCCCAAGAGCACGAGCGGCACGTTGTGCGGCACGATCGGGATGCGCTTGAAGTCCTTGCGGGGGCCGAGCATGCGAGCGGCGACGAGCGCGGAGACGCCCGCGCTGATGTGTACCACGGTGCCTCCCGCGAAGTCGAGCGCGCCGAGCTTCTGGAGCCAACCGCCGGCGCCCCACACCCAATGCGCCAGCGGGTCGTACACGAAGGTGGCCCAGAGAACCAGGAACACGACGTAGGCGCGGAAGCGCATGCGCTCCACGATCGCTCCGGAGATGAGGGCGGGCGTGATGATCGCGAACATCGCCTGGAACATGGCGTGGGCTTGGAGGGGGATCGTCGCGGCGTACGCCGGATCCGGATCGAGCCCGACCCCCCTGAACGCCACCCACGAGAGGCCGCCCCACAAGGGCGTGCCGTGTGCGAACGCAATCGAATACCCC
>QHUC01000240.1 GCA_003221045.1 Gemmatimonadota bacterium | reverse complement strand
GATGGGGGCGCGTTTCTCACGCACGACGGCACCATGACATTGGCGTTCGCGTCGGCGTACGGTGGCTCTACCGTGGTCTATACCGGAACGTCTCTCACCGCGCCCGAGCGCGTGATTCGTGACTGGGGGGTCCCCGGGCTCGAGCACGCCGACCTCGCCGAACGGTCTGCGAAATACGCGAACCAGAACAACGTGCACCTGCTCGAAGAGCCCTTGATCAACGACAACAACCGGTTGTTCGTCGAGGGAGGACGCAAGGCTGGTTATCGCGTCGAGCAGTTCCCGGTCAACGTGAAGGGCTGCCGCGGCTCGAGCCTCTGCAACATGGGGTGCCCCAACCAGGCGAAGCAGGGGACGAACCGGGTGCAGCTGCCGCGCGCCGAGCGCGCCGGTGTGGAAGTGGTGACGCGCGCCGAGGTGCTCTCGATCGCGCCGGACCGCGCGCTGCGCGTCCGGGTCGCCGAACGGCCCGCGGGCGCGAAGGGAGCGCCCTCGGAGTGGGCTCCGGGAGAGCACACGGTGCAGGCGATGATCGTCGCGTGCGCGGGCGGGGTCATCGGCAGCACCGCCCTCCTGCTCCGCTCGCGCCTTCCGACCCGGCTCCCCAGGCTGGGGCACGGCTTCACATGTCATCCGGCGTTGATCCTGGTCGCCGAGCATCTCCGGACGATCACGAACGACGTGGGCCATCCGAAGAGCTATTTCGTGGACCGTGCCGAGGCGGAGCGGTTCGTGCTCGAGACGTGCATGTACTTTCCATTCGTCACCGCGAAGAGCCTCACGGGGTTCGGTCCGTCGCACAGCACCATCATGCGCGCGTTTCCGCGGCTGCAGATGATCCTCATCCTCGCGTGCGACCATCCGGCGCCGAGCAACCGCATCACGGTGGACCGGCACGGGAATCCGGTGGTACGCTACGCGCTCACGGCTGACACGATGGACGGACTCGTGCGAGGGACCCGCGCGGCGGCGCGGATTTTCTTTGCGGCCGGGGCAAGCCGCGTGCATGCACCCGCCGATCCACCGCTGATCGAGGCCCACGAAGCCGGGAGATTGGACGAACGGATCTCCGCCAGGTATTTCCTGCCCGGCACGCTCGCGATCACGGCGGCGCACCTGATGGGAGGCTGCGGCATGGGACGGAGCGGGGCCGATTCGGTCACCGACGTGTGGGGACGCGTGCACGGCCTCCCGTGGCTACGCGTGGCCGACGCCAGCCTCTTTCCCGACTCGCTCGAGATCAACCCCTACTTGACCATCATGGCCGTCGCGGACCGCGTGGCGGAAGGCATCAGGCGGGACGCACCCGAGCTGCTCGCGTCTCGTCTCGAGCCGTCGCATGCCTGAGCAGGCCGACGTGCTGATTGTGGGTGGCGGGCCCGCCGGCCTCGCCACCTCCCAACAGCTGCGGGCGCACGGCGTGCCCCATCGCGTGCTCGAGGGAGGCGACACGGTGGGCTATACCTGGGCGAATCTCTACGACAGCCTCACCCTCCACACCGGGAAGCACATGTCGGGTCTCCCCGGCAGGGCGCTTCCCCGCGCCGCGCCCCTCTTCGTGCCGCGCGGCGAGTTCTGGGAGTATCTGCGTGACTACGCGCGCGCCTTCGAGCTGCCCGTGGAAACGGGCTGCCTGGTCGATCGGATCACGCGGAGCGACGGCACCTGGACAATAAACACGCGTGGAGGCCCCCTCACCGCCCGCGCGCTGGTCGTGGCGACGGGGATCGTCGCCAATCCCAAGGCACCGCGCTTCCCCGGTCAGGAGCGGTTCGCCGGGCGAATCGAGCACAGCGTCACGTACCGGCGGCCGGACGCCTACGTAGGCCGCCGCGTCCTGGTGGTGGGCGTCGGCAACTCCGGAGCCGAGATTGGGAGTGAGATCGCGCGGGCCGGCGGTAAGGTGACGGTCGCCGTGCGTTCGGGGGCGAACGTGGTGCCGCTGACGCTCGCTGGCCTGCCGATTCAATACCTGGCGTACTGGGCCCGCAAGCTGCCGCGCGCCATGCAGGAGCGCGTGGTGGGACTGGTGCGGCTGATGAGCGAGATCAAGCGGGGCCCGCCCGTTCTGCCCCGCCCCGCCCACAGCCCGCTCGACGCGATCCCGGTGATCGGGTTCCATCTGGTAGATGCGATCGCGCAGGGCCTGGTCGACGTCCGCACCGGGGTCGCCGAGCTCACCACCGACGGCGCGCGATTTACGGACGGCAGCGTCGGCTCATTCGACGACATCATTCTCGCGACGGGCTTCGGGGCGGCGCTCGGGCCCCTGGGCGCGCTGGTCCAGGTCGACCCCAAGGGGTTCGCGCGGCGGCGGGATCGGGTGGTGAGCCTCGATCAACCCAACTTGTTTTTCGTGGGCCACAACTACGACGCGACCGGCGGGCTCTACAACATCAACCGCGATGCCCGGCTCGCCGCGGGGCTGATAGCCCAGAAGACGTAGGGACACCGAAAAACGTGAATGCGCTGGATCGTCCCGGGGTTCAGGGCATGTCGGACGACGCCGACCGGAATTCGACGAACAGAGCCGATATCGCCGGTGGTGGGCCGGCGGAGGTCAGCGTACCGATGCCCGCAGCACGGACGCGCTTATGCGCGGCGAGTGTGTCG
>QHUC01000239.1 GCA_003221045.1 Gemmatimonadota bacterium | reverse complement strand
TCGGTAAGTTCGAGCTCCACGAGCTCATCGGCGAAGGCGCGATGGGCGCGGTGTGGAAGGCCTACGACTCCGTCATCCGGCGCTACGTGGCGCTCAAACTGCTGTCGCGCGCCGGTCGCACCGCCGACGCGCGGGACCGCTTCCTGCGTGAGGCCCGTGCTGCCGGCGCACTGCAGCACCCCAACATCGTCACGATCTACGACCTCGGGGAATCCGAGGGCCAGCTGTTCATCGCGATGGAGCTGGTCGATGGACGGGACCTGAGCTCGATCATCGCGCTCTCCGAGCCGCTCGCACTCGAGCGGAAGCTCGACATCGTCATCGAAGTCCTGCAGGGGCTGTCCTACGCACACGAGCGCGGCGTCATCCACCGCGACATCAAGCCCTCCAACGTGCGCATCGCCTCCGACGGCTCGGTCAAGATCATGGATTTCGGGATCGCGCGCCTCCAGTCCGTCGACGCGACGGGCTCGGGGGCCATCATCGGGACCCCGACCTACATGGCGCCCGAGCAGATCACGAACGGCGCGATCACGCCGGCTACCGACATCTTCGCCGTCGGCGGCCTTCTCTACGAGCTGCTCGCGTACCACAAGCCGTTCGAGGGCGAGACCGTGCACGGCGTGCTCTATCAGGTCCTCACGACCGACCCAAAGCCGCTTCGGACCATGGCCGTCTCGATCCCCGCCGCGCTCGAGCGCGTCGTCGCGAAGGCCCTGAACAAGGTGCCCGAGGATCGCTACGACACCGCGCGCCAAATGCAGTCCGCGTTGTTCAGCATCCGCGCGGCTCTGTCGGGCGCCTCGGACGCGACGGCGCGCATCAGCCTGCGATGGACCCCGATCCCGTCGGCGGTCCTCCGCCTGGTGACGCACGCGCCGCTGAAGTGGCGGGCGGCCGTGCTGACCACCCTGATGGCGACCGCCCTTGTGCTCCTGTACGTGTCGCGCTCACCATCTCCGGCGGCGGCGCCATCGCCAGGCCTCGAGAGCGCCACGCTCGAGCAGCTCCTGACTTACCCCCTCCCGATGCATCTCAACAGCGCGCTCGTCGCGCAGCGTGACTCGGCGCTCGCGGTCCGCGAGCGGGCGCAGCGGGCGGGGGCGATGAAGAACAACGTGCCGTCCTTGATCCTCGCCGAGGCCGTGCTGCAGAATGCGGAGCGCGCCCTGCGCTCGGGGGACGTGGCGCGGGCCGCGAGCGGCTATCTGAGCGGTATTCCACAGTACCGAAAGGCCCAGACTGAAGCGGAGGGGCTCCGCCAGGACGCCCAGCAGGCGATCATGCGCGCCACGCCCGTGGTGCACGCGCTCGCGACCCGGCCCGAAGCAGGGCGGGCCGCGACCTCCCTGGCGCGCGCGGAATCGCTGTACAACGCGATGGACTATGTGGTGTCCCGCATGGCGGCACTCGATGCGGAGCAGGTAGGGGTGGCTGCCGGCGTCGCTCCACCGTCGCCCCAGCCGCCCGATACGCGCGCGGCGATCGGCGTGCTACTGCAGGATCTCGAGCGTGCCGTCTCGAGCGAACGCGTCGGGAACCTGCAAGTGCTGATGCCGACCATGGCGGACAAGGATGTCGCGGCGTGGCAGACCTTCTTCCGGCGCTACACCCGACTCACGGCGCGCTACACCATCGAGCGCCTCAACCCGCGTGGGGACACCGTGTACGCCGCGGTGCGGACCGCCTACGTGTATGTGCCCGCGGGGGGAGGGGCGCAGGGGGAGACCCGACTGCGTCAGGCGATCCGGTTCGCCCGCACGCCCAACGGCTGGCGCATCGCGAACATCGGCGAAGCGCCCTGACCACCGGTTAGTCCCAGGCGCGCTCCGTCGGAGGTGGGGGAGGCGGAATCGCCACGGAGTCCGCCCGCGCAGTGGGTGGGCCTACCCGTCGCAGGGTCACGGGCTTCTCCAAATCGCCGCCCGAGAGCGTCAACCGCTCGTTGTCGAGCTTCATCCCGTACACCTGCCAGACTCCATCCCCCAGGGTCAGCCACAGGCTGTCGCCTACCACCCGCCACCGCGACACCTGATCGCCGAACTGGGCGGAGCTGTCGCTACGCACCATGATGTTCCGGATCTCGTCCTCGGTCTTGGCTTGCCAGCGTCCTTCGAGACGCACGCGCTGCGGCCGCGGATCCGACGCCTGCGCGGCGAGGGGGGACGGGGGGGACGCGGGGGACGCGGACCCGAGAAACAGGATGAGCAGGGCCGAAGGTCGTAGCATCGGGAGGCGAGGTTCAGGGAGACGACAACAAGATACCTACCCGGAACGATCCGGATCAGGTCCCGGGCGAGGGAGGCGGAGCGGGTAGCGGTTCGCCGGGGGTCGGTACGGGCGCCCGCTCGTCGGTCATCACCGCCACCTGCGGCTCCCATTGATGCATCATCCGCAGGAAGGCGGCCGCCAACTCGGGATCGAACTCGGTGCCTGCCCGGCTTTGGACGTAGGCGAGGGCGCGGTCCTGCGCCCAGGCCTCCCGGTACGGCCGGTTGGTGCGCAGGGCGTCGTACACATCGCAGACGTGCACGAGCTTGCTGGCCCGATGGCAGTCCCGCCGGACCCGGAGCTTGGGATAGCCCTCGCCGTTGAGCATGAT
>QHUC01000119.1 GCA_003221045.1 Gemmatimonadota bacterium | reverse complement strand
GGGCCGACGCTGTAGCGACCGCCCCACATCTGGTGGGGCGTGGGGGGGCCCGGGGGGGCCGGGGGGGCCGGGGGGGCCGGGGGGGCCGGCATGTCTGCAGGTGGCCGCGACATCAGTCCGCCACCGCGCCGACTTCGGGCTGGCGGCGCGCGGCGTCGAGGCCCGCCGCGATCTTGATCGACAGCCCGTACAGATGGATGAACCCTTCGGCATCCCGCTGATTGTAGACGTTGTCCTTGCCGAAGGTCGCATAGGACGGCTGGTACAGCGCGTAGGGACTCTCCCGTCCCGCGACGGTGAGCCCGGCCTTGTACAGCTTGAGCCGAACGGTACCGGTCACGCGCTTCTGCGTGCTCACGACCGCGGCGTCGAGCGCCTCACGCTCGGGGGTCCACCACCGGCCATCATACACGAGGTCCGCATATCGCAGCGCCAGCTCATCCTTCAAGCGCAGGGTGCGCCGATCGAGCACAAGCTGCTCGAGCTCCCGGTGCGCCGCGTGCAGCAGCGTCCCCCCCGGCGTCTCATAGACCCCACGCGATTTCATCCCGACGAGCCGGTCCTCGACGATGTCCGCCCGACCCACGCCGTGCTCCCCGGCGATCCCGTTCAGCGTCTCGAGCAGCTCGACCGGTCCCAAGGGAACGCCATTGACCGTGACGGGATTTCCTTCGTCGAACCCCACCTCCACCACCGCCGGCAGGTCCGGCGCTTCGAGGGGATCGTTGGTCATGACGAAGATGTGCTCGGGGGGCTCGCGCGCCGGATCCTCGAGGATGCCGCCTTCGTGCGAGCAATGCCACAGGTTGCGATCCGTGGAGTACGGCTTTTCGACGGTCGCCTGTACCGGCACGCCCTTGGCCTTCACGTAGGCGATCAGGTCCTCCCGCCCCTGGAAGTGCCACTCGCGCCACGGCGCGATGATTTGGAGCTCCGGTGCCAGGGCGGCGTAGGTGAGCTCGAAGCGGACCTGATCGTTGCCTTTTCCGGTGCAGCCATGGGCGACGGCCTGCGCGCCCGCCTGCTGGGCGAGGGCCACCTGCCGCGCCGCCATCACCGGCCGGGCCATGGCGGTGCCGAGGAGATAGGTGCGCGCGTAGACGGCGCCGGCGCGGAGCGTGGGAAACACGAAGTCCCGAACGAACTCCTCGCGAAGATCCTCGATCACGCAGTCGACGGCCCCGGACCGCTTGGCCTTGTCGATCAGACCGCCCAGCTCGCCCGTTCCCTGTCCCACGTCGGCGGCGAAACACAAAACCCTGGCGCCGTACTGCTCGCGGAGCCAGGGCACAATCGCGGACGTGTCGAGTCCACCCGAGTACGCCAGAACCACCAACGGCCCCATGTCGCGCCCCTCCGTAGGTTTATGCACTTGAGTGCATAAACATACAGCACCGGAACACTGTGTCAACGCCCTGGGCGAGCCTGGCGCACCGTCTCCGGCAGCCCGATGTTTGCCGGCGCATGCCCCCCCCCCAACGCATGTACGACGTCTGTGTCGTCGGCTCCGGTGCCGGCGGGGGCATGGCCGCGTACATGCTCACCAAAGCCGGCGCGGAGGTGGTGGTGCTCGAGGCGGGGCAGCCCTGGGACAACGCCAAGGACTCCGCGATGCTCGAGTGGCCGTACGATTCGCCGCGGCGCGGGGCGGCCACCCCCACGCGGCCGTTTGGCGAGTTCGACGCCTGCATCGGTGGCTGGGAGATCCCGGGCGAGCCGTACACCCGCGCGGCGGGAACCGAGTTCAGCTGGTGGCGAGCGCGCATGGTGGGCGGCCGGACAAACCATTGGGGCCGCATCTCGCTTCGGTTCGGGCCGTACGATTTCAAACGCAAGAGCCGGGATGGGCTGGGCGATGACTGGCCGATCGCATACGACGACGTCGCCCCTTATTACGACGAGGTCGACCGGTTGATCGGCGTCTTTGGCAGCAAAGAGAACCTGCCGAACGAGCCGAACGGCATCTTCCTGCCCCCGCCGCGCCCGCGCTGCCACGAGCTGCTCGTGAAGCGGGCGGCCGACCCGTGCTGATCGCGCCGGCGCTGGCGACCGGCAAGCTCACCCTCCTGACCAACGCCATGGCTCGTGAAGTGACCCTGGCTTCCAACGGCCGGGCGATGGGCGTGGCGTACGTGGACAAGACCACGGGGGCCGACGCCCGCGTGCGGGCTCGGGTCGTGGTCCTGGCCGCGAGCGCGTGCGAGTCGGCCCGCCTGCTCCTCAACTCGAAGTCGGCCCTGTTTCCGAACGGCCTCGCCAACTCGAGCGGCGTGGTCGGACGATACATCACCGACACCACGGGAACGGACGTCTCCGGGTTCATCCCGAAGATGATGGACCACGTGCCACACAACCACGACGGCGTGGGCGGCATGCACCTCTACATGCCGTGGTGGCTCGACAACGCCAAGCTCGACTTCCCGCGCGGGTACCACATCGAGGTGGGGGGCGGCGCGCAGCTGCCGTCCTACGGATTCCTGGGCGGCATCCACCGCTACCCGGCCGGCGGCGGCTACGGCAAACAGCTCAAGGACGACTACCGCCGCTACTACGGCGCCAACATCGGGTTCTCGGGGCGGGGGGAGATGATTCCCAACGACGACAGCTACTGCGAGATCGACCCCGGCGCGGTGGATCGCTGGGGCATCCCTGTCCTCCGCTTCCATTGGAAGTGGTCCGTGCACGAATACCGGCAGGTGAAGCACATGCAGGAGACGTTCCGGGCGCTCATCGCCGAAATGGGCGGCGAAGTATTCGCCCCCATGCCGACGCGCGAGCAGGGCTACGGTATCGCGGCTGGAGGCACGATCATCCACGAGCTCGGTGGCGTGCGCATGGGAGATGACCCGAAGACATCGGCCGTGAATCACTGGTGTCAGGCGCACGACTGCAAGAATCTGTTCGTCGCCGATGGGGGCCCGTTCGTGTCGCAGGCGGACAAGAACCCCACGTGGACCATTCTCGCGCTCTCGATGCGGACCAGTGCGTACATCACGGACCAAATAAAGAAGGGAGCGTTGTGAGACTGCTGCGCGCCGAGTGGCAGTTCCTCCGGCTCGGGACGCCTGACAGCCCATCCCCTCCACTCCCCGCGTCTTCGCCTCCGGGACTGCCACTCGGCGCTGCCGCAAATGCCGCGGCGCGGTCTCATCGGATGCGGGAACCGGTAGCCCCGAAGGCGAAGGTCCGGGGTGTGGCGGCGGGGGGAAGTCAGGGACCCCGAGCCGTAGCGGCTACCGGTTCCGGCATCGAGCAGCCGACCCTATAGAGATATGGACCGTCGCGAAGTGGTCGGACTGCTTGCCGCCGTGCCGCTCGCCGCCGTCGGCTGGGCGCCCGAGGCCGTGCGCGAGGCGTCCGCGCGAGCGCGCGAGGCGCTCACTCGCGGTGTGTCATATGAGCCGAAGCAGTTCACCGCGCACGAGTGGGAAACGGTCCGCGTCCTGGTGGACCTGATCATCCCCAGGGACGAACGCTCCGGGAGCGCCACGGAGGCGGGCGTGCCCGAGTTCATGGACTTCATGCTGGGCGACGATCCCAACCTCGTGGTCCCGGTGCGCGGCGGTCTGGCGTGGCTCGACCACGAATGCGACGATCGTCACGGGAAGACCTTTGTGGGGTGCAGTGAGGCGGAGCGCGCCGCCGTGCTGGACGACATCGCGTGGCCGCGCAAGGCCAAGCCGCAGCACGCCGCCGGAGTGGCGTTCTTCAACACGTTCCGCGACTTGACCGCCTCCGGGTTCTTCTCGAGTCGCATCGGCGTGCAGGATCTGCGCTACATCGGCAACACCTTTGTCTCCGAGTGGAAGGGCTGCCCGCCGGAAGCGCTCGCCAAGCTCGGCGTACGTTATGAGGACTGAGAACCCATGAAGGACTGCCTGGGCGTCGGCTTCGTCGGCGGTGGCTTCAACGCGCGATTTCACCTGCAGGCTTTCCAGGCGGTGCGCGACGCCGACGTGCTCGGCGTATGGAGCCCGACCGGGAACCACGCGGAGGAAACGGCAGCGCTCGCCCGGAAGCTCGACCTGGGCGAGACGAAGCCGTTCCGCTCCATCGCCGCGATGGTGGCGGATCCGGCCATCGACGCGCTGTGGCTCTGCGGCCGGAACGACGCCCGCGTGGCGAACCTGGAGGAGATCGCCGACGCCGTCACCCGGGGTCTGGGACGGCTCAAAGGCATCGCATGCGAAAAGCCGCTCGCGCGCAATGTCGCCGAGGCGATGCGCGTGGTCGAGCTCGCGCGGCAGGCGGGAGTCGCGCACGGCTATCTCGAGAACCAGGTATTCGCGCCCGCGGTGACGCAGGGACGCGCGGTCATCTGGACCCGTGGCGCGGCGCTCACGGGCCGCCCCTACCTTGCCCGGGCCGCCGAAGAGCACAGCGGGCCCCACATGCCGTGGTTCTGGCGCGGCGAGCTGCAAGGCGGCGGCGTGTTGAACGACATGATGTGCCACTCAGCGCTCGTGGTGCGGCACCTCCTGACCGAACCCGGCGCGCCCCTGTCGTCGGTACGACCGGTGCGGGTGACGGGGCACATCGCGAGCCTCAAGTGGACTCGACCGGAGTACGCCAAGCGCCTGCAGCAGGAGATGGGTAAGGACGTCGACTATGCCAGGCACCCTGCCGAAGACTTCGCCGGCGTCACCATCGAGTTCGAGACGGATGACGGCGCCACGGTGATCGGCGAAGCGACGACGTCCGTCGGCTTCGTCGGCGGTGGCTTCAACGCGCGATTTCACCTGCAGGCTTTCCAGGCGGTGCGCGACGCCGACGTGCTCGGCGTATGGAGCCCGACCGGGAACCACGCGGAGGAAACGGCAGCGCTCGCCCGGAAGCTCGACCTGGGCGAGACGAAGCCGTTCCGCTCCATCGCCGCGATGGTGGCGGATCCGGCCATCGACGCGCTGTGGCTCTGCGGCCGGAACGACGCCCGCGTGGCGAACCTGGAGGAGATCGCCGACGCCGTCACCCGGGGTCTGGGACGGCTCAAAGGCATCGCATGCGAAAAGCCGCTCGCGCGCAATGTCGCCGAGGCGATGCGCGTGGTCGAGCTCGCGCGGCAGGCGGGAGTCGCGCACGGCTATCTCGAGAACCAGGTATTCGCGCCCGCGGTGACGCAGGGACGCGCGGTCATCTGGACCCGTGGCGCGGCGCTCACGGGCCGCCCCTACCTTGCCCGGGCCGCCGAAGAGCACAGCGGGCCCCACATGCCGTGGTTCTGGCGCGGCGAGCTGCAAGGCGGCGGCGTGTTGAACGACATGATGTGCCACTCAGCGCTCGTGGTGCGGCACCTCCTGACCGAACCCGGCGCGCCCCTGTCGTCGGTACGACCGGTGCGGGTGACGGGGCACATCGCGAGCCTCAAGTGGACTCGACCAGAGTACGCCAAGCGCCTGCAGCAGGAGATGGGTAAGGACGTCGACTATGCCAGGCACCCTGCCGAAGACTTCGCCGGCGTCACCATCGAGTTCGAGACGGATGACGGCGCCACGGTGATCGGCGAAGCGACGACGTCCTGGAGCTTCGTCGGGGCCGGACTCCGCCTCTCGGCCGAGCTGCTCGGCCCCGAGTACTCGATGGCGTGGAACTCGCTCGACAGCCCGCTGCGGTTGTTTTTCAGTCGCGCCGTGAAAGGCACGGCCGGCGAGGACCTGGTCGAGAAGCAGAACGCCGAGATCGGCCTCATGCCCGTGGTGGCGGGAGAGCCAGCGGTATATGGCTACGAGGCGGAGGACCGGCACTTCGTGCGCGCGTTCCAGGGACGCGACGCGCCGCAGCTCACCTTCGACGACGGGCTCGAGGTCGTGAAACTGCTGATGACGGCGTATATGAGCGCCGAGCAAGGTCGCACACTCGACTTCCCCCCCGAGCGGCTCGACCGATTCGTGCCCGCTCTACTGAGGACACTCGAATGATTCGCCCAGCCGTACCGCTCGCGATCCCGCTCGCGCTCGCCTTGGCGGCGCCGCAGATACGCGCGCAGCAGCCGGCGAGCCTGGAGCTATCCGTCGGATCCGTGGCGCCGGACTTCACCCTTCCCGGAGCGACGCGGTATGGGGTGCTCAAGGCTCCCATCCACCTGAGCGATTTCAGGGGCAAGACCGTGGTGCTCGCGTTCTTCTACAAGGCGCGAACCAAGGGCTGAACGATCCAAATGCATGCGTACCGTGATCAGTACGCACAGCTGTTTCACGACGGACGGAACGTGGTGCTCATCGGCATCAGCGTGGACCCCGTCGATACACTCGCCGCATGGTCCCACGATGACGAGTTTCCGTTCCTGTTCGCGAGCGACACCGGTGGCGTGATGGGGAAGACGTACGGCGCGCACAATCCGAAATACGGCATGGACGTCCGCAACCTCTTCGTGGTGGGGCCGGACGGCAAGATCGCTTACAAGATGTCGCCGTTCCGTGAGATCGATCCGCAGTCCTACAAGGATCTCGGCGTCGCGATCGATCGGATCACCCCGCGACCCGCGGAGGGAGAGTAGGACGGGCTAGTTTCCGACCACGGGCCGCAGGGCCGCGGCGATGTCCTGGTCCGCGCCGGTGCCGGTGTACATGACCTTACCGGTGCGGTCCAGGACGACGATGTACGAGGTCGTGGGTGCCTGATAGGCACGCACCGCCGCGCCGCTCGCGTCGAACAAAACGGGGAATGGCAACGGGTGGTCAGTGAGGTGGCGCCTGATCGAGGCCGGTGATTCGTTCACGCCGACGCCGACCGCCACGAACTGGACGGTGCTGCCGTAGCGCGCGTGCGCCGCTTTGAGCGCGGGCTCGAGCGCCTTGCATAACGGGCACCACGTAGCCCAAAACTCGAGTAACACGGGTTGCTTCCCGATATAGCGACCGAGATCGACGGCTTTGCCGTCGAGATCCTGCACCGCCACCGCCGGCGCCTTGGTCCCCAGTGGTAAGCCGATGTCCTGGGCGCCGAGCGTCGCCGGCACCGCGAGCGCGGCGGCGAGTGCCAATCCGTATTTCGTCACAAGACCTGCCCCACCTTGATGAAGTAGTACTCCGCCATCGCCAAGAGGATGACCCCGGCGGCTTTCTTGATCCACACCATCCACGCCCCTGCCCTGGGAAGCGTCGCCAGGGAGCCTGAAAAAAGGCCCACGATCACCAGCAGCGCCGTCATCCCGAGCGAGAACACGAACAAGTACACAAACCCGAGGACGCCGCTGCGCGTCGTCGCCACCCAGGTAAGCACCGCGGCAAAGGCCGGCGCACCGCAGGGAGCGGCGACGATGCCGGAGGTCGCCCCGAGCAGGAACACAGCAGGATACGACCCGCCGCCCAAGCTCCCGGCCCAGCGCATCAGACGTTCGGGCGCGGCGACCGGAATCACGTCGAGCATAGCAAGGCCGAAGACGAGCAAGAGGTTCCCGATCGCCAGCCTGGCCCACGGACTCGCGCTCACCGTGCCGAAGAGCGATCCGGAGAGTCCGGCGATGAGCCCGAGGACTGCGTAGAACAGCGCGAGGCCGGTGACATAGACGAGCGTGAGCCGCAACGTCCGAGCGCGGGATGACTTGCCAGCGCTCGCGCCCGAGAGAATACCCGCCGTGATGGGGATCATGGGGTAGATACAGGGCGTCAGGCTCGTCACCAGGCCCGCGCCGAACAGCGTGACGAGGGCGACCGCAGGGTGGTGACTGAGGCTGGCTGACAGGCCGTCGAGCACGTTTACAGGACCCACCCCGACCGATACGTCGGCCGGATGAATTCGTCGGGGACGCGGACGTTGGTCACTTGGCCCGTCGCCGGATTGGTCTCGAGCACGCGTCCCAGTCGCACCGCGAGACAACCGAGCAGCACCATCGACGTGAGCCCACCGGCGTGTCCATCGAACGTCGAGCCCGTCGGCGCGCCGCCCTTGCAGGCGGCGATCCATTCGGCGTACACACCCGGGGAGCGCGGGTACTTCGGGGCCGGGGGATGAGCCGCCAGCTCGGCCTGTTTCGCCGGGTCGAGCACCTTCGGCTCGTCGCCATAGGTGCCGGCCACGAGCTTGCCATCGGACCCGATCCAGAGCTGTCGCCGTTTCCTTAAAGAGCGGGGTCGATTCGGGCTCGACGCGCGCGGGAAAGCCGAGATCGAGGGTCCAGTACGACGCATCCATGATGTGACACGCCATGTCGCCGAGCGCCCCGGTGCCGAAATCCCAGAACCCGCGCCACTTGAACGGCACGTACGCGGGGTGATACGGTCGCTCCGGGACGGGGCCGAGCCACAGGTTCCAGTCGAGCGTGGCCGGAACGTAATACTCCTCGAGCGGCCGTTCGATCGCCTGCGGCCAGATCGGCCGGTTGGTCCAGAAGTGCACCTCCCGCACCGTACCGATCGCGCCCGCCTCCACCCATTCGCGAATCTGCCGGGTGCCCTCGCGGGCATGGCCCTGGTTGCCCATCTGGGTCATGAGCTTGGGATGACTCCGGGTGTAATCGGCCAGCGCGCGCACTTCCCCCATGGTCCGCGCGAGCGGCTTCTGGATGTAGGTGTGCTTTCCCGCCTTCAGAGCGAGCAGTCCGGCCGCGGTGTGCGAGTGGTCGGGCGTCGAGATGGTGACCGCGTCGATGCTGTTCCGCTCTTTGTCGAGCATCTCGCGGTAATCCCGGTAGCGCTTGGCCTTGGGATATGCCTGGAATGCGTCTTCGGCGGCCTTCGAGTCCACGTCGCAGAGGGCGTAGATGTTCTCGCCCTCCATCCCTTTCACATCGTTGCGGCCCATGCCGCCCACGTCGATGCACGCCACGTTGAGCGTGTCGCTCGGCGCCCGAACTCCCCGACCGAGCACGGTCCGCGGAACGATCGTAAAGAGCCCGGCGGCGCCGAGGTCGCCGACGAACCTGCGTCTCGTGATGCGTTTGCGAGCCATGGGTGACTTCCTCACCGAACGGGTGTGGCGGAGACCGGCGCCGACCGGGGACGGAACAGGACGGCGAAGACCACCAGAATGGCGAACGCGCCCACCGCCGGCACGGTCCAGATGGCGCGCCAGTCATGCATACCGTCGGGAGAGCGGTAGGCGTCGACCACTCGTCCGGCGACGACCGTGGCCCCGATCAGGTAACCCAGCCCATTGGTCACGAGGTTCAGGAACCCTTGGGCGGCGGCGCGGATTCTCGGGCCGGCCTGCTCGTCGGTGTAGATCTGGCCGGCGACGAAGAAGAAGTCGTAGCAGACGCCGTGGAGCAGGATCCCCATGTAGATCAGCCACATCCCGGCGCCGGCGTCGCCGTGCGCGAACGCCAGATAGCGAACACCCCACGCCAGCATTCCGCCCAGCATGATGGTCTTGATGCCGAACCGCTTCAGGAAAAACGGTAACATCAGCATGAAGAAGATCTCGGACATCTGCCCGAACGTCTGGATGAACGCGGGATCGGGCGCGTGGATCTCATTGAGAAAGGGGTTGGCCCAGGCGTAGTAAAACTGGAGCGGAATGCACAACAGGAAGGAGCCAGCGACGAACACGAGAAACGCGCGGTCGTTGAGGAGCTGCAGCGCGTCGAGGCCCAGCGCGTCGCGGGCGCTGAACGGCGCACCGGCCGCCTTGGGCGGCGTGTGGGGCAACACGAGCGAGAAGAGGCCGAGCAGCGCCGACGCGCCGGCGGCGAGCCGCATCGGCCAGGCGAGCGCGTCGGCCCGCAGCACTTTCCCGACGATGATGCCGGCCACGATCCACCCGATCGTGCCGAGCACGCGGATCAGCGGGAAATCGCGCGCGGGATCCTGAACGTTATGGAACGAGATCGAGTTCGTGAGCGAGAGCGTGGGCATGTAGCATAACGCGTACGCGATCAGCCACGGATAGAATGTCGCGAACGTCGTCTGCGTCGAGACGACCCACATCACGGCCGCGCCTGCCACGTGCAGGGCGGCGAGCAGTCTTTCGGTATCGAGAAAGCGGTCGGCCACCATGCCGAGGAAGAACGGTGAGATGAGCGCCGCGATCGCGGTCGCCCCGTAGGCCCACCCCACTTGCTGGCCAGTGAAATGCAGCGTCTGAGTGAGGTACGTGCCCATCGTGACGAACCACGCTCCCCAGACGAAGTACTGGAGGAACATCATCACCGAGAGCCGGACCCGCACGGTCACGGCAGCACGCGGATCTTGATGTGGCGGTACGCCACCCAATCGCCGTGATCCTGGAGGCCGATGTACCCGCTCGTGTTACGGCCGTAGTGAACGTGGGGCGCGAATTTGCTGCGCTTGACCCGCGCCTCCCAATCCGGGCTCCCGAGCTCATAGTCAACCACCTTCACACCGTTCAGCCAGTGCTCCACGTGATTCCCCCGCACCACGAGCCGGACCCGGTTCCACTGGCCCGCCGGCTTCACGACGCCCGCCGGTGAGGGATAGATCCCGTAGCACGACCCGGCCGCGGTCAGCCGCGACTTGCCGTCGGGATGCCCGGCGTCGTCGAGCACTTGCATCTCCGGACCGCTCCAGTACGCCGTCGAATCGTCCTCGCTGACCCGGTAGAAGATCCCGCTGTTTCCGGCGGGGGCGATCTTCCACTCCAGCACGAGCTCGAAGTTCGCGAACCGTTCCGTCGTGATGATGTCGCCCGCCCGGGCCACGCGGGTCAGGGCGCCATCCACCACCGACCAGCCGGCGGGCATCGCGTCCATGCGAAAGCCCCGCCAGCCCGCCGTGGTCCGCCCGTCGAACAGCAGACGCCAGCCGGCCGCGCGCTCGGCCGGCGTGAGCACGGGTTGCTGCGACACGCCGGAGCGCGGAACGCCTACGACCACAGTGACCAGGCACGCGGCCGCGAGGCCGACTCGGCTCAGGTGGGGCACATCGTCTCCCCATCACGGCGAGAAGGGGTCACTCCGGAATGCCGCCCAGCTCCTTGAGGCGCGTCTGCACGGCGCGACGGGCGCGCTCGCTCCGCGTGATGACGAGCACGGCGTCGTCTCCCGCGATCGTGCCGATGATCTCGCTCCAACCCGCAGCGTCGATGGCGAGGCCGAGCGCCTGGGCGCCGCCCGCCGGCGTCTTCACGACGAGCAGGGGACCGACGCCGTCGACCGACACGAGCAGGGTAGGCAGCATCTGTGCGAGATGTGGCCGGATGGCGGTCCCCGCCTCCGGCGGTGGCGAGTAGTGCGAGCCTCCATCCGGCGCCGCGACCTTGGCGAGGCCGAGCTCGCGGATGTCGCGGGAGAGCGTCGCCTGCGTGACGTCGAACCCCTCGCCCTTGAGCAGCTCGCGCAGCCGCTCCTGGCTCGCCACCGTCTCGGAGCGGACGATCTTCAAGATGGCGGCGTGGCGCTGGGTTTTCATGGGGCCAGAATCTAGCCGTGAACCACGCGTCCGGCGACGACGGTCAGGAGGGCGGTGGAAGATGGTGGAGGTTGGTGGAGGTTGGTGGAGGAAAAAACTGCGAGATCCGCATCCTTGCCGACGTCGAGGGATCCAATTTCGCTGTCGAGCCCCAGCGCGCGGGCGCCTTCGATCGTGAGCGTTCGCAGCGCGTCTTCGTCAACGAGTCCCGCGGCATCGGCTTCCGCCCGGAGATCCGCGTCGCCGACACTCACCACCGAGTCCGTACCGAGGCCGACGCGCAGGCCGGCTCGCCGAAACGCGGCGAGCGGCGCCGTCCCGTGACCGTGAACGCGGTTCGAACGGGGACAATGGGCTACCGCCGCCCCGGCATCCCGGAGAGAGGCGATGTCCGCCTCATCGACCTGAACGCAATGGATACACAGCCACCCCGTCGCACGTTCTAAGACGCCAAGTCGCCCGAGGTACTGGACCGGCGAGCAGTGCCGTGCCTCCACCGTAATGCCGCGGGCTTGCAACGCGTCGGCGAATGGCCCGGTGCCGTCCCGCACGAACTCGCTCTCCTCCCGCGACTCGGCGAGATGGACCGCGACCGGCAGTCCTTCACGCAGCGCGTAGTCGGTCACGGCGCGGTAGAGGGCATCGCTCACGGTGTAGGGCGCGTGGGGGGAAACACCGAGGCGCAGGTGGCGAGAGGCCAGCGGCCCGAGTCGGCCCACCGCCTGCCTCAACTCAGCGAGGCTCTCACCGCACTTCGCGGGATCGGGCCCGAACACCTCCTGATAGTAGATCCCCCGTCCGCCCAGGCGGGCGAGCGCTTCGAGCGGCGCGCCGGTACTCCCCGTGTCCGCGACGCACGTGACCCCGGCGGCCCATGCGGCACGCACACCCTGCTCGGCGGAGCGCGAGAATTGTTCCGGAGTGGCGGCGTCCTTCATCGCGCGGATCTCGCGAATCCACCGGGCAAAGGCTGTCTCGCGATTCCTCCCGGCGAGGTGGGTGAGCTCGAGGTGCGTGTGACAGTTGACGAGTCCCGGGACCAAGGTCCCATCCGGAAATTCGAGCTGGCGGGCGCCCGCGGGCGCGGCCACGGTTGCCGCTGGTCCCACCGCCGCGATCTTCCCGCGCTCGTCAACGAGAACGGCGCCGTCTGCGATGGACGGCGCCGTGACTGGGTGCACTGAGCCTGCACTGATGCGCAACATCGGGGCTCGGGGCTCGCGGCTCGGGACTCGGAGGCTAACGGGAGCACTCCCGAGTCCCGAACCCCGAGCCCCTTAAGGAGAAACCCCGATGCCGCCGAACGGCGTGTGCACCGGACACGCCTGGGTCGGCTCCGTGCCCGGATAGAACCAGTCCCAGTGGCGGACATCCTGGGGGCAGAACGGCGTCGCGAGGTATCCGTTCGACCAGTCCACCTCGCGCGTGATGAGGGAGTCGGGCCGGACCCAATCGGGCGGAGCCGGCCGGC
This sequence comes from Gemmatimonadota bacterium, assembly GCA_003221045.1. Taxonomy (GTDB): domain Bacteria; phylum Gemmatimonadota; class Gemmatimonadetes; order Gemmatimonadales; family GWC2-71-9; genus AG41. Next base: position 5,646 of record QHUC01000119.1, on the reverse strand, counting down.
GGTCGTACACGTCGCGCATGAACGCCGTCCACGCCGGCGCCACGATGCGGCCGCCCCCGGCGTTGTGCTCGAGAATGCGTTGCTGGAGGTCGTAGCCGACCCAGATGCCCGCCACGAGCTCCGGCGTGTAGCCGATGAACCAGGCGTCCGTGTAGTCGTCCGTCGTGCCGGTCTTGCCCGCGGCCGGAAGCGTAAAGCCCGCCGTCCACACGGCGCTGAACGCGGTGCCGCGGCGGATCACGTCCTTCATCATATCGACCATGAGCCACGTGTGCTCGGGATCCATCACGGGGTCTCGGCGGATCGCGGGCTGCCAGAGAATGTTGCCCTGCCGGTCTTCCACGCGCAGGACGCCCACCGGCTCGGCGCGGGTGCCGAGCGTAGCGAAGGCCGTGTACGCGGCGATCATCTCCATCGGGCGCACGCCCTTCGCGCCGATATGGATCGACGGATAGGGCGGCAGCGGCGTCGTGATCCCATAGCGGCGCGCTTCCCCGATGACCGTCTGCTCGCCCAGCGCCATGCCGAGCTTGATCGTGGCAAGGTTGCGCGACAGATACAGCGCCTCCCGCATCGGGATCATGCCGAGCGTCGTATCGTCGTCGTCCTTGGGCTGCCAGAGCGTCGAGTCGAGCTGAATGACGGGTGGATTGAGCGGCGAATCATCGACGATCTCCGTGACCGGATGGCCCGCGCGCACCGCGGCGGAATACACGAACGGTTTGAAGGTCGACCCGGGTTGCCGGATCGCCTGGGTAGCGCGGTTGTACTTCGAGTCATCGAAGTCGCGCCCGCCGATCATGGCGCGGATGTAGCCCGTGTTCGCCTCGAGGGCCACGAGCGCGCCCTGGAGATACGGCGTGAACGGCCCGTGGTCCTCGCCCGAGGCCTTGGACGACTCGAGGTACTCGCGATACGTCATGCGGCCGGGGAACTTGCCGTTCGAATACACGCCGGCCTCGATGGCGTCGAGCTGGGACTGTAACGCGCGCTCGGCGGCTTCCTGCATGTCGAGGTCCAGTGTCGTGTAGATGCGCAGCCCGCCTTCGTAGAGATCCCGCCCGAAGCGCGCGTCGAGCTGCACGCGCAGCCACTCGACGAAATACGGCGCCACGTCGCCGTAGTTGGTGCGCGTGGACGTGAGCACCAGAGGGTAGGAGCTCCAGAGCTCGGCCTCCTCGGGCGAGAGGAACCCCTGATCGCGCATCAGGCCGAGCACCACGTTGCGTCGCCGTACGGCGCGCTCGGGGTGGGTGCGCGGGTTGTAGAACGCCGGCAGCTTGGGAAGCGCGGCGAGCGTCGCCGCTTCGGCGACGTTCAACTGCCGCGCGTGCTTTCCGAAGTAGATCTGCGCGGCCGCCTCGACACCATGAGCCCCCGCCCCGAGGTTGATCTGGTTGAGATAGAGCTGGAGGATCGTGTCCTTGGGAAAGTTGTGCTCAATCTCGACGGCCACCCGTGCTTCCTTGAGCTTGCGCGTGAGCGTCTTCTCGCGGCTGATCTCCTCGGGAAAGATGTTCCGGGCCAGCTGCATCGTGATGGTCGAAAACCCCTGCGCGAAGCTCATCGTCACGAGGTCGTTCTTGATGGCGCCGAGGATCCGCCAGTAGTCGATCCCGTGGTGGTCGTAGAAGCGCTTGTCTTCGGTGGCAATGAACGCCTGGCGTACCGCGATCGGGATGTCCGTCAGGGGAAGCACGGTGCGGCGCTCGGCACCGAGCTCGCTGATCAGGCGGCCGTCGGCGGCGAAGACCTTCGACGTCTGCACCTGATGGTTCGGGTTCGCGACCAGCCGCGAGATACTGGGGCAGTGCTCGCCCGCGCACACGCGCGTCCAGGATCCATAGGCGAGCCCGAAACCGTACGCGCAGGCGAGCGCCGCGATCGCGATGATACGACCGCGGATCTTCGGGTTTTGCCACCAGGTGACGGGCCGGGAAAGAGGGACCGGCGCTGGGATGGACACCATCGCGTTACAACCTAGTCAGGCCGCCCGCGGCTTGCCAGCCGTTGTGCCGTCCCATACGATTCCGCGCCATGTCGAACCTCTTTGCCGAGCTCGAGTGGCGGGGTTTCGTCCACCACGCCACGCAGGGAATCGGGGCGCACCTCGCCGACGGCCGCCGAACGGCGTACTGCGGGTTCGATCCGACCGCGCCCAGCCTGCAGCTCGGAAATCTCATGCCCATCATGCTGCTGCGGCATTTCCAGCTGGCCGGCCACAAGCCGATCGTGCTCATGGGCGGTGGCACGGGTCTCATCGGCGACCCGAGCGGGAAGCGCAACGAACGCCCCCTGCTCTCGAAGGAGCAGATTCGGGAGAACCTCCAGCGCCAGCGCGACCAGATGGCGAAGCTCCTCGACTTCGACGGGCCGGCGCAGGCGCTCGTGCTCAACAACGCCGATTGGCTCGTGAAGCAGAGCCTGGTGGACTTCCTGCGCGACGTCGGGAAGCACTTCAGCGTCAACATCATGCTGCAAAAGGAGTCGGTGAAGGCCCGCCTCGACGCGGGCATTTCCTACACCGAATTCAGCTACATGTTGCTGCAGGCCTACGACTTCCTGCACCTGTTCCGCGACCGCGGCTGCACGATTCAAGTCGGGGGCAGCGACCAGTGGGGGAACATCACCGCGGGGATCGATCTCATCCGCCGTGTGGCAGGAGGCGAGGCACACGGGCTGGTCGCCCCGTTGGTGACGATGGCCTCCGGAGCGAAGTTTGGAAAAACGGAAGCGGGGGCGATCTACCTCGATCCGGCACTCACGTCGCCGTACAAGTTCTACCAGTTCTGGTACAACGTCGACGATCGCGACGTCGAGGCGTACCTCAAGCTGTTCACGCTCCTCCCCCGGCCCGATATCGAGGGGCAGATCAAGACGCACAAGAACGACCCGAGCCGCCGCGAGGCTCAAGCCAAGCTTGCTATCGAAGCGACGACGATGGTGCACGGAAAACAAGCCGCGTACAACGCCACGGCCGTGAACGCGATTCTGTTCAGTGACTTGGATCCGCGGCAAGTCGAGGCAAGCGCGTTGGACCTGCTCGCGCGGGAGATCCCCACCGCGCGTGTCCCCTCGAGCGACGGCCTTTCCCTGGTGGACGCGGTCGTACAGGCGGGCCTCGCGAAATCAAAGAGCGAGGCGCGCCGGGCCATCGAGCAAGGTGGGATTTACGTCAATCAGCAACGGGTGAAGGACCCCGCCCGGAAAATCGCGCCCCCCGATTGGCTCACCGGGGGGAACCTGCTGCTGCGCAAGGGCAAGAAGGACTACGCGCTGCTTCGGGCGGGCCGCTAGCGGACCATGTTCATCGGTCACTACGCCGTCGCGATGGCCGCCAAGCCCATAGAGAGGGATACAACGTTGCCGATGAGGCGATGCCTCATCTGGCTGCAACGCCTCATTCTAATTGATCCAGCACATCCAGCACCCGTTCCATCTCTTCCACCGTGTTATAGCAGTGCGGCGCGAGACGGATGGCTCCTTCCCGCAGCGAGCACACGACGTGCGCCCGCTTCAACGCGTGGTACGCTTCGGCCGGGTGTTCGGGGGCCAGGCAGATGATCGCGGAGCGGTGCGCGTCCTCACGTGGTGAAGAGACCCGGACGCCGTTATCGTCGGCCCACTTGAGCACGGGCTCGTGCAGCGTGCGCGCGTATTGCGCGATGTCGTCCATGCCGAGCTCGCTCAGCATCCCCACCGAGGCGGTCATCCCGTAGAAGTCCTGGTACGGCAGGGTCACCATCTCGAAGCGGCGCGCATCCGATCGGAACGCGGGGTTGTACTCGGTGAGCCGAGAGAAGTCGTCCGTCCCCTCGAATGCCATCCAGCCGGTGACTGCCGGCTCGAGTCCCGAGATCAGCTCCCGGCGCACGTAGACGAACCCGGAGCCCCAGGGTGAGAGCAGCCACTTTTGCCCGCCGCAGGCCAGGATGTCCACGGGCGTGTCGCGGACGTCGAGCATGGAATTCCCGACCCCCTGAATGCCGTCCACCACCAGAAATGTCCCGTTGGCGCGGCACGCGGCGCCGAGGCGCGCGAGATCCGCACGATAGCCGTTCGAGAACTGCACGAAGGACACCGCGAGGACCCGAACGCGCGGGTCGTGCAGGCGCTCCACCAGGTAGTCTTCGTCGGGCCACCCCTCGGCGGCGCACGGCGCCAGCTCCACCTCGACGCCTCGCTTCTTGAGGAGCAGCCACGGATAGACGTTCGCCGGGAATTCGCGATCAGAGACGAGCACCACGTCCCTCGGCGTGAGCGGTAACGCACGAGCGGCCAGGTTGAGCCCGTGGCTGGTATTGGTCGCGAGGGCGATCTCGGCGGGCTCCGCGTTGAGCAGCGCGGCCACCGTGGCGCGGGCCGCCTGCAACCCGGCCTGCAGCTCGCGGTCGGGGAGCAGGTGCGGAGCGGTGCGTTTGGCGGTGAATTCGTCGAGCGCGCGCCGGGTGCGTTCAGGAATGGGGCCGATGGATGCGGGCCGTCGCCCACGAGGTTCACGCCCAGCACCGCGAGGCCGATGGCGAGCCCCGGAAACAGGGAAACCCAGGGGGCCACGCGCAGCAGATCACGACCCTCGGCGATCATGGCGCCCCACGACGGCGTCGGTGGTTGCGCGCCCAAGCCCACGAACGAGAGCGCCGCTTCGGCCATGATGGCACCGCCCACGCCGAGGGTCGCGGCGACGATCACGGGCCCGAGGACGTTCGGGAGCACGTGGCGCGCCACGAGCCGCACATCGGAGGCGCCGAGCGCTCGTGCCGCCTGCACGTAGTCGAGTCCCCGCGTCACGAGCACCTGCCCACGGACGAGGCGCGCCATCCCCGCCCAGCCGACCGCGCCGATCACCACGCAGACCACCGGCAGCGAAGGCCGGACTGCTGCCGCGACGGCGATGAGCAGGAGGAGAGACGGGAAGGCGAGCGTGACGTCGGCGGCGCGCATGACGACGGCGTCGACCCAGCGACCGCGGAAACCCGCCCACAGGCCGAGGAAGAGGCCGGTCGCGAGAGAGATCGCCTGGCTCGTCAGCCCGATCGCGAGGGACAACCGCGCGCCGAAGAGGACGCGGCTCAAGACGTCGCGTCCCTGCGCGTCGGTGCCGAGCGGGAACGCGGTGGACGGCGCGCGCAGCGCGACGGCGAGCTCGCCGTGATACGGATCACCCGGCGCGAGCCACGGTGCCGCGGCCGCCGCGAGCGCCAACGCGGCCACCACCGCGAGACCGGCGAGCGCCCAGCGACTGCGCGCGACACGACGGCCAAAGAGTAGCGCGGGCATAGGGATCACGACTACGTTACTCGCAGGCTCACCTTCCGGGCAAGCGGCGAATCACGTGGACACCCAGACGCGATTCACACTCGTGTTGGGCGGCGGCGGTATGAAGGGCCTCGCCCACGTCGGCGTGCTGCAGGCGCTCACCGAGCGCGGGCTCGTACCGGCGCAGATCGTCGGCACGAGCGTGGGCGCGCTGGTGGGCGCCGCGTGGTCCGCCGGTCGGAGCATCGCCGAGCTGCGGGACATCGCCGTGGCGCTGCGGCGCAAGGACATCTTCGCCGTGGCCCACGCCGATATGGCGTTCAAGCGCATGCGCTCCCCCGCTCTCTTCCGGCGTGAGCCGCTGGACCTGCTGATTCACAAGCTGGT
>QHUC01000238.1 GCA_003221045.1 Gemmatimonadota bacterium | reverse complement strand
GCACGTGATGCAGATGGCCTGGAGCTTGTCGACGATCTCGGCGATCGCGAGGAGCGTGGGCATCGGCCCGAACGGCAGGCCGCGGAAATCCATGTCGATGCCGGCCAGCACGACCCGGACGCCCCTGTCCGCGAGCGTGTTTGCCACGCCGACGATACGCTCGTCCAGGAACTGCACTTCGTCGACCGCGACCACCTCCGTCTCCGGACGAATCGCCCGCATCACCGCTTCGGCGGAGTCCACAGGCTCGGCTTCGACCGTCCCCCCGTCGTGCGTGCTGACCGTGTAGAGACCCGCGTAGCGGGCGTCCAAGTGGGACTTGAAGACCTGGACGTGCTTCCGGGCGATCACGGCGCGCCGCACCCGGCGCACCAGCTCTTCGCTCTTGCCGGAGAACATGACGCCGGCGATGACTTCGATCCAACCGGGGCGGGTGCCGTGAAACACGATGGGGGAGGGTAGTTGGACCGCGGGGATCGGTCAAGGAAGGGCCGGTCACGTCCTCCTCTTCTTGCGCATCTCGGCGATTCGTGTCTTGACGAGTCGCTTCACGAGAGTCGATGACAGGGGCTTCGTGAATGGAAATCGGATCGTGCCCTTCGACGTCTCGTATCCCTTGAGGGCGGTCGCGTGGGCGCGCCGCAGCGCGGCGGTCATCGGGTACAAGCTGCAGTGGTGTTTGAAGGCGGCATACCACACGAGCGGTTTTCCTTCGACCCTGAACGAGGGAATCCCGTAGCTGAAGGCCTCACGAGCGCCGGGCGCCGCGGAGCGAATGGCCTGGCGGAGTTTCCGGAGGTACTTCCGGGCAGCGGGTGGTAAGGACGCGAAATAGGACCGCACCTGTATCGCGGCCCGTTTTACGTCGTCCTTTGACGTAGAGGAGGATATCAATGTGACCTCCGGCGATTTGACGGTAGCGTGCTAACGGCGCAGGGCGGCGGCCATCAAGCCCGAAACACGTCGGTGCTCACGTAGCGCAGCCCCGAATCGATGATGATCGTACCAACAGTCGCGCCCGCGCCGAGCCGTTTGGCGACGACGAGTGCCGCGACGATGTTGGCCCCAGTCGACGTTCCGGCGAAGATGGCCTCTTCGCGTGCGAGCCGCCGAGCCATCGCCTTCGCCTCCTTGGTGGGCACGCCGATGATCTCATTCACCTCGTCTCGCCGCCAGAGCGGAGGGATGAACCCGATTCCAATTCCCTCGATGCCGTGCGATCCCGAGGGTTTCCCCGCGAGCACCGCCGTTTCCGCCGGCTCGACCGCCGTCACGTGTAGGTGAGGATTGTGCGATCGCAAGGCGTGCGCCGCGCCGTGGATCGAATGCGCCGTGCCGACGGCCTGTACGAACGCGTCGATTCGCCCCCCAGACTGCTCCCACAGCTCCTCGCCCAGAGAGTGATAGCCTGCCTCGCCGTCTCGATTATTGAGCTGGTCGCAGTACCAGTGCCCCGGCCGGCGACTGATCTCACCAGCCGTGGCGATCATCCGTTTGATCAGCTGCTCGGTGATTCTCTTCTTGTCGCTCAAAACATCGGTGAGCTCCGCACCATATGCGCGCATCGTCCACCGCTTCTCTTCGCTAAACGCGTCCGAGAACACGAAGTGTGCCTTATAGCCGTACGCGGCGCAGATCAGGGCGAGGGAGATCCCGGTCGTGCCTGCCGTGTACTCGACCACGGTCCCGCCCGCTGGGAGCCTCCCGTCTGCGCGGGCGCGCTCGACCATGGCGCGGGCCACCCGGTCCTTCATGCTTCCGGTCGGGTTCGCCGACTCGAGCTTCGCGACGACGCGCGCGGAGCCGGGCGGCACCAGGTGGCGAAGCTCTACGAGGGGCGTGTTGCCGATTGCATCAAGGATCTGCTGCGAGGCAGGCATGGTACCGAGATTGGTCGCAGGCGTGTGTCAGGCGGCTGGACCGCCAAGCGCCAACCGGATTTGACTCAAGTGATGCTCATTATGAGCGGCGGCCTTGTCGAATTCATCCCGCAACGTGCGCACGCCGTCTACACTATGCACGAACTCCAGATGGCCGCTCCGCTCATAGTGCACCCCGGCATAATAGATGATTGCGTTGCGAACCGATTCGTATACCTGCCGGGAGAGGTCTAGCGGCACCCGCGAATAGTCGAGTCCCTTCGCCCACGCATCCTGATCCATCACCCATACGACCGGACGAGGTTCACTGAGCACTCGACGGATGCGATCGAAAAAAACGGTCTCGCTATCCGAGAGGTGGTGAAGGATATAACTGACTGACCACTTGCCGGGCGCGTAGGTTCGCGCGAGGTCGCGATGGTTGAGCGAGAAGCACTTCAGCGTCTCGTCTCGGGTCCGTTCAAGGTCTTGAATAACTAGCGTGGTGACTCCCCCTTCAGACGAGCCTCGGAGATCGTCGGCTCGAACAGCTCGATCGGGTTGCCGGACGGATCCTCGAGGAGGATCTGCTTGCCGCCAACGCCGGTCACAATCTCGTTGCGAAAGCGAGCGCCCGCCTTGCGTAAGGCCTCGACTGTGGCCGCAAGATCAGGGACCTCAATAGCAAAGCGATTCCAACCGCCAGGCTCCGGCTTCCTCCCATCTGGCATGGACCGTCCGCCACCGACATCGTGGACAATGTAGCGGACCTGAACTGTGGCCATATGACGTTACCTCTCGAGCGCGGCCGCCTGCTTCAACGCGCATTTAGGCGGCGCGTTGCACCGCTCACCTGCTTGCGAACTGTCGCAATGTCCTTTAGGGGACGAACCTCGACACAACCGGTGCGTGCCCAGGGGAACTGGCTCGCGATTCGAACTGCCTCAGCCATGTCCGTAGCCTCGATCAGATTGAAGCCACCCAGGACCTCTTTGGCTTCGGCGAAGGGGCCGTCAACCGTAGTCAGACGGCCGTTACGAATACGCACTGACTTGGCGGTGGTCGGGCTCTCGAGCATTTGCGACTCGAGCAGGTGCCCCTCTTGACGTAGCTCGTCGGCGTGAGTGAGGCAGTCGCGCATGGTGGCGTCAAACTCGTTCGGGGGCATTGCGTCGAGCAAAGCGTTGTCGTTGTAGATCAAGAGCATGAACTTCACGCTGGTTCCTTATGGCTTAGGACTGAGTTTGACTCGCATCTAATGTTGAACCACCAACACGTGATTCTTCCTTCCGCTCATACGGATGCCAGAGGAGGTAGAAGAAACACGTCTGCCGTTCAAGTAATACTCGGCGCCCGACAGAGCGTCCCCTCTTAAGACGAAACTCCATCCGTTCTCTTTGGCTTCGAACCCATATTCAATTCCCCTGCCGGTCTTTGCGCGCGAAAAAGACACAATGTTGCTTCCCACAGGAAGATCTTCGATGCTCATATTCTCCCAGCCGGTAGGTAAATGAGGATCAAAGACAACGGTCTTGTTCACCGCATCCGGCTGAATGCCGAAGACATGCTGGATCAGCGGAAGCACGATGCCGTAGCTGGTCCAGGCGATCGCAAAGCAGCCATAATCAGGCATCATCTCTGCAATCGAACCTGGTAATTTCCGACTGAAGGTCTGCACGATCTTGTCCACATACCACATCGCTTCGTCGGTGCGGCCGTAGTTGCCTTCCGAGACGGCCTGCACCCCGGTTGAAATGGTCATCATCGCCTGTCTTTCGACCGCGGACAGGAAGGGTCCGTAC
>QHUC01000251.1 GCA_003221045.1 Gemmatimonadota bacterium | reverse complement strand
CCCTGCCACTGGCCAACGAGCGAGGCAGGCGTGAGGATCAGCGCGCGGCGGGCGAGGCCGCGGATCGCGAGCTCCTTATAGATGATGCTGGCCTCGATGGTCTTGCCGAGGCCCACCTCGTCGGCGAGGATGGCGCGGCCACCCATGTCGCGCAGCACCCGTTGGGCCACGTCGATCTGGTGGGGCAGCTCCTTGATTGCGTTGGCGTCGAGCGTGATCAGCCGGTCGAAGCCCGGGACCAAGGCAATCCGTTCGGCCTCGCGCCGCAGCTCGTACCAGGCGCGATCGGCAGGTGGCTCCTTGAGCTTTTCGACGAACAGCGTGAGAGAACGCTCGTCGACCACCCAGGAGGCGTCGGGTTGAGGAAGCGGGTTGGGTAACGTCATGCCGTGGCTTTGGGCCGGGGGACGCAATATAGCATCATGGTCCTTACCCACTGCCGCCCTCTCCGTATTGTCCTCACCCCCTGGCCCCCTCTTCTTTCAGGAGAGGGGGAACTACAGACTAGCCATCGATGACCCTAGGTCCACGCCCGGGGTCAGTGCTTCACAAGCGGGCCGATCGACGATCTTTCGGAGCGGACCCATGAAAGTCGTCCTGCAGACCCCGAGCCAGCTCGTCGTGCACGAAGGCGTGCTCAAGACCGTCGTGCTGGGGACGATCTTCGTCGCGGTGGGCGGCGGCATGATGACCCTCAGGCTCGCGAATCAGTCGGGTTGGTCGGGGAACGCCGGCCCCTGGCTGATCTATCTCGTGGGTGGGGTGTTCGTTGCCGTGGGGCTCGCGTCGCTCCTGCTCTCCGCCGATCGCCGCTTCGTGTTCGATCGCTCCACAGGCACCGTTCGAGTCACCGTACAGCGGCTCGCGCACCGGACCACCGACGAATACTCGCTCGGCGACCTGAAGGATGTGGCGCTCGAGCGCTCGCTGGGCGGCCCGCGCCAGTCGAGCCCGTTCTTCCGCATCGTGTTTCTCACCAAGGCGGGCGGCCGCGTGCCGTGGACGCCGTACAGCACGGGCGACGAGCTCGCGCTCGCGACCTGCGCGTCCGCGGTGCGGGCGTTCTGCGGCTGGTCGGGCGCGTCGCCCGGCGTCGCTGCCAGCCCGGGGGCAAGCCCGCTCGCCTCGGCGCCGGTCACGGGCAAGGTGAGCGGTCACCCCGTCGCTACCAACTGGGGATGCGTGGGGTCGGTCCTCGCGATTTTCGTCGCGGCGGGGCTGGGGCTGTTCGGCTCCGAAGTCTACCGCGTCGCAACGTGGCAGCCTGTGAGCGCTCGTATCCTGAAGACCGACATCAAGGCCGTGCGCGGCGACAAGGGCACGTCGTACACGCCGGTGGTCCGTTATCGGTATTCCGTCAACGGCGCACAGTACCAGTCCACCCAGGTCCTCCCGCTCACCATCTCGGCGAGCTACGCGTGGGCTTCGAAGCTGCGCGACCGCTTCCAGGCCGGCCAGGTCGTCACGGCCTACGTGAATCCGAGCCGGCCGGCGAGCGCGTTCCTCGTGCGCCAGGTGAGCCTCCTGCCGCTCTTGTTCGTGGCGATACCGCTCCTGATGGTCGGGGTGCTGGCCTGGATCGCCAGCATGCAGCGTCGCCAGCTCGCGGCGACGGTGCGGTATCCGGTGCCGGTGGTGGAGTGGGCCCCGTCGCAACAACCTTAGCCTCGCCGGAGGACCCGTCGTGGAACCGAATGCACTCGCGCCGCTCGGCGCCTGGGAAAGTTTCTACGTGATCGTCGGCTCGTCGGCCGCCGCGCTCACGGGCCTGCAATTCGTGGTGGTCGTCCTAGGCGCCGAGGTGCGCGCGCTGCGCGCGGATACGGTGGGTGCCTTCGGCACACCTACGATCGTCCACCTGTGCGCCGCGCTGCTCATTTCCGCGATCATGAGCGTGCCATGGCGCGCGCTCTTGAATGCCGAGCTGGCGCTCGGCACCTGTGGCGCCGCGGGAATCGCCTACATGTGGGTGGTCATCAAGCGGGCGCGCCGGACTCAAGGCTACTCGCCCGTGCTCGAGGACTGGCTCTGGCATTGCATCTTTCCCCTCATCGCGTACGTGACGCTGTTCGTGGCGGCGCTCGTCTTGGGGCGAGATCTTCCGCGCTGGCTCCTGGTGATCGGGGTGACGACGCTCGTCCTCTTGTTCATCGGCATTCACAACGCGTGGGATGCCGTCACCTACATTGCCGCGCGACAGCCGCGGCGAGACTAAAGAAGGTTGGTGGAGGGAGGATCCCACCTCCACCATCCTCCACTAACCTCCCAAGAGCGCCCGCACCTGGGCGAGCAGCTCGCTCGCGGTCCAGGGCTTGGTGACGAACGCGACGTGGGGGTCCTGGCCGACGGTCTTCCGGAAGTTCGGGGCGGGAAATCCGCTCATGAACAACACGCTCAGCCCGCGCGACTCACCCCGGATCGCCTCGTACATCTCGAACCCACTGCGCTTGGGCATGACGACGTCTGTGATCACGAGCTGCAGCGCCGCGCGGTGGGCGTGATAGGCGTCGAGGCCGTGCTGGCCGTCGACGGCAGTGACGACGTGGTAGCCGACCTTCGACAGGAGCTGCTGCGCCGCGACGCGCATCGTCTGATCGTCCTCCACCAGCAGAATCGTTTCCGTCCCGCCGAGCAGGCCTTCGTCGGCCTCGGCCTCGAGCTCCGGCATCCCCCGATCGCGGATGGCGGGGAAGTACACTTTGGCGGTGGTCCCCTGCCCGACCTCACTATAGAGGTGCAGGTAACC
>QHUC01000250.1 GCA_003221045.1 Gemmatimonadota bacterium | reverse complement strand
GAGGGAGCGTTCCATGCGCCGCACGACCACCTCGGGCCGGAACACGCGTCCGGTGCCGTGGCAGGTGGGGCATTCGGCGGTCATGGAATGCCACAGTGACGGGCGCACCCGCTGCCGCGTCATCTCGATGAGGCCAAGCTCCGACACGGCGAAGGCTTTGGTGCGTGCCCGGTCGCGACCCAGATGCGTCCGCAGCTCCTGGAGCACTTTGTCGCGATTGCCGCGCGATTCCATGTCGATAAAGTCCACCACGATGATGCCGCCGATATCGCGCAGCCGCAGCTGGCGCGCCACCTCGCGGGCGGCCTCGAGGTTGGTCTTCAAGATCGTGCTCTCGGGGTCCTTCTTACCGGTATAGCGCCCGGTGTTCACATCGATCGAGACGAGCGCCTCGGTGGGCTGGACGATCAGGTACCCGCCGGTGGGCAGCTCGACGCGCGGCTTGAAGAGGCTGCGGATCTCGGCCTCGATGTCGTACTCGTCGAACAGCGGCGTTTCGACCGAGTAGAGCTTCACGCGCTCCAGCAGGTCGGGCTCGATCTGCTTCAGGTACTGCACGATCTCGTTGTGGAGGACCTTGGAATCGACGAGCAGCGAATCGACCTTGTCTGAGAACAGATCGCGGATGATGCCACGCGTCAGCGACGTCTCGCGCTGCAGCAGCGTCGGCGCGCGCACGGAGCCCGCCTTGCGCTTGATCTTCTTCCACAGGCCGAAGAGGTGATCGATCTCCCGCTTGCAGCTCTGCTCGGTCAGGTCCTCGGCGACCGTACGGATGATCCAGCCGCCCGCCCCCGGCTCCTTGGGCACGAGCTTGGAGACCATGTCGCGTAACTTGGCGCGCTGATCGCGGTTCTCGATTTTTCGGGAGACTCCGACCTTGGAGGCGAACGGCATGTAGACCAGGAACCGCCCGGCCAGGGAGATCTGCGCCGTGACGCGTGGCCCCTTGGTGCCGATCGGCTCCTTGATGACCTGGACGATCCGCGTCTCGCCGCGCTTCAGCTCGTCCGCGACGTTCGGCAGCCGCCGCCTGGAGAAGCGGGTGCCGCCGTTTCCTCCCCCTCCCCCTCCGTTGCCGTTCTCGTCGTCGTGGTCGGACGGCTCTTCGTCGTCTTCCGCCTCGATCAGGTCGGAGGCGTGGAGAAAGGCGCTCTTTTCCGCCCCGATGTTGACGAAGGCAGCCTGTATCCCCGGAAGCACGGCCTCGACCGTGCCGAGGTAGATGTCGCCCACCATGCGGCGGGCGTCCGGACGATCCACCAAGAGCTCAACAAGGCGGTCGTCCTCCAGGATCGCGACGCGCGTCTCGCGTGCGGTCCCGCTGATGAGAATTTCCCGTTTCAAAGCAAGTTCCCTCGATCCCGGTCGGCCAACAGCCGGTCGGGATCCCGCGATTGTACCAGCAAGATTTCTTTCCGAGCGTATAGACTGAGGATGCGTCAAACCGATTGGACGGGTCGTCCGAGCGCGGCGCGCCGAGGGCGCCACGGAGCGCGGAGAATCCCGGAGTCCAATGCATGTCTAAATATAAGTGGGCTTGCGACTTACGTCAACTCCCCTGAGATTACCATGCAAATGACCACTTCTCCGACTCGGTATTTCGCCGCGGGGGTTCTCCTGACCGGCATGTTCACGAACGCGCGCCCCTCCCAGGCGCAGACGCTCCAGTATCCATCCGCTCGCAAGAGCGACGTGGTGGACGACTACCACGGCACGAAGGTCGCCGATCCGTATCGCTGGCTCGAGGATCCCGACTCGCCCGAGAGCCGCTCGTGGATCGAGGCCGAGAACCGCCTCACCAACGCGTACCTGGCCGACATTCCGGCGCGGGGGCGCATTCGGGACCGGCTCACCAAGCTGTGGAACTATCCCAAGTTTGGGGCACCGTTCCGCAAAGCGGGGCGCTACTTCTTCTTCAAGAACGACGGGCTCCAGAACCAGTCGGTGCTGTACAAGCAGGCGTCGCTCTCCGCGAATCCGGAGACCCTGCTGGATCCGAATCTCCTGTCCGAAGACGGAACCGTGGCGCTCTCGAGCTTGGCGGTCTCGGACGACGGGCGGCTGCTCGCATACGGCACGGCGGCGAGCGGCTCCGACTGGGAGGAGTTCCGCGTCCGCGACGTCGCCACGGGGCAAGACCGGCCCGATCACCTCAAGTGGATCAAGTTCTCGGGAGCCTCCTGGACCAAAGACGGCGCCGGGTTCTTCTACAGCCGCTACCCCGAGCCCACCGAAAAGGCGCTGACCGATGTCAACCGGTTCCAAAAGCTCTACTACCACCGGTTGGGAACCGACCAGGCCGAGGACGTGCTCGTCTACGAACGGCCGGACCAACCCGATTGGGGCATGAACGCCGAGGTGACGGACGACGGCCGCTACGCCATCCTGAACGTCTGGCTCGGCACCGACCGGCGAAACCGGGTCTATTACCGCGACCTGAAGAGCGCGAAACGACCGACGGTGAAGG
>QHUC01000249.1:2341-4756 GCA_003221045.1 Gemmatimonadota bacterium | reverse complement strand
CTCGCTCCCGGTCCGCTCGACCAGGGTGAGGACCTGGGCGCCCCGTTTCCCCAGCGGGATCAGGATCCTGCCCTCGGGCGCGAGCTGCTCGATGAGCGGCGGCGGGACGGCAGGTCCGCCGGCCGCGACGAGGATCGCGTCGTAGGGCGCGTACGCGCTCCACCCCAGGGTTCCGTCCCCCAACAGCACGGACACGTTGGCGACCCCGGCCTCCCGCAACGCCCGCTGCGCCGCCACGGCGAGAGACTCGACCCGCTCGACCGAGAAGACGGTGCCCGCCAGCGCTCCGAGGAGCGCGGTCTGGTACCCCGAGCCGGTGCCGATCTCGAGGACGCGTTCCGTGCCGGTCAGTCGCAGCGCCTCGAGGTACCGGGCCTGCATGAACGGCTGGGAGATCGTCTGCCCGTTGCCAATCGGCAGCGCGGCGTCGTCGTAGGCGCGGTGTCGAACGGCGGGAGGCACGAACAGGTGCCGTGGCGTCTCCGCGAACGCCTTGAGCACGGCGAGATCGCGGATGCCCCGGCCTCGCAGCGTTTCGACCAGCCGCACCCGGTAGCCCGCGTACGTGTCGGCGGCGCCGCTCAATCGCCGGTGAGCCACTGCCGCACCACCTCGATCAGTCGATAGTTGGTCATGTCCATATGGAGCGGCGTCACCGAGATGTACCCGTCGCTCGTGGCGCGGAAATCCGATTCCGCGCCGCCGGTCCAGGTGATGTGCCCGCCGCCGATCCAATAGATGTCCTTGCCCCAGGGGTCCTTCATCAGAGCGATCTCCTCGCTGAACACACGGCTGCCGAGGTGCGTGACCTTCACGCCTTTCACCTCATCGCCGGGAATCGCGGGGAGATTGATGTTCAGGAGCGTTTCTTTCGGGAAGTCCTTGACTCCGATGATGCGCTTGAGCAGCGCCCGCAGGCCGTCCTTGTGCGTCTCGAGCGTGTCGAGGTCCGACCCGGCGAACGACACCGCGATGCTCGGGATGCCGGCCACCAGGCCTTCCATCGCCGCGGCGACGGTACCCGAGTAAAACACGTCCTCCCCCATGTTCTGGCCGTGGTTGATTCCGGAGATCACAAAGTCCGGTTTTTGGGGCATGAGCATCCCGATCGCAAGCAGGACGCAGTCGGTCGGCGTGCCATCCAGCTGGAACGTCCCGTCGGGCCGACGCGTGGCGCGGAGGGGGCGGTGCAAGGTGAGCGAGTGCGACGTGCCGCTCTGCTCCCGGTCCGGGGCGACGACGGTCACCTGCGCCAACGTCGCACAGACATCGCCCAGCACCGCGAGCCCGCGAGCGAGGATCCCGTCGTCGTTCGAAATGAGAATATTCATCGCGCCGCCGCCGCCCCCCCCGCCCCCCTCGCCCCCAACACGATCTTCCGGCCGTAACGCGTGAAGACGCGCGCCAGCCGCCACGTGTCCGCCCAGTCCCGGAAATGACTGGGCCGCCCTTCGTACACGGTCGGGATCGGCTCCGAGTGCACCCGATAGCCCTGTGCCAATGCGGCGAGCAGAAAGGCGGTCTCGTAATCGTAGCGCCGCTCCGTCGGCCGGATCGCCTCGGCAATGCGGCGGGACAGGGCCCGGAAGCCGGTCTGGGCGTCCGGCACCGCGACTCCGCCGATCCGGGAGGCGAGCGCCGCGGACAGCCAGTTGGTACAGCGCCGCCCCCACGGCATGGTGCCCGCGCGCGCGCGGGCCCCCAGGGCGAGGTCCGCACCGCCCGAGACGACCGCGGCCGCCAGGCGGGGGATTTCCTCCGGTGGGTGCTGTCCGTCGCCGTCGAGCGTGACGATGACGCGCGCGCCGCCCTGGAGCGCCGCCGCAATGCCGGTCGCGAGTGCGGCGCCTTTCCCGCGATTCCGTGGATGAATCAATACCGTCGCCCCCTTCCCCCGCCACCGCTCTCCCGTCCCGTCGGTGGAGCCGTCGTCCACAAGGTACACGATCGCATCCGGGACAGCGCGGCGACTCCGGCTGACGACGTCGGCGATGGTGGCGGCGGCCTGGTAGGCGGGAATGACGACGGCGACGGCCTCGTCAGCGCGCCCCGGCATTGGGCGCGTTTCCTTCGAGCACGGCGAGGACGGCTTTGAGCTCCGCGCGCAGATCCTTCACCGTCTGCGTCGCGAGCGCCCGACGCGCTTCCGGCTTGAGCTCGCCCGAGCGCCGATATTGCTCGATCTTCTGCCGCGCGCCCTCGATCGTGTACTTCTCGGTGTAGAGGAGATGCTTGACCAGCATGATGAGCTCGATCTCCCGCCGCTGGTAGACGCGATTCCCCGACCGGTTCTTGGCCGGATTGAGGAAGCGGAACTGGCTCTCCCAATACCGCAGCACGTGCGGCTTGAGATCGGTGAGCTGGCAGACCTCGCCGATCGAGAAGAACTCCTGTACCGGATGCGGCGCGCTCATT
>QHUC01000249.1:0-2283 GCA_003221045.1 Gemmatimonadota bacterium | reverse complement strand
ATTCACGCCCTCGGCCACCGACGCCCGGCCCGACAGCGCTTCCTCGAGTCGCTTCCCGCGACCGAGCTCGACGCCCAGCGAGTGGTTACGCGACAGCGGCCCCGTGGCGGTGAGAATCAAGTCCCCCATGCCGGCGAGCCCGGCGAACGTCGCGGGCTCCGCCCCGAGCGCCACCCCCAGGCGCGTGATCTCGGCCAGCCCTCGCGTCACCAGCGCGGCCCTGGTGTTGTACCCCATCCCGAGGCCTTCCAGAATCCCCGCGGCGAGCGCGATGATATTCTTGAGCGCGCCGCCCAGCTCTACGCCGATCACGTCTGTCGCGGAATACACACGGAAATGCCCGACAGAGAAGACCTGCTGCACCTGCTGAGCGACGGCGTGTTCCCGTGCCGCCGCCACGACCGCCGTCGGCTGCCGCGCGTACACCTCCTGGGCAAAGGATGGCCCGGACAACACCGCGATCCGCGCGCCCTTCGCGAGCACCTCTTTCAAGACGCACGAGAGCGTCCCCAACCGCTCCGGCTCGAGACCCTTCGAGACGCTGATGACCAGGGCGCTCCGGTCCACCGCGGCGCTCGCCTGCGTCATCACCTCCCGGACGGCGTGGGATGGCGCAGCGGACACGACCACATCGGCACCGCGCACAGCCGTCCGGACGTCTCCCACGGCGGTGAGGGAGGCGGCGAGCGTCGCACCCGGGAGGAAGACGTGGTTCACATGGTCCCGGTTCACGCCCTCGACCACCTCGGGCTCGCGCGCCCACAGGGTGACCGCCTCGAAGGCGTCCTTGCGGGCCAGCAGGTCGGCGAGAGCCGTGCCCCACGCGCCGCCCCCCACAACCGCCACGCGGGTCATGCGGCGACCCCTTTCCTCGTTCTGAACCGGTTTTCCGTCCCATTCCTGAGCCGCTGAATATTGTGCCGGTGCGAATAGACGATGATCACGGCCAACGCCACCGCGGCCCAGACCGCGTACGGCTGATCCCGAGTCGTGAGCCATACCCACGCCGGGAACAGCACGGCAACGGCAAGCGATGCGACCGACACGTAGCCCGACAGCCACAACGCCGCCATCCAGATGGGGAGCGAAATCACCACGGCAAGCGGCGCCAGGGCGAGGAACATGCCGGCCGCCGTCGCCACTCCTTTGCCGCCTTTGAACCCCACATACGGGGAGAAGATATGACCCATCACCGCCGCCAGACCCAGCGCAACGCTGAACCACGCGGGACCGTTGGCCCACGCCCCGAGGATCACCACCGGGATCGCACCCTTTGCCGCGTCGATCAAGGCCACCGGTATGGCGTACCGCCAGCCGAGCACCCGGTAGACGTTGGTGGCGCCGAGGTTCTTGGAGCCGTGCTCGCGGAGGTCGATCCCCCGCCCCAGCTTGCCGGCGATGTAACTGGTCGGCGTGGCACCGAGCAGGTAGGCAGCGAGAATCGCCAGGACGGCGTTCAGCGCCGGCCTCGCTTGCGCCGGAACTTGATCGTGAGCGGCGCCCCGGTGAACTCCCACGCTTCGCGGAAGCCGTTGTGCAAATAGCGCGTGTAGGACTCGGGGATCGCGTCGGGGCGGTTCGCCACGACCGCAAACCGCGGGGGCGCGGTGCCGACCTGGGTGGCGTAGAACAGGCGCACCGACTCCCCCACCGGCTGCGGCGGCTGCTGGCGGGCGAGCAGCTGCTCCAGCACCCGATTGACCTCGGCGGTGGGCACCCGCTTCTGGCGTTCATCCGCCACGGAGACGATCGCGTCGAGCAGCTTGGGAACCCGCTGGCCGGTCTTCGCCGAGACGTAGAAAAAGGGAATGAACTCGAGGAACGGCGCGCGCGCCTTGATGTCCCGCTCGCCGTCGCGCGCCGTGTTCGTGACTTTCTCCTCGATCAGGTCCCATTTGTTCACGGCGATGATGACGGCGGCGCCGCGGTCCCACGCGTCGTTGGCAATCTTCAGGTCCTGCACATGCATCCCGTCCTTGGCGTCCACGACGAGCAGACAGACGTCGGCACGTTCCATCGCGCGCGTGGTGCGCAGCGTCGAGTAGAACTCGAGGTCCTCATCGACCTTGCTGCGCTTGCGGAGCCCCGCCGTGTCGATGAAGACGAGCTTGCGGCCCTGGTACTCGAATGGCGTATCGATGGCGTCGCGCGTCGTCCCCGGCTCGGCGGCAACGACATGCCGGTCCTGACCCAACAGCCGGTTCACGAGACTCGACTTCCCGACGTTCGGGCGGCCGACTACGGCGACATCGATCGAGTCATCGTCCTCCGCCTCAGGAGTGT
>QHUC01000118.1 GCA_003221045.1 Gemmatimonadota bacterium | reverse complement strand
TCCCGGCCGGCCGGCTTCAGCTCGACCACCCGCTTTCCGGTTTGCACCGCATATCGAGTCCCCCCCCCGGTCCCCCCGGTCCCGGCGAGCAGCGAGCGAACCAGGCGGTGCGCGTAGCCCCCCAGCCGGGGCGCCCGGCGATAGTGCACCGCCAGGGACAGGCCCTTGTCCTCCAGCAGGAGCCCGTGATGCGCCGCCGCGGCTCTGGAGAGCGTCAGGCGCGCGCGGTCGAGCTCGGGCGACGGGCGCGCGTGGTGCGTGACCGTACCGGAGGCGTCGCGACGCTCGGTACCGTGCTGGCCGGCGGCGGGAAAGCGCGTCCCGGAAAGCAGGACATCGATGTCGGCGATGGCGCGACCGCTGATCAACGCCACGGCGCCGCCGGTCGCTCCATGGAGCCGCTCGATGATCCCGCGGAGATCGCCGTCGAGGCGGGCGGCGCGGGGCGCGTCCGTGAAATCGACGAGCGTGCCGTCGATGTCGAAGAAATACGCCCAGTCCAGGCGTGGCGCCGGCAGTGGGCCGGCCGCGCGGGTCATCGGCGGTGGCCTGCACCCGTTCGGACGACCGGGCGGCGCCGCGCCTCCGGCGCGGTGGCCCGCTCCAGCAGGCGGCCGCGACGGCGCATGGCGGCGGCATCGATCAACATGCGCCCCGCCCAGCGGTACACGTTGAAGTCCTGAATCAGGCCCCGCATCAGCCGGATGCGGGCGCGCTGCTCCCCGGCGGGCATCGACAACGCCAGATGGAGTGCGGCCGCGCACTCATCCGTATCGTATGGGTTCACAATCAAGGCTTCGGGCAGCTCGCGCGCGGCGCCCGTGAACCGGCTGAGGATCAGTACACCGCGCTCATCCGTGCGCGACGAGATGAACTCCTTGGCCACGAGGTTCATGCCATCGTGAAGGCTCGTGACCATGCACACCTCGGCCGCCCGATAGTATTCGTAGACCTCGTCGGGCTGATGGTGCGCGATCTTGAGCTCGATGGGCGGGCGCCGGGCGGACGCGAACCGGTCGTTGATACGGGCCACCATCGCGCGTACGCGCCCCTCGTAGGCCTGATACTCCTCGATTTTCGAGCGCGTGGGAGCCGCGATCTGGATGAACGTGAACCGGCCAGCCCATTCCGGGTGCGTCTCCAGCAGGCGCTCGACCGCTCGCAATCGTTCCTCGATCCCCTTCGTATAGTCGAGGCGATCGACGCCGACACCGATCGCTTGATCCGGAGGCAGGTCGTGGCGCCGCCGCACATCTTCGCGGCACTGCTCCACCGGCTTCCCCACCAACTCGGCTGACGGCGGCCATTCGATCGAAATGGGGTAGCGCTTCACCGCCGTGAGCTTCCCCCGATACGAAACGGTGAACATCTCCCGGTCGACCCGCGCCTCCAGCAGGCGGTCGACGGTGTCGACGAAGTTGTTGCAATGGAACTGGGTGTGAAACCCGAGGATGGTGGACCCCAGCATGCCGTCGAGCAGCTCCTCCCGCCATGGGCAGATGCCGAACGCCTCCGGGTTGGGCCAAGGGATGTGCCAGAACGCGATGATCGTCGCGGCGGGGAGCGCCTCTTGAATCATCCGGGGGACCAGCGCGAAGTGGTAGTCGTGTACCAGCACAATCGGGTCGGGGGATGTCGCCTCGTCCACGACGGCGCCGGCGAACGCGTGGTTCACCGCGACATATTGCTCCCAGTCGGCGCTGCGGAACGTGGGGCGGACGTGAGCGATGTGGCAGAGCGGCCACAGGCCCTCGTTCGCGAATCCGTAGTAGTAGCCGGCCTCCTCCTTGGGCGTCAGCCACACCCGCCGCAGTTGATACAGCGGGTGCTCCGGTGGCACGCCGACCCGGTCGTGGCGGTCCACGACCTCACGGTCGGCGGAGCCGCCGCCGTGAGCGATCCACGTGCCCGAGCAGGCGCGCATGATCGGCTCCAGCGCCGTGACCAAGCCGCTCGCGGGCCGCCAGACGGCGATGTTTTCGCCCTCGCGCACGTGGATGTACGGCTCCCGGTTTGAAACGACGATGACTTCCTGGCCGCGCAGCTCGCCGTGCAGGATCGCGCGCAACGTGTCTGGCGTCCACGCCAGCTGTTCGTCGTCGCGCGAGCCGTGCTCGGCCTGGAGGTCGCTGATCAGCGCGCGCAGGTCGCGGGCGATGGGGCGCAGCTCGGGTGCGTCGGGCTTGTCCGGGCGTACCAACCCCTCGCCGCGCAGCAGCGCGCTGAGGCCCTGCACCCAGCCGCGCCAGCTCAATTGCGCGATGACGACGGTGATCAGCGCGACCGTGGCGCCGAGGCCGACGAAGAAATAGAAGAGGTACTTTCGGGTCTCCGCGCTGCGGCGCGCCACGAAGCTCAGGTCGTGCACCAGCACCAGCGTCCCGGCCGGCGCGCCCGCCAGCACGACCGGGCGGACCGATACCAGCAGCGGGCCGTCGGCGCTCTTCAAGACGTGCCCCGCGTCACCCGAGTACTGCTCCAGCGTGGCGCAGGTGATTTCGGTCGGGAGCGTCGGGGTCGCGACCGCCTCGCCCCCGCCCGTGGGGCAGAACCCCACCGCGAACAGGCGCTCGTCCTGCGTGAGCCGCGTGAAGAACCCCTCGAGACGGGAGCGGGTCCCGGCGCGGATCGCGTCCCGCAACGGTTCCTGGACGGTGTTGGCGATCAGGCTGGCGCGGCTGTCCAGATCCCGCTCGAACCATTGCAAGGTCAGCTTGTCGACGAGCGGGACCACCGCGTACGCGATGGCACCGAGCGCGAGAAATAGCGGGATGATGAACCGCAGCGACAGCCGCATGAAACGCAAGATAGCGCGCCCACTGGGCAAGAAAACCCCGGCGACCCAAATTAGTAGGATCCCGGCCGGAGCCTGCCATGCCGCACACGACCCGTCTTCTCCTGGTGACCGCGCTCGTCGGCGCCGCCTGCGCCAGTCGGCTCCCCGCTCAGGACGACCACGATCACCAGCAGGAGACCCTCGGGCACGTCATGTTCCCCGTCTCCTGCAATCCCGAAGCGCAGGCGCGCTTCGAGCGCGCGATGGCGCTGCTGCATTCCTTCTGGTGGGAAGAGGGCGCCCGCGCATTCAAGGCCGTGGCGGTGGCGGATACCACGTGCGCCATGGCCTATTGGGGCCTGGCCCTGAACGCATGGGGCAATCCCTTCGTCGGCGGTCCGTCGGGCGACCATCTGCGTAAGGGTGCCGCCGCGGCCATACGCGCGCAGGCGATCCCGACACCGACCGTGCGGGAGCGGGGATTCATCGCCGCTGTCGGCGCGCTCTACCGCGATTACGAATCCGTTCCGAACGCCAAGCGGCTCCAGGCGTACTCGGATACGCTGGCGCGTCTCTCCCGTGATGTCCCCGACGACCCCGAGGTGGCGATCTACTACGCCCTGTCCCTCGTCGCTACGGCGTCCGCGACCGAGACGACATTCGTCCGGCAGAAACAGGCCGCGGCGATCCTGAATCCGCTCTTCCGTCGTTTTCCCCAGCATCCGGGACTCGCCCACTACCTCATTCACGCCAACGACTCGCCGCAGCTCGCTCCCCTCGGGCTCGACGCCGCGCGTCGCTACGCGGAAATCGCGCCGTCGGCGCCCCACGCCCAGCACATGCCGTCGCATATCTTCATTCGGCTCGGCCTGTGGGACGAGACGATCGCCGCGAACCAGCGCTCGCTCGCTGCCGCCGTCGCGTACGCGCGCACGCAAAACCTGGGTGGCGTCGCGCCCGAGCAATTCCACGCGATCGATTACATGGTGTACGGCTACCTGCAGGAGGGCCGGGACTCGACGGCGCGTCGGACCGTAGACGAGGGGCTGGCCCTCACCACCGTGCTCACGAGCGACGCCCTGGTCACAAACTACAACCGCGTCGCGATGGAGGCGCGGCTACCGCTCGAGCGCGGCGACTGGGCCGCCGCCGCGCGCCTTCCCGTCCGCGCGGCGGGGAAGGGCGACATCGGTGAGGCGCTGGCGCACTTCGCGCGCGGCATCGGCGCGGCCCGGAGCGGGAACACCGCGCAAGCGCGTGCCGAGGTCGCGGCGCTGGCCGCCATCGAGGCGTCGCTCGCGGGACAGAGCGGCTACAACTGGTCGCGCATCGTCGGCATCAAGAAGCAGGCGGTGACGGCGTGGACGTTGTTCGCCGCCGGCGACACCGCGGGTGCGCTCCGTGAGGCCAAGGCCGCGGCCGATCTGGAGGATGTGACCGAGAAACATCCCGTCACGCCCGGGGAGCTCCTGCCGGCGCGCGAGCTCGAGGGCGACCTCCTGCTCGCCGCGGGTCGCTACGGCGAGGCGCGGGTGGCGTACGAGTCCACCCTCTGCCGCGAGCGCCGGCGATCGCGCAGCCTGTTCGGCGTCGCCCGGGCGGCGGAGCTCGCGGGCGATCGGTCCACCGCGCGGGCCCGGTACACGGAGTATCTGGCACAGATGCAAGGGGGCGACGGCGGCCGCCCGGCCGTCGAGACCGCGCGTCGCGCCCTGG
This sequence comes from Gemmatimonadota bacterium, assembly GCA_003221045.1. Classification (GTDB taxonomy): domain Bacteria; phylum Gemmatimonadota; class Gemmatimonadetes; order Gemmatimonadales; family GWC2-71-9; genus AG41. Next base: position 35,341 of record QHUC01000118.1, on the reverse strand, counting down.
TTCGACTCTGACCATCTCCGCGCTCGCACTCGCCGCTTTCCTGCTCGGTCTCGGGCGGCCGCCCGGGATCACCTGGAGCCCCCACGCGCCGCTCGAGGGCTCGCTCGTGATCCTGGCCGTCCGCTCGGACAGCGTCGTGGACGTGCAGGGCACACTCGCGGGCCAGGCACTGCACTTCGAGCGTGAGGCGGATGGCTTCCACGCGCTCGGCGGCGTGCCGTTCGGGTCCGACAGCGCGGTCGCGCGGGTCGTGCGGTCCTACGCGGATGGCGTGGTCGATACGGCCACCGTCCCCCTCCCGGTACGGCGCCGTCGCCTGCCGGGCGAGCGGCTGCGCGTCGCTCCGGAGTTCGCGCGGCCGCCCGACTCGTTGAAGGAGCGCATCCGCCTCGAAAGCGAGCTCGTGGACGGTGTCAGGGAGCGGGCGCACGAGACCCCGCGACTGTGGCACGAGCCGTTCGAGCGGCCGAGAACGAGCGTGATCACCAGCGGCTTCGGTATCCCTCGCATCTTCAACGGGGCGGTGCGAAGCCGGCACTATGGCGTGGACTTCGCGGGACAGTGGGGTGCGCCGGTCCACGCAACAAACCGCGGCGTCGTGGCCCTGGTGGCCGATCTCTACTACAGCGGTACGACCGTGCTCATCGATCACGGGGCCGGTCTTGTCACCGGCTACTTTCACCTCAGTCGCGTTTTCGTCGTGCCCGGCGACACGGTCGAGCGCGGCCAGGTGATCGGCCACGTGGGAGCAACGGGACGAGTCACACGGCCGCATCTGCACTGGTGGGGAACGTACGGAGAGATCACAGTGGATCCGCTGGATCTCCTCAGGCTAGTGCCGAGTCTCGAGTGGCGAGCAACAGGACATGCAAAAACTAGACGCACAGACGCACAGCGGTAAGCAGGAGTTAGTGAGCAGGTAATCCTGTTCACTCAAACTGTTCACCCCTGTGCGTCTGCGCGTCTGTGCGTCTAGCCTTTCAGCTGAGGTACTCTTCCCTGTACATCTTTACCAGCTCAAAGAAGTACGACAGCGCCAACGGTCCTATCAGCAGCCCCAGAATACCGAAGAACGGTACGCCCGCGAGCGCGCCGAGCAGCGTGACAAGGGGATGGATGTTGGCCCACCGCCTGAAGATTCTCGGTCGGACGACGTAGTCCACGTTTCCGACGACCACGGCGCCCCAGATTGCCAGTAGCACGCCCGGTCCCGCGCGACCGCTCAGCATCAACGCGATCGCACCGGGCCCCCACACGAGGCCGCTCCCGACCACGGGCAGGATGGCAAACACCATCGTGACCACGCCCCAGAACACGGCGTTCGGCAGGCCGGTCACCCAGAAGCCGATCCCGACGAGCAGGCCCTGAACCGCCGCGGTGAGGCCGGTGCCGATGATGGTCGCGCTTGTGACGTCGCGGAATCGCTGGCGCAGCTTCTCGGTGTTCTTCGCCGAGAACGGGATGTATGGCCGGACGGCCTCCCAGGTGTCTTGCGGTTGAAGCAGCAGGTAAAACAGTCCGAACAAAGAGATCGTGAGGTTGAGCGCGAGGCGGGTGGCAGTGCCGACCAAGCCGAACGCCGATGAGCCGATCCAGGCCACTACCTGGGTGCCCAGATCGGCCAGGCGAGGTCCCAGGTCGATGCCGCCGAGCTTGAGCTCCCGGAGACGGCCGAGCAGTGGGTTGCGAATCACGCTGCCGGCGATCTCCTGGGCCTGGCCGACGATGAGGCCCGCGAAGGAGACTCCGGGGACCACGATCAGGAACAGCGCGAGCACGACCACGAGCACCGCGGAGAGTCGGGGCCGCATCCGCATGCCCAGCCAGTCGTGTACAGGGGAGAAGATGGCGTACAATACGGGAATTCCGATAATCCCGGTGGCGTACGGCGCGAGCGCGATGATCAGCGCGGCACCGAGCAGCAACACCACCACAGCCGCCCGTCCGTGATTCGTGTCGATCAACGGCATGTGCTAGTGTAGGCCGATCCGGGCACCGGCGCTAGAGCGGCGCTGAACGCGCTCCCGACCTACAGCCGGCCCGGTGGCGTGAGCGGCGCGGGCGGCGCGATGGCTTCGGGCTCGGGCGTGAAGTCCTCGCCGGGGTTCACGAAGAGGTCCTGCTCGAAGTGGTACTGCTTGTCGTAGAGCTGGCGGTAGCGGCCCTGCCTGGCGAGGAGCTCCGCGTGCGTTCCGCGCTCGACGATCTCGCCGCCCTCGAGCACCAGGATCTGGTCGGCGCTACGGATCGTCGAGAGGCGGTGGGCGATCACGAAAGTCGTGCGGCCGTGCCGCAGCGTGCGCAGCCCGTCCTGGATCGCGGCTTCGCTCTCCGAGTCGAGGCTGGACGTGGCCTCGTCGAGGATGAGGATGCGCGGATCGGCCAGGATCGCCCGGGCGATCGAGACCCGCTGGCGTTCGCCGCCCGACAGCTTCACGCCTCGCTCCCCCACCACCGTGTCGTAGCCGTTCTCGAAGCGACGCACGAACTCGTCGCAATGGGCAATCCGGGCCGCTTCCTCGATCTCCTCGCGCGTCGCGTGCGGCCGCGCGAACGCGATGTTCTCGGCCACGGTCCCGTCGAACAGAAAGTTGTCCTGGAGCACGACGCCGAGCTGGCGGCGGTAGTCGGCGAGCCGGAGCGACGCGAGATCGCGGCCGTCCACGAGGATCCTGCCCGACTTTGGCTGGTTGAACGTCAGCACGAGGCTGATCAGCGTGCTCTTGCCCGCCCCCGACGAGCCGACCAGGGCGGTGGTCGAGCCGGCGGGGGCCCGGAAGGAGACGCCCTTCAGCACGTCGTGTCCGGTCGTGTACTCGAAGCTGACGTTCTCGAAGGCGATATCCCCCCGCACGCCGTCGAGCGTGGCGCGCGCGCCGTCGTCCGCATCCTCGGTCACCAGCCGGCGGATCTCGCGGATGCGGTCGAGTCCCGCGAAGGCTTCGGTGATCTGCGTCCCGATCGACGCGATGTTGATCAACGGCAGCGCGACGAGGCCGACGAACATGAGGTACATGACGAAGTCCCCCAGTGTCATGGCACCGGAGATGATCGCGTGCCCGCCCTCGAGGATCATCAGGATGCCGATCGCGCCAATGATGATGGTCGCGAAGGCCCCGACTCCCGAAATGCCGGTCATGGTCGTGGCGATGTTCCGGAACAGGGTGTTCGCGCCACGGGTGAACACGAGCCGCTCGCTCCGCTCCGCGCGTCAGCGTGAGCCGCCAGTTGAGATAAAACAGCACCCCGAGCGCGATCGCCCCCGTCACGAGCCCGCCCACGAGCTGCACCAAGCCCGTGCCCACGAGGTTCCGGATGCCCTCGGCGTCCGTCATGATACGGGAGATGAGGATTCCGCTCTTCGTCGAATCGAAGTAGCTGATCGGGAGTCGCAACACATACGCCTGCACGGTGCGGCGCATGTCGGTGATGGCCCGCTGGGCAGCGACGCCGAGCACCTGCGAGATACCGAATCCGGTGATCGCCTGAATCAGTGTGGCCCCGCCCACCAAGATCGCCAGCGGCAGGAGGAGCTCGGGGTGGTGCTGGTTGATCACGCGGTCGATCACCCACTTGGACGACGAGGGGAGGACGAGCCCCGCCATGCGGTTGAGGAGCAGGAGCGCGAGGCCCAGGGCCAGCCGGTGGCGGTGGGCGTAGACCAGGCTGCGCGCTTCCTGCCAGGCGCCTGGGGTGATGGTCTTCTTGGGCGGTCGGGTCGCGCTGGTGTGGTCGGCCATGAGAGTGAGCGGAAATCTAAACAGGGGCGGGGCCCAAAGAAGTACTTGACAGAGTCAAGTATATCCGGAACATTGGCGAATGGACGCGCGCGGGCTGGAGCGGCGGGTGGGAGCGGTACGCCGCTTCAATCGATTCTACACGCGGAAAATCGGCGTACTGCGGGAGGGCGCGTATCGGAGTTCCTTCTCGCTGACTCAGGTGCGCGTGTTGTATGAGCTCGCGCACCGTGACCGGCCGACCGCCACCGAGCTGGGCCGCGATCTGGGCCTCGACGCCGGGTACCTGAGCCGTATCCTGCGGGGCTTCGAGAAGCGTGGCCTGGTCGCCAAGACACGCTCGGCGACCGATGGCCGGCGCACTCATCTCGCGCTCACGGCCCAGGGCAGGAAGGCGTTCGCACCACTCGACGCCCGCTCGCATGACGAAGTTGCGGCGATGCTCTCCGGTCTCTCCGGAGACGAGCAGGGCCGGGTGGTCGCCGCGATGCACACCGTTCAAGAGCTGGTCGGCGAGCGCGACGCATCCAGGCCGCCGGCTGCGTTCGTCGTCCGCTCACCCCAGCCGGGCGACCTGGGCTGGGTGGTCCACCGCCATGGCGCATTGTATGCCCGGGAATACGGCTACGACCAGGAGTTCGAGGGCCTCGTGGCCGAGATCGTGGCGCGGTTCGTCCGGCGCTTCGACGCCAAGCGGGAGCGCTGCTGGATCGCTGAACGGGATGGGGACATCGTCGGCTGCGTGTTCCTGGTCAAGAAATCCAGGGCGGTCGCGCAGCTGCGCCTCCTCCTGGTGGAGCCGTCGGCGCGAGGAGGGGGGCTCGGCACCCGGCTTGTGGGAGAGTGCGTGCGCTTCGCGCGCCAGGTCGGCTACCGGAAGCTCGTTCTCTGGACTCAGAGCGAGCTCGAGGCGGCGCGGCGCCTATACGAAGCGGCCGGGTTCCGTCTGAGGCGCACCGAACGGCACCACCGCTTCGGGAAGGCCTTGGTGGCCGAGATCTGGGAGCTCGAGCTATGACCGCGCCGGGGGGAGAGGGGGACTTCAAGGATCACTTCTCGGAGGTCGCGGCCGCCTATGCGGCGCATCGCCCGACGTACCCCGCGGCACTGGTCGACCTGTTCGCCCGGCTCGCACCCGCGCGGCGCCTCGCGTGGGACGCGGGCTGTGGCTCGGGGCAGCTGTCCGCGCTCCTGGCCGGTCCGTTCGCGCGTGTCTGGGCGACGGATGCGAGCACCGAGCAGCTCGCACGCGCGACGCCGCACCACAAGGTGACCTACAGCTGCGCGCCCGCCCAGGCAAGCGGCCTCGCGGATGGTGTCGTGGACCTGGCCACCGCGGCGCAGGCCGCCCATTGGTTCGATCTCCCGGCGTACTACGCCGAAGTGCGACGTGTGGCGCGACCCGGCGGAATCGTGGCACTGATCAGCTATGGCGTGATGACCGTGGATCCCGGGCTCGACGCGATCATCCGACCGTTCTACCACGACGTCCTCGGCTCGTACTGGCCGCCCGAGCGACGGCACGTCAATGAGGGCTATCGCTCGCTGTCGTTCCCGTTCGACGAGCTGGCGGTTCCGTCCCTCGAAATCCGGCACGAGTGGCGGCTCGAGAACGTCGTGGGATACGTGGGCACGTGGTCCGCAATCTGGGCCCTTACGCGTGCGGCGGGGCAGGCGTCGCTCGAGGCGTTCCGGAGGGCGCTGGCCCACGCGTGGGGGCCGGCAGAACGGGTCCGCACCATCCGCTGGCCGCTCGCCCTCCGCGTCGGTCGGGTGTGAGGCGGGGGGCGGGGGGCGGGGGGCTAGTGGCCCTTCGCCGAGTCCTTCGCGGCGGCGTGCTGGAACAACGGGAGGTACTGTCCGTACCCCTCCGCGACCAGGCGATCGACCGGAATGAACCGGAGCGCGGCGGAGTTCATGCAGTATCGCAAGCCGGTCGGGGGCGGGCCGTCGTCGAACACGTGCCCGAGGTGAGAGTCGCCGTGCGCCGACCGCACCTCCGTGCGCACCATGAGCAGCGAGCGATCCACCTTCTCGCGCACGTTGCCGGCCTCGAGTGGCTTGGTAAAGCTCGGCCATCCCGTGCCCGATTCGTACTTGTCGAGCGAGCTGAAGAGCGGCTCGCCCGACACGACGTCCACGTAGATGCCTGCCTGATGGTTGTCCCAGTAGTCGTTGCGGAACGGTGGCTCCGTCCCCTCATGCTGGGTCACCTGGTACTGCAGTGGCGTGAGCGTGTTCTTGAGCTCCGCGTCACTCAACTTTTTGAAGGCCATCGGATTCCATCCTCTTGTGCCGCTCTGCGCGGCGCCGATCCGAGCGAAGGACGCGAGCGTCGCGGCCAGCCCGAGCACCAGCCCGAACCTCGCGTGAATCAGCGGCAGATTCATGGATGCAATGTGACGGTCGGCGGGGGGAATAGGAAGTGGTGGCCGCCGGATTAGAGCATTATCACGTTGCGCTCATTGCCGGCGTGCCGCGGCTCGCCGTACTTTGCGGCGTGCAGATTCTCGTCGTCGAGGACGACCGCGATCTGCGGCGCTTCCTGAGCAAGGCCTTCCGCGAGGAGGGCTACGGCGTGGTCGAGGCCGAGTCGGGGGATCGCGCGCTGGAACGCGCCCTCGACGGCGCGTACGACTGCGTCGTTCTCGACGTCATGCTCCCCGGACGGGACGGCTTCAGTGTAGTCGAAGAGCTGCGCCGGCGGGGCGTGTTCACGCCGGTGTTGCTGCTCACGGCAAAAGACGAGCTGGACGCGAGGGTCCGCGGGCTCGAGGGCGGCGCGGACGATTATCTCACGAAGCCGTTCGACCTGCCCGAGCTGATCGCGCGAGTGCACGCGCTCATCCGCCGGGCGGGCCTGCGCCACAAGGACGCGATGCTCGCGGTCGGCAGCATGACGCTCGACCCTCTGACGCGTCGGGTCACGCAGAACGGCCGGCTGGTCGATCTGAGCCCGCGGGAATTCGCGCTTCTCGAGTACCTGATGCGGAACGCCGGTCGCACGGTGTCCCGGTCCCGCATCGCCGAAGCGGTCTGGAACTATAAGTTCGATCCCGAGACCAACGTCGTCGACGTGTATGTCAATTACTTGCGGAAGAAGCTCACCTTCGCCGGTCAGAGTCCGCCGATCCGTACCGTGCGTGGCACCGGCTACCGCCTCGAGGCGTGATGACCGAGCGCGGGCTCGCGGGCGTGCTCACGCGGCGCTTCGCTCAGGTTGCCTGGACGACCATAGCGGGCTACGCGCTGCTGGTCGTCCTCGCCTTCGCCGTGGCGGCGGAGGCGGTCCTGCGCCGCTCCCTCGAGCACTCGGCGGATGTGATCCAATCGCTGCTCGCGACGTACGCCGATACCACGGGCGGACCGGGCGGGGTGATGCCCGCGGCGCTCGCCGATCGGCTCCTCGGTATGGGCGGGCAGGTGGTGATCACACGCACCACCGTCGGGGTCGGCGGCAAGCCGGAGGTCTACTTCTTGTCGCCTGGGATGCCGGCCCGGCGGCTCGAGGGCTTGCCGACCACGGCTTCCCCGAACGACGTGCCCCAGGTCCTGCTCGCCATGATCGCACAGCGCGCGCGGTGGCGGTTCCGCGTTCTGCACCGCGCGGTGGGCGTCTTCGACATCTACATCGTCGCCAGTCGACAGCCGTACCTCGTCGCCCTCGGCGCCCTGGCAGCCGGCGCCGCGCTGTTGCTTCCCGGGGCTGCCCTCGGTAGCGGCCGGGGCGCCCGCCGTGCCGTCGTGGCGGCGCTGCGCCCGCTGGAACGCGTCGCGGTCGAAACGCAGGCGATCGGTCCGGCGGAGCTCGACAAGCGCATCAGGACCCCGACGGGCCAGAGTGAGGTGACGGCGCTCGCCGACAACATCAATCGCATGCTCGAGCGCGTCGAGCGCGCGCACCGCGCCCTCGAGTCCTTCACCGCGGACGCTAGCCATGAGCTGCGAACGCCGCTCACACACCTCCGTGCGCAGGTCCAGTGGGCACTGGCGGACGGACGCTCGGAGTCGGAGATGCGGGAAGCGTTGATGGCGATGGAACGTGAGCTCGACCGAACGGCGAAGCTGGTCGACGAGTTGCTGCTTATCGCCCGCGGCGAGAATCGGCGACTGGCACTGGCGCACGCGCCGTTCGACCTGGGCTCGGTGGTGAGTGAAGTGAAAGAGATTACCGAAGCGATGGCCCTGGACCGAGACATCGACGTCCGGCTCGCCCCGGTCGAAGCGCTGTGGGCTGTGGGGGATGGCGAGCGGACTCGCCATGTCCTGCTGAACCTGGCGTCGAACGCGGTGCGCTACACGCCGAGTGGGCAGATCACCTTCGCGCTACACCGGGACGGGACCCGTGTGGGGGTGAGCGTCCACGATACCGGCCCCGGCATCGCGGCGGAGCACGTGGAGCGGATCTTCGACCGGTTCTTCCGCGTCGACCAGTCGCGCAGCCGCTCGCTGGGCGGCACGGGTCTGGGGCTCGCGATCGCCCGTTTGCTGGCCGAGCTCCAGGGGGGCACTATCGCGGTCGAGAGCGCGCCGGGGAAGGGCAGCACGTTCACCCTCTGGCTGCCCGCGGCCGGCCGGGCCGCGGGAGGGTGACGTGCCCCTCGTGTCATGTCCTCGGCTAGCGCGCCGCCAGCCCAGCAACAGAGCCGGGCATCGCACCCACCACGCCGAGGATGGTCAGGTGTCCATCGTCCTCCACCCGCAACGCCGTGATCGGCCCATTGCCACGCAGCTGATACAAGTACCGGCCGTTCTCGCTGATGGCCAGATCGAGGTTGCCCGCGCCCACGGTCGCTGTGACGCCGTTCGCGTCGAGCGCCCTAAGTGTGCCGTCCGTGCCCACGGCGAATCCGGAGATCGTCCCAGCGTGGGCGTTCGCCGTGTAGACGAAGCGGCCGTCCTTTGTCACTGCGGCCCAGCAAGGCGCGGCCTGGTCCGTCGGCACGGCGCCACTGACGAGCACCGGCGTGCCGCTCGAGCCGATGACGTAGGACGACACACTGCCGCTAGCGGCCTCGGTAATGAACAGCTCGTTGCGCAGGCCAAACGTGAACCCGAATGGCTGGATCCCAGCGGACGCCTCGAGTGTCGGGGCACCCGCCACGCCGTCGGGTCCGACGGCGTAGATGTCGAACGCATTGGTGTTCTTCTCAGTCACGATCAGCCAGCGTCCGTTCGGACTGAAGGCCACCTCCGCGGGGCCGACGTTCGGGCCACTCAGCGGACGGATGGCTCCCGGAATGGACGTCGCCCCGCCCCCGTTGTCGAGCGCGAATCCGGCGATGTTGCCGCTGCCGCCGCCGTTCAGGACATACAGCAGGTTGCCGTGAACCGTCAGGCTGATCGGCAGCGTCCCGTCAGACGGAACCCGACTCGTCAGCACGAGTCCCGCCGGCGTCACCCGAAGGATCGAGACGTCGTTGCTGCCGGCGTTGACGGCGAACAACCAACGCCCATCGTCGCTCAATGCCAGCGCGCCCTGCGATCCCAGTCCGCTTCCTGTTCCTGTGCCACCGGTCGCCACCGTGCCCACCGCGGTGAGCGTGCCGTCGGCGGCGCGCTGGAAGATCGCGACAGCATTCCCCGAAACCTGGTTCATGAGGGTGTATACCGCGCGCTGAGCGCCGTCCACGGCCTGCACGCTCGCCGCGAGTGCGACAGCACGCGCTGCGGGCGGGCCGGTAACGCTACGTTCCTGCGAGCAAGCGGCGAGACCCGCCAGGACCGTCAAAGCGATCTGCTTCTTCATGGGCGCGAACTCCGAGAGAGTGAAGAACGTGTCCTGCTGTCACGACAAGTTCGCTCCGACAGAGGGCATGGGATGCACGCCGGGACGTTCATGAGAAGGTTCTCACGCTCGTCTCACCTGATGGCTCTCGCGCTTGACGCCGTCGGGGCAGCCGCGTAAGTCCTCCATCCCCCATGAGCGACGTGATCGGAGTGCTCGCGCTCGCGGCCTGCGGCATCGGGGGCCTCCTCCTCATCCCCTTGGGCCTCCCCGGCCTGTGGGTGATGGTGCTGGGTTTTCTCCTGTTCGGCTGGCTCACACAGTTCCGTTCCGAGAGTGTGGCGACGATCGCGATCGTGCTCTCTCTCGCGTTCGCCGGTGAGCTCATCGAGAGCTGGCTGGGCTTCCGTTTCGCCCGCCGGTACGGCGGCTCGCGCCGTGCTGGCTGGGGGGCGTTGGTCGGTGGGGTGGTGGGGGCAGTGGTGGGCGTTCCGGTCCCGGTGGTGGGGAGTGTGATCGGCGCCTTCGTCGGCTCGTTCGGCGGCGCGGCGTTGTTTGAGTACGCCTATTCGCGCCGGGCGGACGTGGCGGTGGGTGCGGGCTGGGGAGCGGTCGTGGGGCGGGCGGCGGCGGCGGCCGCGAAGATCGCCCTCGGGCTCGTGATCGGAGTGTTCAGCCTCGTGGCGGTACTGCGGCGATAAAAGCCTCGAACACCCGGTCAGACCACCAGCGTCGCGACATCTGCTCGAGGGCCTGGGCCGGCGTGCAGTTGCGACCGTCGGACGTTTGGCGCGTGAGGAGATCGTACGTGTCGACGATCCCCACGATCTGTGCGGAGAGCGGAATCTCGTCTCCCTCCAGCCGGTCGGGATAGCCGGTGCCGTCGCAGCGCTCGTGGTGCCAACGGATGATGGGCTTCAGGTCCCAGGGGAATTCGACGTCCGCGAGGAGCTCGACGCCCCAGACCGGGTGCGTCTGCATCACCTCGATCTCCGCGGCGGAGAGCGGCCCGGGCTTGTGGAGCAGCTCGTGCGGCACACGCACCTTGCCCACGTCGTGGAGGTAGGCGCCGAGCAGAATGGTCGTCTCCGCCTGGTCATCCAGGCCCAGTTCGCGCGCCACGGCTACGGCGGAGCGTGCTACCCGCTCGCAATGTGTGAACGTGCTCGCGTCGGCCGATTCGATCGACCGGCCCCATTCCCGCACGACGGCGCGGTAGGCGCCTTCGAGCTCCGCCACCTTGCCGCCCACGTGGACGAGATCGACCCGGGCGTCGAGCCGGCGGAACAGGCGGTACGCACGGTTGAGGAAGGTAAGCGCTTCCTGATTGCGCCCCATGCTCTGGTACAACAGCGCGAGCTCGCGGGAGGCCTCCGCCTCGCCCAACACGGACCCAGTGGTCGCCGCGAGATCCATGGCCGCGCGGAGCCGCGATTCGGCGAGCGCGGGCCGGCCGGTCTCGCGATACACGGTGCCGATCACCCGATAGGCGTCCGCCTTGGGGCCCCGGGCGCCGAGCCGGTCGAACAGCGCCAGGGACGCTTCCGCATCCTGTCGCGCATCCTCGAAGCGCTGGCGCGCCACGTCCATCTCGGCACGGTTCACCAGACACAGGCCCTGCAGGTACGCGTCGCCGGTGCGCTCGGCCAGCACGCGGCTCTCCCGAAAGTAGGTGTCGGCCGCCGCGAACATGCCGCGGTCCACGCTCAACATGCCGAGATTATGGTACGTGATGGCGCACCCGTGCTCGTCGCCGCAGTCGCGGTACGCCGCGAGCGATCGCTGGTAGCGCGCGACGGCCTCCTCCAGGTCCCCCTGAATGTTCGCGAGGATGCCGAGGTTCTGGTGCACTCGCGCATTCAGGTCCCGGCGCGACCCGCCGAGCTCGAGCGCCCGCACAAACGCGTGCCGCGCCTCGACGGGAGATCCGGTGGTGAGACGCAGCGCCTCCGCCAGGACGGCCAGTTCCCCGCCGCCCTCTGCGGTGGCGATCGCCGCCTCGTAGCAGACCATCGCTTGAGCGAAGCGGCCGCCACGCTCCTGTTCACGCGCGTCCTGCAGCAACTCGGCAGCACTTCGCGGACCGGCGCTGGGTGGACCGGCGAGCTCGGGCGCCTGCGTGTCACCAGGCGACGGCATAGGTCGAGAAGTGTTGTAGCTGACCCGTGACCTGCTGCTGCGAGAGCACGTCGACCGACGGGAGAAGCGCGAGAATGGCGAGGGCGTTCGTCGTGTACGCGATCTGCTTCGGTTCGAGCTGGGAGAGCGCGTCACAATTCGCGTAGCTCATCGTGAGCGACGCGGGACTCGCGAACGTGAGGCCCTCTGGGAAGAGGCGGACCTGATTGACCGTGTCCGAGGGAGCGACCGCGGTGATGGTCACCGCCGCGGGCAGCGCACCGGCCGGGATCGAGAGGCTGTACGGCCCGACGGACAGCGTGCCGCCCTCCGGGCCGATCGTCTGCGTCACCGAGTCGTAGGCGAGGGGCGAACAGCGGAGCAACCCCACCTGCGGCGACCCGTCCAGTAGTCCCCCGTTCGGCGCCCCCCCTCCGGAGTCGGGGGCGAGCGACACGGAGCGCCCGCAGCTCAGCACGGCCACTACGCCGCCTGTTACGAGCAGGTGGCGCAGGAACCGGGTCGCGATCATGCCGATGCCGTCCTCTCAGCGGATCCCTCTCCCGGCGGGCCGGACGCCGCGCGCAGCGATGTCGGGCCGCTCGGCCGCACCGTCACGGTGGCTTCAAACCGGCGGATCCAGGGCGAGCCGGGCTCGGGCACGCCGGCCTGCACGGCCGCATCGGCGCGCACCAGCAGGTCGACCGGATCGATCGGCGAGTACTTGAGATTGGCGACGGCGTCGTAACCGACGCGAAGGGTGGTGCCTGGCACCAGCTTGGCACCGCCTGCCGACGCGCCGCTGAGGGCCGCCACGAGGCGCCGCGCGAGCCCGGCAGCGCCCTGCTGATCGGTCCCGGGGGCGAGGACCGCGATGCCCGTGGCACTCAAGGCACCGACGACGTCGGAAATCCGCAAGGCCCGGACGACTCGGCTTCCGAGCATCGCGTCGGCGGATGCCGCGTCGGCGGCCAAGACTACGCAGGCGAGCCCGCTGTGCTTTCGTGCCATCAACCCGCCGAGCTCGCGCGCGCGGCGTGCCAGCACCGCTCGACCGTGAAGAACCCCAGCCGGGTCGAGCGCACTCTCTAGGAGCGCGGCATCGATGCTCCGCTTCGCGCGGATGTGCGCCTCGAGCGCCAGAGGCAGCTCTTTCGCGTCCTCGGGAGACTTGAGAAACTCCCAGACGCCGGCCCGAAGCGCGGTCACCCGCTCTTCGGGGGTCGGTTTGTCGCGCCCCACCATGAGGATCGGCACGCAATGGCCGACGTCCAGGTCGGCGCGAAGCAACCGGCACGCCTCGAGTCCCGACATGTCGGGAAGATCGCTTTCGAGGATGATGACATCCGGCCGTAGGTCGCGGGCCAACTCACGCGCCAGGGTCGCCGTGTGAATCTGCACGACGGTAAACCGATCCCCGGGCAGGGCCTTCGCGATCCACTGCTCTTTTGCGAGGATGAGCAGCACCACGGGCGGCGCCGCGGAGTCGGTGCGGGCGGCCGGGGCGGCGCGGGCAGCGGGGTCGGGGTCCATGGACTCGTGTCGATAGGTCGCAACAATCGCGCCGAGCGAATTGACCGTTTCCGAACGTCTGAGACGTGCGTGGTAACTCACGCCTGCGCAGATTCTTGGGATGAAGAGGTCCGAGCGCGTAACAATTTTCACCTGTGGCGCCGACGCCACGGCAAAGTCGGGGTCCTGTTGAACGGGCGCCGACTGCACTGCACCTGGAGAATCGCGCTCGCTGCAGGCGTGGCGATCGGCGCGCTACCCGGTCCGATCGCCGCGCAGGACTCGGCCGGTCGCCTCGAGCAGCGCGTCACGGCCGCCAGCGACACATCGCAGAGCTACGCGCTGTATCTGCCGCCGCGCTACATGACCTCCCGCACCTGGCCAGTGCTCTTCGTGCTCGACCCACGCGGTCGCGCCCTTCTCGCGGAGAAGCTGTTCGAGGACGCGGCCGCCCGGCTCGGCTGGGTGGTGATGAGCTCCTACAACACGCTCAGCGACGGTCCCCCGGAGCCCAACGTCAACGCCATGAACGCGATGCTCGCGTCGGCCCAGCGTTTGGCGATCGACCCCGGTCGCGTGTACCTCGCCGGGTTCTCGGGCACGGCCAGAGTGTCATTGCGGTTTGCCGTTGCGTTGCGCGGCCACGTGGCCGGAGTGATCGCGGTCGGCGGAGCCGTGGGGTTCGAGCTGGGGGGTCCGGAGACCGCCTTCGCAGGAGATTCCACGTTCGGGGTGTTTGGCGCCGCCGGCACGCGGGATTTCAACTACGAAGAGGTTTTCGCTCTGGGCGAGCGATTTCGGACGACGCGCGTGCCGTTTCGTGTGGTCGGGTTCGACGGACCCCACAGCTGGCCGCCGGCGAGCGTGTGCAGGGACGCGCTCGAGTGGCTCGAGCTGCGGGCCATGGCGGGCGGACTGCGGTCGCTCGACTCCGGCTGGGTGCGGACGCACCTCACGGTCGAGCTGGCGCGCGCAGTGGAGCTCGAGGCGCAGGGGCGGTCGGCGGAAGCGTTGCGACTGAACGACGCGATCGCGCGCGATTACGCTCGCTGGCCCGAGGCGCGCGCGGCCGTCGAACGGACCACGGCGTTGCGGGGGGACGCGAGCGTCATCCGGTACGAGGCCGAAGCCCATAAGCTGGCGGAGCGCGATCAGCGCCAGGGGCTGGAGCTCCAAAAGACCCTCGAGCGCGAGCGGGCCGAGCGCGAGCTATCGACGCTCGAGAGCTTGAACCGCAAGCTGCACATCGCCGATCTCCAGAAGACCGTCGAACGCGGGGACTCACTCGAGGCAGCGAGTGCTCGCCGCCAGCTCGCGCGCGTGTTCGTGTGGCTCGCCTTCTATGAGCCGCGCGCGTATCTCGCGAACGGCGACCCTGCCCGTGCGCTGCGGATGTTCGAGGCGGCCGTAACCATCGGTCCGATCCAGGGAGAGGGTTGTGCACTGCTGCGCGATGCCCTCGGTGCGGCCACCGCCGAGCAGCGCGCGCGGCTCGCGGGGCAGTGTGTGGACCCGACGTGATGGCGGACCCGCCTTTCGGTCCTCGACCGGTGTGGACGTGCCGCATTCCCACCCGTTCGTGCCGCAAAAACGCCCTATCGAACGGCTCCCGCCGGGCCTAACCTAGAAGCGGAGTGCAGAATGTGCAGCTTTGAGCGGGTGCGTTCTGCTCCCCCTCGGACGGAGACCCTTACGGTTCCGGATTCGGTGCAGGCGCGCCGTCGCGAAGTGTTACGCCAGGCCAGCGTCGCCTTGCAGGGACGCACGGTCACGCTTTGGCAAGTTTCCCCACGGGCGGAAGTGGCGCCCGTCCTCACGAGCGCGCCGAGCCCGGCGCCCGAGGAGACGGCCCTGGACGTGGATCGCACCCTGCACCATTGGGGCGCTCCGATTATCGAGGGGAGTAGCTGGGTCGGCTGCCGCCTGGACGGGGGCAGGGCGAGCGAGGGGGCGCAGTGGTGTGTGGCACCCGTGCGCAAACGGCCGGCCGCGCCTCCGCCTGACGGCGTGGAGCGCCGCAGTCGCGAGCGGATTACGCTGGAACTTGCCGGTCTCTGCCTGGGCCTCGTGGACCAGCCCCCCCAGCCCCCCCAGCCCCCGTCGGCCCCCGCCAGCCGGCCCCGTCTCACCGAGCCCGATGCGCTGGCCGAGCTGATCCGCCAACCCAGCGTCATCGCACACGAGGTGGCCAACCCACTCACCGCGGCGCTGGCGAGCCTCGATCTGTCCGTGGAGCTGGTCCGAGCGGCCGATTCGCTCGAGTCCACGTTTCGCGGCGAGCTGCTGGAGGAGCTGGCCGGCGTGGGGGAGGGCATGGAGCAGGCGATTGAGTTCCTCCGCTCGATCCAGGATCGCGCCCGAGGTGGGTTGGCGCGCTCGGAGCGTTTCGATGCCGCGCAGGTCGCGCGGTCCTGCGTGGCGCTCGAGCGACCGCTTGCGCGCAAGCGCGGCATCGCCCTCCAGGGCATCATCACGGTCAGCGATGTCTTCTTGCAGGGCGATCCCAACGCCCTCTACCAGGTGCTCACCAACCTGATCCGCAACGCGGTCTCCGCGTCGCAGGAGCGGAAGACCCCGGTCGTCGTCACGCTCGGTCAGACCGGCGACGCCCTGCGCCTGACGGTCCGCGACAACGGCGTCGGGATCGCCCCCGAGCTGCTGGAGCGGATCTTTGAGCCCGGCTTCACAACGCGCGCGTTCGGCTCGGGATCGGGCACGGGTCTCACCGTTGTCCGCCAGATTACCGAGGAGATGTTCGGCGGCACGGTGGAAGTGGACTCGGCCGTGCGTCGCGGCACCACATTCACCGTCAACCTCACGATTCCGCCACAGCGGATGCCCCGCTCGCGTTGAACTCCGCGCTAGATTGTCGTGCATGAGTGACCTGCGTTACCCGATCGGTCGTTTCCAGCCCGTGACCTCGCTCGCGCCCGCCCAGCGCGTTACGTGTATCGACCAGATTGCCGCGATGCCCGACGGGCTGCGCCGCGCCGTCACGGGTCTCGACGACCGTCAGCTCGATACACCGTATCGCCCCGGTGGGTGGACGGTGCGCCAGGTGGTCCACCACGTCCCGGACAGTCACCTGAATGCCTACACGCGGTTCAAGCTGGCCTGCACCGAGGACTCGCCCACCATCAAGACGTACGAGGAGGCGCGCTGGGCCGAGCTCCCGGAGGCTCGCACAGCGCCGATCGACGTCTCGCTCGACCTGCTCACGGCCCTGCACCGGCGGTGGGTATTGTTCCTCCGGTTGCTCGGCCCGGACGACTTCGCCCGGACGGTACGACACCCGGAATGGGGCAGCCCCACGGTCGATTTCCTGCTGGCACAATACGCCTGGCATGGCCGCCACCACACGGCACACATCACGGCGCTCCGGGATCGCATGGGCTGGAAGTAGCGGACTTGCTTCGCCGCCCGCTCCAAGCCCGACTCCACGGCGCGTGGATTACGCCCAACTCGCCGGGATGATGAGCGACGGCAAGCTGCCGGACCATGCGGCGGCGACGCGCTTCAAGCAGTACTGGACGGAGCGCCTCGGCGTGCTGGTCGTGGTCGCCGTGGCCGGGGGCCTCCTCGGCTGTTCCCGTCAGCGCACGTGTCAGGAGCGACACGATCCGTCGTTCGGGTGTTACGAAGCGTATTACAGCGCGATCGTCGCTCGCGCCGGCGTGTCCGCGGCCTTCGCCGACCTGAAGGCGCATTACCCCACGGATCCGCGAGTCGAGACGCTGTGCCACGCCATCACCCACCACATCGGTCAGGCGGCGTTCGTCAAGTACTCAGGGATCCCCGAGGCGTTTGCGCACGGCGACGACTTCTGCGCGTCGGGCTACTATCACGGCGTGCTCCAGGGATTCACGTCGGGAGCCGGGCGCGCCTCGTTGCTCGCGAATCTCGACGGGGTGTGTGCGGCGGTGCCCGGCAAGGAGCGCCACTCACTCGAGTATTACAACTGCGTTCACGGGCTCGGGCACGGCATCATGGCGATGACCGGTGACTCGCTGTTCGAGGCGCTGCGGGATTGCGACGGGCTCACGGGCACCGTGGAGCAGGATGCCTGCCACAACGGGGTCTTCATGGAAAACCTGATTGTGGACGGCGAGCACGGCGGACACTTCAGCAAGTACCTTAAGCCCGAGGAGCCGCTCTATCCGTGCACCGCGGTGGATAAGCGATACAAGGTGTCGTGCTTCGAGAACCAGACCTCCTACGCGCTCGGGGCGACGCGCGGCGATTTCGCCAAGGTGTTCGCGCTGTGCGCCGGCGTCGCGGCCCCGTTTCGCGCTACCTGCTACCAGAGTCTGGGGCGGGACGCGGCCGCCGTGAGCCTGAACCGGGTGCCCGCCACGGTCGCCATGTGCAACCTGGGCACTGGCCGCGAGCAACGATTGAACTGCGTCAAGGGCGCAGCCCTGGACTTTCTCTACTTTTATCACTCGGATGCCCAGGCACTCGAGCTCTGCGCGGCGCTCGAGCCCGTGTTACGAAGCGACTGCCGATCGACGGTGGCCGCGACCTTCCGACGATTCTAAACGCAACCTAAGGCATCACCGGCAATACGATGTGCGACGGCAGGGCCGCGGAGCAGTACACCCGCTGCGTGGCCTTCACGTAGTCGGCGGCCGTCGCGCGGTAGATGCTCGGGACAAACCTCTGCGGGTTGCGGTCGATCAGCGGGAACCAGGTCGATTGCACCTGCACCATCAGGCGGTGACCCTTCAAGAAGACGTGGTCCCGGTCGCGGAGGGGGATCTTCCACTCGAGCGGTTTGTTCGGCGTGAGCGGCCTTGGATGCTCGTCGCTCGCGAGATAGCGGCCGCGCCGGACCTCCATGGCGATCGGTAGCTCATATCCGTTGATAGAGCGGGCGTACTGGCCGGGCGCCGGGCCGGCCTCTGGGTCCCAGGCGTTCGGCTGCGCGTCTTCGGGATAGACGTCAATCAGTTTGACCACGAAATCGGCATCGGTGCCGGAGGTCGAGGCGAACAAGTCGGCCCCCAACTCGCCGGTGATCGTGAGGTCGTGGTCGAGGGGGGCGCTCACGAACGTCAGCACGTCCGCGCGTCCGTCGACGTAGCGCTGATCCTGGACTTCCCACGTGCGCCAGTCGCCGGCCGGGTAGGTGGGCGAGATGGGGCGTCTCCGGTACGGTACTGGGTGGGCCGGGTCGGAGACGTACTCGCGGTAGGTGGCGCCGCGAGCCTTCGGTGTCGGGGCGTCGAGCGATAGCGTCCCGTCGGCGCGGAGATACAGGTTGGTCGCTCTGGCGTCCTTGGGCGGCCATTCGGTATAGGTCCGCCAGCGGTTGGCGCCCGACTGAAACGTGGTCGCGCGCCAGCTCGGCTTTTCCCCCTGCCCGTGGAGATAGTAGCGGAAGAACGGGGCCTCGATCGTCTCGCGGTACTCCCGCGCCGTCTCGTGACCGCCCAGCGCGATCAGCCCGATGCTGTCCGCCTTGGCCGTCCTCCACTGGCCGTGAAACCACGGACCCGCGACCATGAAATTCGTATGATCGGGGTCATGCTCCGCGGCGTGCCGAAAGATCTGCCACGGTCCCCATGGGTCTTCCTGATCCCAGAACCCTGCCACGTTCAGGTTCGGGACCGTCGACGCGTGGAGTTGGCTGACCCATGCTTCTCTCTTCCAGAAGCCATCGTAATCGGGGTGCGCGACCACATCATTCCAGAACGGGATGGAGCCGTGGAGGTAGCGCGCGTTGATGTTCGAGAGTGGCCCGAGCGCCAGGTACCACGCGTAGGTGTCGTAGGTCTCGAACGTGAAATTTGTGTTCTTATACTTGTCCGCCTGCTCGAGCACCGAGTACTCGAACGCGTAGCTCTCGCGGAGCGCTCCATACCGGTGCATGTCGTCGTTCATCCATTGGTCCACCGGGGATGCCTGCTCGCTGATCGCTTTGAGCGCCGGATGCGGGTGCAGGAGCGTCATCGCCGTCGTCAGTCCGTCGTACGAGACCCCCATCATGCCGACGGTGCCGTTGTTCGGCACGTGCTTCACCAGCCAGTCGATGCTGTCGTAAGCGTCGGTGGTCTCGTTGGTCGAGGTGGAGTCGGCCAGATTCACCTGCGACGTCAGGCCGAAGACGCCTTCGGACTTGAAGCGGCCCCGCAGGTTCTGGAACACGAGGATGTAGCCGTCCTGCGCCAGCTCCTTGAAGCTGGTCGGTACCGTCGGGAGCGGTCCGTCCGGCACGCCATACGGCGTGCGCCGAAACAGGATCGGCAGCGGGCCGGTCTTGTCGGTGGGCGTGAGGATCACGGTCTGCAGATGCACGCCGTCACGCACCGGGATCATCACCTCCTGGAAGGTGAAGGCGGGCTGCGACGGTTGCTGCGCCGACGCGTGAGCGGCGAGTAACAGCGCGGCGACGACCGAGACGCGGTGGCGCATCCGATCCTCCTAGAGTAGAACGAGCTTCCCGCCGCCGGTCGTGATGATGACGAGATTCATCACGACCAGCATCAGGTCGTAGTGCCAGCCGTAGGCTCGGCCACCCCAGAAGCCAGTCTTCCAGACGAAAATTTTCTTCTGGATGGCGCCGAGCATGATCAAGACGAGGCCGGTCGCGGCGAGCTGCGTCAGGATGCCGAGCGCCACCCCGATGCTCCCGGCTACCTCCGCGGTGCCGAGAAACACCGTGAAGCGGGGACTGGCTCCGATGCTCGTCGCCCGCTCGACGGGGTTCTTGAGGTGGTTCCATCCGCTATCCAGGAACACGACGGCGACCATGAGACGCAAGAGCAGTAGGCCGACGTCCGAGAATTGCAGCAGCGCGGGGAATGTGAGGTGCATGTTCACCTCTCGGGGGTCGCCGCCGTAGTCTAGCTCAGCTCGTCCCGCGCCGCCTCGATCGCCTCGTGGGCTCCCGCGAGCGCCAGGGCAGGTCTCACGAGACCGACTCTACTCAGGACGGCTTCTGGTAGTCAAATAGCTCGCTTGGCTTCACCCGCAGCGCCCCACAGAGGCGCTCGATCGTATCGGCCCGGATGAGGCGGAAGCGCCCGCTCGGTCTCGTGAGCCGGTAGATGGTGTTCAGGCTGAGGCCCGTGAACTTGCTGAGCGCGTACGGTGACAGCTTCCGTGTTTCCAGCAGTTGGCGCAACCGTAAACGCAGCAAACCCCTACGACGGTAGCGGACGACCCGACCCCGATACCGAGGCATTCCCCCTCCTTGCGGTGAGACCCAATGGTAGATATTATAACAAGTAGATAAATGATACACTGTCAAATATTATAACACATATAGATTACATAGCAATCTCAACGCGCCCTAGAGGAAACCCGTTCGCACCGCTGGTAGGAGGAGGACCGCATGGGCCGGAAGCTGGACCTGATGGGCCGCAAGGTGATTGATGTGCTGGAGAAAGTGGACGTGCTCGAAGGGCAGGAGCTGCAGGTGCAAGTCAGGCAGGACAGCGCTGCCAAGGAGCGCCTGATCTTTACCGGTCCGGCGGACTGGACGCCGGACCAGGCGGAGCAGTACATCGACTGGCGGATCCAGCTGGTGGATGCCGACGTCGCAAGGCTGCGCCAGCAGCTCGATGATCTGACGGCGATGCGGCGGCGCTGGCTCGCCGTGACGGGTGGACGCTCGAAGGTTCGTCAGGGCATTCGTCAGGGGTGCTTGATGAACGTTCCGTCGCGCAGCTCGACGTAGGCCCGCTTGAGCTCCGCCTCGGTATTCATCACGATCGGTCCGGCCCACGCGACCGGCTCCTCGAGCGGCCGGCCCGAGACGAGCAGGAACCGGATCCCCTGGTCGCCGGCCCGGACCGTGATCTCGTCGCCCGAGTCGAACAGGATGAGGGACCGGTTGCCGCTCTCGTCCCGCACCAGGGCGTCGCCGCCCCCTTCCCCAACCCGTTCCGTGAGGACGCCGCGGGGCGCCGAGGCGTCCCGGAAGGTCCCGCTCCCCTCGAACACGTAGGCGAACGCGTGGCGCGACGACTCGACGGGCAAGGTCTTGCGCACACCCGGTGGCACCCACACGTCGAGATAGCGCGGCTCGGCGGCAATCCCTTCGACAGGACCGGTCTTGCCCCAGAAGCTTCCGGCGACCACCCGCACCCGCGTGCCGTCGTCGTCCACGACTTCCGGGATGTCCTTCCCCAGGATGTCCTGGTAGCGCGGATCGGTCATCTTGAGCGACCGGGGAAGATTGGCCCAGAGCTGGAATCCGTGCATCCGGCCGCGCTCGTCGCCGCGCGGCATCTCCTGGTGGAGAATCCCCGAGCCCGCCGTCATCCATTGGACGTCCCCGGAGCCAAGTGAGCCGCGGTTCCCCAGACTGTCGCCGTGCTGCACGGTCCCGCTCAGGACGTACGTGATCGTCTCGATTCCCCGATGGGGGTGCCACGGGAATCCCGCGAGGTAATCCTCAGGGTGCTCGTTGCGAAAGTCGTCGAGCAAGAGGAAGGGATCGAACTCGCTCGTCTTTCCGAAGCCGAACGCTCGGCGCAGCTTCACGCCCGCACCCTCGATGGTCGGCTGTGACTGTACGATGGACTTGATCGGCCGGATGGACATCGTGTCTCCTGGAGATTCCCCGTGACCTGACGATACTGAGAACGGGGCCGTCGATCGTGAAGTTCCCGGGTGGGTAGCCGGTTCAGGCGCTCTTCACCACTCGAGGAGTCGCGCCACCTCCCTGTGGGCGCTCGACGCCGGTGCCGGCGAGCAGAGCTTCCACTCGGGCGAGCCGCTCCTCCAGAGCCCGGGTCTCGGTGACCTGTTCCTTGGCGCCGCCGATCGCGCGCACGTTGTCCACGGTGTGCTGCGCCACCTCGAACAGGCGGTACAGGTCGGCCCGAAGCGCGTCCACGGTCGCCTGACGCTGCGCGGCCTGCTCCAGCGCCCGCATCAGCTGCTCCTCGGTCGCATGCCACTTGGCGAGTCGCTCCTCGAACTGGGCCATGCGCTTCTGGACGAACCGCAGATTGCCCGCACGGCTCTCCAGGTCGTCGAGCGTCTTCGTCAGGGCGACGGTGCGGTCGTTCGCCCCGGTGAGGGCACCGCTCAGCTGGCCGGCGCGCTCTTCGAGCTGCTGCGCGATCGTCGCCGCCTCCGCCCGCAGCTGTGATGCCCGCTCGAGATGCTCGGTCGCGGAATCGAGGGTTGCCTGGTGCCGCTGCAGCTCGTGTCCTAACGCCCGGGTCTGCTCGGCGAATCCCTCGAGGCTCTGCGCCCGCGTCTCGAGCGCCGTCACGGCGGCGTCGACCTGGGTCATCCGCCGTTCGGCGCGCTCCACGTTCCCAACCACGGCCGGCACGAGCTTCTCGATGCGCGCCGCTTCCGCGGCGTGCGCCACCAGGGCCTGGAATTGTTCGTCGGTCGCGTCTAGGCGCGTGACCAGCCCGCCGCTGCGCTCGTCCACCTGTTCCGTCAGGGTCGAGAGCTCAGACAGCCGCGCGCTCACCTGATCCACCAGCTGGCGGCGCGACTCGATCTGCGCCATGGCCTGCGACAGCCGGTCGGCGTCGCTCAGTACCGACTCGACCGTCGGCCGTATTTCCTCCACCGCCGCCAGCTCGGCACGCAGCGACTCGACCGCACTGCTCACCTCTCCGAGCCAGGCCTTCGTGCCGGCCTGCCCCTCCCGTGCGCGCGCGATCTCACCCTCGGCGACCCGCATGCGCTCGAGCGCTTCCTTCACTTCCTCGTGTGTCCCCTTGAGGCTCGAGAAGTCGCGCAGTGCGGCGTCGACCGCCGGCTGCGCCCGTTCGAGACGCGCCACACGCTGCGTCATCTCCGCGACGGTGTGCGTGAGCCGTTCTGCTTCCGCCTGAACTCTTCCGAGCTGCTCGGCGTGGGTCTCGAGGTGTGCCACCGTCTCGGTGAGTCCGCCGAGCTGCGTCACGAGTCCGTTGGCCTGCGACTGGACGTCCCCGATGGCGCGGGTGGCCTCCTCCAGCGAGCGGCAGCGTGCCTCGATGTCCGTGAGCCCTCCTCGCAGATCGAGGATCCGCTGTCCTGCGGCATCGAGGCCCTGGTTCTCGAGCTCCAAGCGTTTCACGGCTCGTGACACCTCGTCTCGCAGCCCGTCCAGTCGGCCGCGGAGCTCCTGGTCTGCCTGCGCGACCTGGTCGTGACGCGTGCTCACTTCTCGTGTACGCGCGAGGAGATCGTCGTGCACCGCCCGCAGCTCCGCGACTCTGCTCTCGAGCGCACCCAGGGTCTTCGCGTTCTCTTCGGCAGCATTTGCCGCGGCCTGGCCGAGAGGGGCCAGCGCCTGCTCCAGGGCGGTCACCCGCGTCTGCGCCGCGGCAATGCCTCCCTGCACCTGCTGCTGCCGCTGTTCGAACGCTTGCAGGCGTGCGGCGGCCGCTTGGCCGGAGCCGTTCAACTCGTCCTGCCGCTGCCGCGCGCGCTCGAACGTGTTGGAGAGGTCGCGCACCTGGCCGACGAGCGTGTCGGCGTCCGCGCGGAGCGACTTGAGGCCGCCCGCCGAGTCGAGCAGGCTCGTCAGATCCCCCTTCAGGGCCAGCGCCGCGTCGAAGCTGGCGCGCAGCTGCTCGATGTCCCCCCGCAGATGCTTCAGCTCTTCCGCGGTGTGGTCCACCTGTGTTTCGGTGCGCCGCTGGGTGCGGGAGACGGCTTCCGTCTGCTCATCGAGCGTCGCGAGCACCGGCACGAGCCGCTCCAGCGCCTTGACGCGGCCCTGCAGCTCGGTCACGACCTTTTGTGCTTCGGCGATCGGTTGGGAAAGCTGGCTCAGCTGTTGGGCGGATTCGCGCGCTCCGGTGGTCAGCGTCTCGAACGCCACGCGCTCGCGTTGCATCTGGGCGAGAATGGAGCGAAGCTCGGCGGGGAGCTGCGCGGGGCTCGTCCCATGCCCGAAAAGCTTCCAGCCCATGTCGGTCCTCGAGAAGGAACGTGGCGTTTGGCGTGACAAACGTCACCTGGACAGCGCTCCATTGCATCCCGCTCGGACTCGGGCGAGGTTAGCGGCCGCACCATGACCCGCGCCCTCGTCTTCATCGCGATCACCGTCCTGCTCGACGTGATCGGCTTCGGGCTGATCCTCCCGGTGTTGCCCGCCCTGCTCATGAGCCTCACGGGCGCGGGCGTGAGCCAGGCGGCGATCTACGGCGGCTGGCTCACGTTCGTATACGCGATCGCGCAGTTTCTCTGCGCGCCGGTGCTGGGGAACCTGTCCGACAGGTTCGGCCGCCGTCCGGTGCTGCTGTACGCCGTCGGCGCGCTCGGCGTGGACTACCTCATCATGGGCCTGGCGCCGACGCTGGGGTGGCTGTTCCTCGGCCGCACGATCTCCGGGATGGCCGGCGCGTCGTTCACGCCGGCCTACGCCTATGTCGCCGACGTGAGCCCACCAGAGCGGCGCGCGCAGAATTTCGGCGTGCTCGGCGCGGCGTTTGGCCTGGGATTCATTCTGGGCCCGGCGCTCGGCGGCCTGCTGGGCGGGCTGGGGCCGCGCGCGCCGTTCTTCGCCGCCGCCGGCCTGAGCCTGGTCAACTTCGTGTACGGTTTCCTGGTGCTTCCGGAGACGCTCGCGACCACGCAGCGGCGACCCTTCGACTGGAAGCGCGCGAACCCGCTCGGCACACTGACCCAGATGCGCCGGCATCCGGTGGTCCTCGGGCTCCTCGGGGCACTGCTCCTCTGGATGCTCGCGCAGCAGGTGATGCCCGCGACCTGGTCTTTCTACACGACGTACCGCTTCGGCTGGTCGGCACGAGGGATCGGGGGCTCCCTCGCGCTCGTGGGCCTCATCATGGCGGTGAGCCAGGCCACCCTCCTGCGCCTGCTCGTGCCGCGCTTGGGCGAGCGCCGGGCGGCACTGATGGGCATCGCCATCGCTGGGGTCGGCTATGTCGGGTACGGGACGGCAACCGCGAGCTGGATGATGCTCGCCTGGTTGCTGACGTGGTTCTTCGGGGCGACGGTCATGCCCACGACCAACGCCCTCATGTCGCACCGCGTGACCGCGGACGCGCAGGGCGAGCTCCAGGGCGCGGTGGCGAGCCTCTTTTCCCTCAGCTCCATTCTCGGACCGCCCCTGATGAGCCAGCTGTTCGGCCGCTTCTCGGCGTCCACGGCGCCGGTGCACCTGCCGGGAGCGGCGTTCTTCGCGGCCGCCGCCCTCACCGCCACGTGCTACGCCATCTATTGGGGCGTAACGCGGGAGCGGGTGACGGGCGCCCCCACACCCGAGACGGTCGCCCCGTAAGGCGCGTCAGGCCCGGCCGACCCTTCCGGAACAGCCCCGGACTTGCGGGAATCGGCGGAACGTGAATTTTGCGGCATCCCGAAAGGACTACTGGGCGTGACCCCCAACCCCTGGCAGGAAGCCGTCGCGCGCCGGCTGCGCGCATTGCACTTGGACAGCCTCAGGCGGCAAGTCCTGGTGCTGGCCGTGGCGGCGGCCGTGCTTCCCGCGCTCGCGATCCTGATCGTTTCTTCGCGGCAGAGCCACGGGTCCCGCGGCGATCAGGTCGCCCGTGAGCTGCGGGGTCTCTCCGCGGAGGCGGCCTGGGACATCGGGCAGTGGCGTGAGGAGCACCTGCACGACCTCCAGGTGGCGGCGAGCTCGTACACCGTGTCGGAGAACTTGACCAGAGTCCAGGGGCGCGCCGCCGCCGCCGCGCTCGGCCGGCTGCGCGACAATCTCAACTCCGTGCGCGACCGGACCGCGGATTGCGACGCCCTGGTGCTGCTCGACGCGCGTGGTCGCGTGGTAGCGGGCAGCGGGGGCCGCATGAGCGGCGTGCAGTTCTCGCTGGACAAGCTGAACGGGCTTCGGACCAGCGAAGCGCTGGTCGGAGACGCGTACTGGGACGCGGGGCTGGCGAAGGCCGCCGTCACGCTGGCCGTCCCGGTCCGCGGGGGGGGGGGGGGGGGGGGGGGGGGGGGGGGGGGGGGGGGCGAGGGACAGCCGCGCGACGTCTATATGGTCACCGATCAGGGCCGGCTGATCCTCAAGGCCGGCCAGAGCTCAGCAGAGCTGATGCGCACCAAGCTCCCGACCGCATCGACGCAGTCCCTCTTTGATAAGGAAGGGATGTCCGTGATCTACAAGCGGGCGGACGGGCAAGAGGTAGTCGCCACCCTGCGACGTCTCCCCGCGCTCCACTGGGCCGCGGTGGTGGAGATGCCGAGCGCGGTGCTCCGGGAGGCCGGTGGGATCGGCGGAGGGACCGTGGCGATGCTTGTGCTGGCGCTCGCGGCTGTCGCTGCCCTCGCGGGACTCCTGGCACTGGTCACCCTGCGGCCGCTGCGGCGCCTCACGGCCGTGGCGGAGAAGGTGGCGGCGGGGGATCTCTCGGTCGAGGTCCTTGTGGGCAGCGGCGGCGAAGTGGGGTTGCTGACCCAGGTCTTCAAGAACCTGGTGACCCGGGTCCGGGAGCGGGACAGCCAGGGAGAGCTAGAGCGGCTCTCGGTCACCGACGCGCTCACCGGGCTCTACAACCGGCGGCACCTCATGGGGACGCTCGCGAACGAGGTGCAGCGGTCGCGGCGGTTGCGGCGCACGTTCTCCGTTCTGCTCGCGGACGTGGATCGCTTCAAGCAGTACAACGACACGCATGGGCATCTCGCGGGGGATGCGGCGCTCGTGAAGATCGCCGAGATCCTGCGCAAGACCACGCGCGGGGTGGACAGCGTGGCGCGCTACGGCGGCGAGGAGTTCCTGGTGATGCTGATCGAGGCGCCGATCGGGACCGCGGTGACCGTCGCGGAGCGCATCCGCGCGCGGGTGGCGGGTGAAGCGTTCGAAGGGGGCCAGATGACGGTGAGCATCGGGTCGGCCGAATATCCCGCCCATGGCGACACGCCCGAAGAGCTCATCGCGAGCGCCGACGCCGCGATGTACGAGGCCAAGAACGCCGGCCGCGACCGGGTCGTGGCCGCCCGGCTGGGGGACCGTGGGGAGGGGGAGGGGGGGGAGCGGCGCGAACCGAAAGGCAGGAAGGCCCGAAAAGAGCCCGGCTGATGGTCATCCGGTGGCTCTTGGCCGCGTTCCACTTGCTCGCTTTGGGTGTCGGCCTGGGCGCGGTGTGGGCCCGGGGGCGCGCGCTGCGCGGCACCCTCGACGCGCCTGGGCTGCGCCGCGCGTTTTATGCCGACAGCTGGTGGGGCGTGGCTGCCCTGGTATGGATCAGCACCGGCGTGATTCGCGCGTTCGGGGGCTACGAAAAGGGATCGTTTTACTATCTCCACAACCATTTCTTCTGGGCAAAGATGGTGCTGCTCGGAGTGATCCTCGCCCTGGAAATCGGGCCCATGATCACGTTGATCAGGTGGCGGTCGCGGGTCGCGCGTGGCGAGCTGCCGGACACGCGGGCAGCGAGCGGGATGGCCGTGGTCAGCTTCGTCCAGGCGGGGCTGGTGGTGTTGATGGTGCTCGCGGCCACGGGCATGGCGCGCGGGTACGGCGTGCCTCGCTAAAGCGTGCGCCGCAGCGCCGCCGCGAGCGTCCTCGCGTCGCCCGGCTCCTGGTGGGGACGGCCGTTGATGAAGAATCTGGGCGTGCCGGTCACGCCGCTCTGCTCGCCGCTGGCAACGTCTTCCTCCACTCGCGCCGCGTGTACGTGGCCGCTCAGCTCGCGCTGCACCAGCGGCACGTCGAGCCCCAGCTCGCGCGCGTACTCCAGCAGATCGTCGTCTTCGAGGGCGCCCTGATGCGCGTACAGGAGATCGTGCATCTCCCAGAACTTGCCCTGCGCGGCGGCGGCCTCGGCCACTTCGGCGGCGTGCTGGGCATGCGGGTGCTCCGCGATCAGGGGAAAATGCCGGAACACAAACCGGACCTTGGGACCGAGCTTCTTTAGGACGCGCTTCAGCTCCGGGTAGGCCCGCCCGCAGAATGGGCACTCGAAGTCGCCGTACTCGACGAGGGTCACGGGGGCGTTCGCCGGTCCCCTGGCGTGGTCGCGAGGGCCGACGGTCGGAGTGAGGAGTGTCACTAGGTTCGGCGCTCGAGCGCTGCGCGGTCCCAGTGCCCGAGGTTGGCGGCCGACTCGTAGGTCGATTGCACGAAGGCGAGCAGGGCCTCGTCCGGCTTGGGCGCGCGGCGCAGGGCATCGTACGGCAGGATGAACTCGCGCATCTCCTTGTTGTACTGCGCCCCGTCCGGGCGGATGGGGCAATCCGCGTACCCCTCGGGCTCGGGATACGCGTACGCGTAGAAAGCGGGTTCCTGGAGCCCCCCCGTCCCTCCCGCCCAGTTCCCCGGCCAGAACCCGCAGCTCGCGCACTCGTGGGAGTAGGCCTCGACCATCACGTAGTCGGGGCAGTTGGGCGCGCCGCCCGGATGGCGGGGCGCGGGGCGCCCGGAGAACCGGGTCGCGGCGAGGTCAAAGCTCCCCCAGAAGAAGTGGACGGGACTGGCTTTGCCGAGGAAGCGGCCGCGGAAGCGCTTGAGCACGCGATCCGCCTGCATCAGGACGCGCCAGCAGCGGCGGGCGGCCTCCCCGTCGTACGACGCGTGCTCGCGGTCCTGCGCGAAGGGAATCGCCGTGACGACCTCCACGGGGCGGGGCATGATGTGCACGTCGACATCGAGCGAGCGGAGCGCCGTCCGGTAGGCCGCGTAGAAATCGGCCACCGACTGCGGGACCAGGGGCACCGCCTGAGTGACGCCGTCGCTCGTTCGCACGTACAGCTGGTGGTCGAGGAAGTCGAAGTCCGCCTCGAGCGTACGCATGCCGTAGGGCATCGCGGAGGTCGTAAGGCCGCGCGGCGTGACGTAGAGCGCGACCTGCCACCAGTGGTTCTCCATCGGCGCGAGCGCGAGCCGCGTCTTCCCGACGATCTGAGTCCACATGTGAAGGGTAGCGTAGGTGTCCCGCCACGCGTCCAACGGCAGGGCCGGCCACGCGTCGTCCATCATCGGCGTGCGGGCGTCGGGGCGGGCTCCATCATGAGCTCGTCCACGTAGCACCAGCCCCAGTCTTCCCCGGGCTCCAGGCTGCGGATGATCGCGTGATGCGAGCCGTGGTAGTGTTTGGTCGCGTGCTTGTTCGGCGACTGGTCACAGCAGCCGACGTGCCCGCAGGCGAGGCAGAGGCGCAGGTGCACCCACCAGCTGCCCATCTTCAGACATTCCTCGCACCCATCGGGCGTGCGCGGTTTCACGTCGCGAACCTGGTCGAGATGTGCGCAGGTCTGCTTCATGGCGGTGTGTTAGAGCCCCTTGCCGCGGAGCCAGGCGAGCGACGCGTCGGCGACTTCTTTCCACCCCCGATCGACGGTGACCGAATGGCCGCGGTCCGGAAACACCTTGTACTCGTTGACGGTCTTCGCGTTGCGATACAGGTTGTAGGCCGCGCGGGCCACCACCTCGGGCACGGTGTGATCCTTACCGCCGCCGATGATCAGCAACGGACCACGGTCGGCGGTCCGGTTCACCTTGGCTGGCGAGTTCGGGAAGACGTTGGCGAAAGCCGCCTCGAAGAGCGGCCGGCCCGGCGCCGGGATGGCATATCTGGCGAACAGCTCATCGGACTCTTGCTCCGAGAGCGCGTTCCCGAAGCCGTAATAGAACTGCTTCGCCGTCTGGGGCACGGCGCGCCGGTAGTTGAGGGGATTGCCCAAAATCGGAAATGCGCTCTTCAGCTGGGCGATGGGCAGAGGCAACACGCCCCGCATCTGCGCGGGCGCGATCGCGACCGCCGCCGAGGCAAGCCCCATTCCCAGCAGCTTCTGCGCGATC
This sequence comes from Gemmatimonadota bacterium, assembly GCA_003221045.1. GTDB lineage: Bacteria > Gemmatimonadota > Gemmatimonadetes > Gemmatimonadales > GWC2-71-9 > AG41. The sequence continues at coordinate 5,553 of QHUC01000118.1, read as the reverse complement.
AAGCCCCCGAACGAGTGCCCCACGACGATCGGCTTGGAATCGAGCGCACGGATGACCGTGGCGAAGTGCGCGACAGCCGCATCGATCCCCACGTTGGCGACGCGCTCGGGGTGCGCGTTGGACTCGGCGACCGTGGCTGAGTCGCCCGGCCAGCCGGGCGCCATCGCGTCGTACCCGGCCTCGCGGAACAGAGCCACCCAATTGCTCCAGGAGTCGGGGTGCATCCACAGGCCGTGAATGAAGACGACCGGAGTCCTTGCCCTTGCCCCCATTTTGCCCCTTCCTCTCTTCGAACAGGTGGATCCTCCCCCTCCAGAGAGATAGCCTTGCGGGGAAGGGCCCGATAGGGAAGGGGAATACTGCGCCCTATCGCCGGCCTACCGCCTTCCGGTACGCGCGAGGCGCAACACCGAACTCGGCGCGGAACGAGTGATTGAAATTCGAGAGGTCCTGAAATCCCGCATCGCTGGCCACGTCGACGACCTTCGCATGATTCGCCGCGAGGTGCAGAGCCGCCGCACGCAGACGGGCGCGCAGGATGAACTGATGCGGCGTCACGCCCGTCACCCGCTGGAATGTGCGTAGATAATGGAAGGGACTTAACGCCGCCTCAGCGGCCAACCGGTTCAGCGTCCACGGTGCTGCGGGATCCCGCTCGATGCGGCGCACGCTGTCGGTCGTCCGGGCCAGGGCGCCAGCAGGCGGGTGGCCCGGCCGGAGGGGTGCGCCCGCCGAGAGGCCCACCGCCGCCACCGCGACGCGCTGGGCGATCTCCTCCCATGACTCGCGCGCCGGCACCGACACCCCCACCGAGGCCCGCGCCACGATAGCCGCGGAGTCCTTGATCGGTGGCACGCGCGAGGCCCGAAACCGGCGCGCCCCGCGCGGAACGCCGGCCTCCGCCGCGAGGCGCTCGAACCACTCGGGTGCGTATCGAAACGCGACGCAACGGTCGCCGGCGGCGTGCGCATGCCCGCACTCGAAGAACTGGCCAGGATTCCCCAGCAGCAGCGAGCCCGGAGTCATCAGCTCACGGGCGGCCGACGCCCGGTACTCGAACGTCCCCGACACCACGACGGCGACGGATACCCACCGGTGCTGCTCCTCGAAGGGCCGGTCGGTTGGGCCGGAGGTGCAGATCACGTCTTCGACGGACCAACCCGCGCCCTGAGCGAGCGGGGTGGGGATCGTGCGACCTGGCGCTCCGGTCTTCTTCCGGAGCGTCAACGCGCGCTCCACGTCGAGCGCAATTTTCCCCAAGACGGACGCCCGATCGTGCGGTACCATCGGTCCGGTCACGGTTGTGCCATCCACAACGCGAATACTGAGGAGGTCCCATGAGCGCAGCAACCACGGTCAAGACCGAGGTCGCGAACGTCGACCCGCACGTGCTCGCGCGGGTTCTGGAGGAAGGATATGGGCCGGGTGCGTGGCACGGGCCCGATCTGAAGGCGGCCCTGGCCGACGGTTCCGCGGCGACCGCATTCCGTCGCCCCGGGCCGGGCCGGCACAACATCGCCGAGATCGCCATGCACCACGCCTGGTGCGTCCGCTCGGTCGCCAACCAGCTCGCCGGCGGCGAGGGAGAGCCGTTCCCGCTCCCTGGGGCCGACTGGTTTGCGCTGTCGAGCGAACGTGAGCTCGCCTGGTCCGCGATCGTGACGACGCTCGAGCGGGAGCAACGCCGGCTCGCGACCGTCCTCTCCCAAATCGGCTCGCACCAGCTGCGCTCGCCGCTCGGCGAGGCCGAGCGGTTCGATCTGGTGCTTGGTATCACGTGCCACGCGGTCTACCACGCCGGACAGATACAGCTCATCAAGGTGCTCGGCGCGTGAGGGAGGGGCGTTCGATGGCCGCGTCCGGCAGCGCCCTCAGCTTGTCGGGATTGGCAATGATGTAGATCGTCTGGATCCGATCCCCCACGACGTCGAACGCCAGGGCGGTCCGGGGCTTGCCCCTCCAGTAGGAGATCAGCCCAGGTTGGCCGTTGAGCTCGGCCGGCCGGACCACGTGGTCCGCGGGCACGAACTTGCGGAGCGCGCCGAAGATAAAGCGTGCCACGTGGTCGGCGCCGTGGATGGGGTTCAGGGCGGCCGCGGCCTTGCCGCCGCCGTCCGACCAGAGCGTGATGTCCTCCGCCAGGAGGGCGAGCAGCCCGTCCATGTCGCCGGTCGTGGTCGCTCGGTTGAAGCGCTCGAGCATCCGCCCGGCATGCTCTGGCGCGGCCGCGAACCGCGACCCCGAGGCGACGCCCCCGAGACGCTTCTTCGCGCGGCCGAGGAGCTGGCGACAGTTCGCTTCGCTCTTGCTCACGATCCGCGCGATGTCGGCGTACCCGAAGTCGAATACCTCATGCAGAAGCACGACCGCTCGTTCCACCGGCGACAGACGCTCGAGCAGCACGAGGAATGCCATCGAGAGCGATTCGGAGCGGTCCACCTCTCCCGAAGCGTCCGGCACGTGCTCGGTCACGAGGGGCTCCGGCAGCCAGGGCCCGACGTAGGATTCTCGCCGCACGCGCGCCGAGTGCAGGTGATTGATGGCGAGCCGCGTGACGATCGTGATCAGATAGGCCCGCGGGGAGCGCACCTCGGCGTCGGAGGCTTCCTGCCACCGGAGATACGCGTCCTGCACCACGTCCTCCGCGTCCATGGCGCTGCCGAGCATGCGGTACGTAATCGAATAGAGCAGGGGGCGAAGTCCCGCGAAAACCTCCGCCGATCGGTCCAGCAGGAATGCGCCTGTCACAAACCGGTTGTCTCTCTTGTCTCAGGATGTGAAAGCGAGCCGCGCTGGTACTAGTAAGCGCCGCGCGGCCTAGCCGGTTCCAGCCGATCGCGAGGAGAGCAGGGCATGGGGACGAGTCAACGATCACCGCGCAGCACGCGGCATGTCGCCGGCACCGTGCTGATCGCATTGGGCAGCCTGGTGCTATTGGCGAGCGCCGCGGCGAAGTTCGCCCTCGTGCCTCAGGTCGCCGCCCAGCTCGGCGCCTTTGGCTTCACCGGCGGCCGCTTGACCTTGATCGCAATCGCCGAGTTCGTCAGCGCCGCGCTGTTCCTGGTTCGGCAAACGCGCTCGGCAGGGCTGCTCCTCGTATCGGCGTTTCTGGGGGGCGCCATCGCCACGCACCTGCAGCACGGTCAGTCAGTCCTGCAACCCGCCATCGTGCTGGGGCTGCTCTGGCTCGGCGCGTGGCTCCGTCACCCCGAAACACTGTGGAGCGTCGTTCGCACATGACAACCAACGCAGAAGCGATAGTCGACAACAGGTGGCGTTTCGTGCCCTGGCTCAGCCGCTTCGTGCTGCTGGCGGCGACGGTCATTTTCTCTGCGATCGCCGTGAAATACTTGGCTGATCCCGTGCGCACCGCGGCCGAGTTCAAGATCTCCCTTGGGTCGGCCGCGGCCGTCACCAACATGCGTGTGGGCTTCGGCGCGTTGCCCCTCGGATTTTCCCTCATCACGTTGGGCTGCCTGATCTCCGCACGTCGGCGCCTCACGGGCCTGTGGTTCATCGTGACCATCTTCGGCGTCGCCACGGCCGCGCGCATTCTCGGGATCGTAGTCGACGGTCCAGCCAGGGAGAGCCTGATGGTGCTGCGACCGGAAGTGGTGCTGTTGGCACTCTCGAGCGTCAGCCTTGTTCTCGAACGACGCCGGCGGGAGGCATGAAGAATGCAAGTCTTGAACCCGATCGATCCCGGCGCCGCCACTGGCAGCGTTAAGCAATCGTTCGACGCCGTAGAGGGGCGACTCAAGCGCGTGCCCAACATGCTGCGCCTGATGGCCAATTCCCCCGCCATCCTCGGCGCCTACCTGCAGTTCAATGAAGCATTCGAGCACACGCGGATGACGCCGAAGCTGCGCGGCCTCATCACCGTCGCCGTGTCGGAGCTCAACGGCTGCGAGTACACTCTCTCCACCGCCCTCGCGTTGGGCCGCCGTGAGGGTCTGACCGAGGACGACTTCGACCGCGCCCGGCGCGGCGAGGCCGGTGACACCAAGACCGCTACGGCCCTCCGCTTCGCCCGCACGGCGGTGCGGGAGCGCGGTCGCGTGCCTCCCGCGGAAGTGGAGGTCCTGCGACGCGCCGGATTCAGCGACGAGGAAATCGTCGAGGTGATCGGGGCGGTGGCGTTGAACGTGTTTCGGAACTACTTCAACCTCATCGCCGGCACCGAGGTCGATGCCGCGCTGGTCAGCCCCGGTCGAACGCCTGCTGCAGGCCCTTGATGTCGATCTTTTTCATTTGCTGCATCGCCTGCATGGCCCGATTCGCCTTGTTGGCGTCCTTGTCTCCCAACAGCTTCCCCAGGGCCGTGGGAATGATCTGCCAGGAGAGGCCATATTTGTCCTGCAGCCACCCGCACTGATCTTCTCTCCCACCCGCGGAAAGCTTTTTCCAGAGCTCGTCCACTTCCTGCTGCGTCTCGCAGTTCACGAACAGCGAGATCGCCGGCGTGAACTTGAACTGCGGGCCGCCGTTCAGGGCGTAGAACTGCTGTCCCTCGAGCTGGAAGGTCACCGACATCACGCTCCCTTTGGGGCCCGGGCCCGCCTCCCCGTAGCGCGTGACGCTGAGCACTTTTGAATTCTTGAAGATCGACACATAGAAGTTCGCGGCCTCCTCGGCCTTGCCGTCGAACCAGAGGAACGGAACGATCTTTTGCATACCGGCCATCTCCTTGTCTCTCACGTTGTCGACGCCAGCAACTCGGCCAACCGGTCGTAGCTCTCCGCCACGCCCTTCTCCATGCCGGACTTGAGGACCCCGTCGCGCGCTGCTCGCGACTCGTAGCGCATGGTGTTGGTGAGCGTCGTCTTGCCACCCCGCTCCACCAGCAGGAGGGTCCCGACGCCCTCGCCCGGGTACCAGGCCTCGTCGAAGCGCTCGGTGGTGACGATGCGCTCGGGTGCCAGGACCTCCCGGTAGACGCCGCCCATCCCCATTTGGGTCCCGTCCGAGTCGCGGCGCCAGACGTAGCGATACTTGCCGCCCACGCGCAGGTCGATCTCGCAGACGGGCATCGACCAGCCGGGGGGTCCCAACAGCCAGCGCTTGACGAGCTCGGGCTTCGTGTGCGCGTCGAACACCAGTCGGCGCGGGGCATTGAACACGCGTGTCATCACGATCTCGCGATCCGATGGCGTCGTCACGGTCAACGTTTCAGCGGTTTTCATCGGTGATCTCCCGGTTTGGTTTTCTTTGTTTTCAGCTGGTCGAGCAGGGCGTCGAGACGCTCGTATCGGCCCACCCACAGCCGGCGATAGCGCTCGAGCCACTTGGTGGCGTCGGCGAGCGGCTGCGGCACGAGCCGCCGTGGCCGCCGCTGTGCGTCCCGGCCGCGCCGTACGAGGCCGGCGCGCTCGAGGACCTTCAGGTGCTTCGAGATCGCGGGTTGGCTGATGGCGAACGGCTGCGCCAGCTCCGCGACCGACGCCTCCCCCGAGGCGAGCCGCGCCAGGATCGCGCGCCGCGTGGGATCGGCGAGCGCGGCGAACGTCGCGTCGAGGCTCCGCTGGTTAATAACCATATGGTTATATACAAAGG
>QHUC01000262.1 GCA_003221045.1 Gemmatimonadota bacterium | reverse complement strand
CATGAGGATCGCGTCGGTATCGCTGACCTGCTTGAACGCGACCCAGGAGCCGAGCGCCAGCGCAGGCTTGACCGCTACGCGCGAGACGGTGACGTGTAGATCGCTGCGCGGTAGCCCGGCCTTGTAAGCGCCGTCCGGCTGCATCGCCCCCGGCCTGCCGAGCTCCTGGTCCACCCGCTTCCAGTCGATAGGCGCGAGCGCCTGCTCGCGTTGCCGGCCCAGTCCCGCTGCGCGCTCGTGTGAGCATGCGGCCAGGACGAGTCCCAAGGTCGTGACGACGGTAGTGCGCATCCTTCCTCCTGTGGGCTGGTTGAGCATCCCAAGATGCGAAAGGCTGAGCCGCGCAACGCTGTGCTCGTGCTGGCTCGCGTTACATTCCCTCGTCCCGCTTTCGGCGAGGAAATCTGGACCGGCTGGTTCCGAAGCTCTTCACCACACTGCCAGGATACACCCGCGACCAGTTCCTGAGCGATCTGGTCGCGGGGATCATTGTCGGAATCGTAGCCCTGCCGCTCGCCATCGCGTTCGCGATCGCGAGCGGTGTGACGCCCGAACGGGGGCTGTACACGGCGGTCGTCGCCGGGTTCGTCATCTCGGCGCTGGGCGGTTCGCGCGTGCAGATCGGCGGGCCCACGGGTGCGTTCGTCGTGATCGTCTACGCGATCGTGCAGAAGCACGGCGTGGACGGGCTCGCTGCGGCGACCTTGCTGGCGGGCGTCATCCTCGTGGGCTTCGGCCTCGTGCGACTCGGCGGCGCAATCAAGTTCATCCCGTACCCGGTCACCATCGGGTTCACCAGCGGCATCGCGCTGATCATCTTCTCGAACGAGGTCAAGGACCTGCTGGGGCTGCGCATGGGGCCGGTGCCGGCGGAGTTCGTCCTCAAGTGGCGGGCGTTCTTCGCCCACCTGGGAGCCGTGAATGGGTGGGCAGTGCTCGTGGCAGCGCTCACGCTCGCGGTCATCGTCGTATGGCCGCGCGTCAATCGTCGGATTCCCAGCCCGTTCGTCGCCCTTATCGTCGTGACCGCCGCGGTCCAGCTCTTCCATGTGCCCGTCGAGACGATTGGCAGCCGGTTCGGCGTGATCAATATGGGACTCCCGAAGCCCGCGCTGCCCACCATCACGCTGCCGCAACTCCCTGGGCTGCTCGGCCCCGCGTTCACGATCGCGCTGCTTGGCGCGATCGAATCTCTCCTCTCGGCGGTCGTGGCCGACGGCATGATCGGCGGGCGGCATCGCTCGAACATGGAGCTCGTGGCGCAGGGGTTCGCGAACATCGCCTCGCCGTTGTTCGGAGGGATTCCGGCCACAGGCGCGATCGCGCGCACGGCCACGAACGTCAAGAACGGCGGGAGGACCCCGGTGGCCGGCATGGTCCACGCGGTCACGCTTCTCCTGATTACGCTGTTCTTCGGCCGTTGGGCGGGGCTGATCCCGATGGCCGCCCTGGCCGCGATCTTGACGGTCGTTGCCTACAGCATGAGTGAGTGGCGCACCTTCCTCGCGGAGTTCCGCGCCCCGAAGAGCGACGTAGCGGTGCTGCTCACCACCTTTCTCCTCACCGTCCTCTGGGATCTAACCGTCGCCATCGAGGTGGGCATGGTGCTCGCGGCATTCCTCTTCATGCGGCGGATGGCGGAGGTCACGAACATCAACGTGCTCACGCACGAGTTTCACGATCCGGTGGATGACTTCGAGCGCGATCCTAACGCCGTGGGACGCCGCGTGGTACCACCGGGGGTGGAGGTTTACGAGATCAACGGGCCCTTCTTCTTCGGAGCGGCCGAGACGTTCAAGGAGCGGCTGGGCCGTGTGGCGCAGCGACCCAAGGTGCTGATCCTGCGGATGCGTCACGTTCCAGCAATCGATTCGACCGGCCTGCACGCCCTTCGCGATCTGGTAAAGCGGAGCCGCCGGGATGGCTCGCTCGTGATCCTGTCGGACGTGCACGCCCAGCCTGTGGTGGCACTCGAGCGCTCGGGCCTCTACGACGAGGTTGGTGAGGAGAACGTCCACGGTAATATCGACGACGCGCTGAACCGCGCGCGGGCGTACCTCGGGCTACCGGCAGTCCAACGTCCGGCTTTCGCGACCGCGACGGTGGCGCGTGAGAAGGAGGACGGCGCATGACGCGCTGATCGTAGTCGCCGCGCGACGTCGTGGCGACGCAGCGCCCACAACGGCGAGCCTGCACGCCGCGTCGGCACGCTTCGTGCCTGCCCTCGCCGTAACTCAACCGCGGTCCGAGACACATCCTCGTGGCAGCACCTCGCTTCCGGCTCGGTTGGCGTGCCATCCTCCTCGCGCTCGCTGCGGCGCTCTCGCCGCACGCGAGCCTGGCGCAGGGGGGCACAACCACCGACATCATCACGGGCACCGTGACCGGGCCCGATAGTCAGCCGCTCGCCGGCGCCACCGTGCAAGCGACGTCACGCGAGACGCAGATATCGCTCGAGCGCACCACAGATGCGCGGGGGCGGTTCACGATCGTCTTCGCCGATGGCGGCGGGCGCTACGACCTCCTCGTCCGGTATATCGGCTTCGCGCCGGCGCGTGTGAGCGTCGTCCGTCGTGGTGACGAGGACCGACTCGAGACCACCGTCCAGCTCGGCCTCGCCTCCGTGCCGCTCGACGCGGTCACGGTGTCGGCGCAAAGAGGGTCGCGTGCCGCCGCCCCCTCGGGACCGGGCTCCCTGGGACAGAACTTGAGCCCACGGCATGTCCTTCGGCTCGGGTGGCGTGCCGCAGGACGCGGTACGCTCCACCCGCATCATCACGAACACCTACGACGTTGCGCGCGGCCAGTTCTCAGGAGGCCTGCTCGCGGCGTCGACCCGGCGCGGCACGAACATCCCGCAGGGCTCGTTCACCTACACCATGCGCGACCGGTCCCTCGCCTGGGGCACACTGAACCGCTCGCCGTTCGGGCAGGGGATGACGCAGAACCAAGTAGGGGGCGGCTTTGGCGGGCCGATCGTGCAGAACCGCCTGTTCCTGTTCGGCGCGCTCGAGGGCCGCTGGCGCAGCCAGGCGCTGCCGTCCCTCATGAGCGCCGACCCGATAACCCTCGGGCGGCTCGGCGTGAGCCCCGATTCCGCGGCGCGCTTCCGTGCCCTCGCCGGGGCGACGGGAATCGCGGGCACGCTGCCGGGTCTGCCGGACGACCGGGCCACCAGCAACACCTTTGCTTTGCTGCGCCTAGACTGGCAACTCTCGGACTACCACAGCCTCACAGTGCGTTTCGACGGCCAGTGGAGCACGCAAGAGCCTTCCCATTTAAACCCCCTCGCCCTCCCCGCCACGGGCGCCCGGCGCTCGGAGCGGGCCGGAGGGGTGATGGCGTCACTCACGTCGTTCGTCGGTGGTGCCGTCATCAACGAGTTCCGCGCCTACCTCTCGGCCGATCACAAGGACGGGAGCGCGTTCCTCAGCGTGCCGGTGGCTCGCGTTGTCGTCACCTCTCCGCTGGCTGGCGGGCTCGACGGGATCGCCACGCTCGCCTTCGGTGGCAACGGCTCGATGCCGCAGCGCGTCGACGACCACGGGCTCGACGTGAGCGACGAGCTGTCGCGGCTGTCGCGCGGAGGCACGCACCGGCCGAAGCTCGGCCTGTATGTGAACCGCACTCGCGTCGATGACAGCCGGGTTCCGGACCAGTTCGGCACATTCTCGTACCCCTCGCTTGCCGCGCTCGCGGCCGACAGTCCAGCGTCGTTCACGCGCACGCTCGCGCCACTCGCGCTCGCCGGCACTCTCTGGAGCGGGGCGGTGTACGCCGGCGACACCTGGCACCCGCGCAGCGGCCTGCACCTCACCTACGGCGTGCGGGTCGAGACCACCCACTTCGGGGACGCGCCGCCCGCG
>QHUC01000261.1 GCA_003221045.1 Gemmatimonadota bacterium | reverse complement strand
AGCGGTTACACGATCCTCAACGTCATCGGGTCAGCGCAGATCCCCGACTCGCAGAAGAACGCGGTGCGGGCGTTCGTGCAGACGATGCAGGCGCTTTCGTTCCTGATTATCCTCGACGCCCATACCGAGGATTCGATCCCGCTCGACGTGAACCGCACGGCCGACAAGCCGCTGGCGCCGTTCGTCAGCAACGACTCGGCCTACAAGGCCGTCATCGCCATCCTCGATTCGGCGCGGGATTCGCTCAAGAGCGCGAGCACCTTCCCGTTCGACTTGGGCCCGGGCTTCGTGGGGTTCAACACCCCCGCGACGTTCCTCAAGTTCAACCGCGCGTTGGCGGCGCGCGTCCGGGCCTATCAGGCGAGCCTTGGCGCCCTTCCCGCCAACACGTACGCGACGAGCTGGACGAGCTGCCCCGCGTGCTGGGACTCGGTGCTCACGGCCCTCGGACAGTCGTTCATCGATCCCGCCGCGCCGCTGGACGTGGGCGCCTACGTCGCGTACGGCACCGGGAACCAGGATGTCCCGAACGATCTGTCGCAGGATCCGGCGACGGCCATCCAGCTGGCGCATCCTTTACTCAAGGACAGCGCCGAACTCCAGAGTGGCAGCACGACTCTGCTGGACAAGCGCTTCCTCGCCAAGGTCACCAACCGCCCCAAACCCTTCCCGCTCGCCTGTCTCTCGTCGGATCTGTCGTGGATCCGCTATCCGACCCCGATCTCCTCGATCCCGATCATCCGCAACGAGGAGCTGTTTCTCTTGCGGGCGGAGGCGAATCTGAACAAGGGCGGCGTCGGCCTGACGGCGGCCGCCAACGACATCAACTTCATTCGGACGACGTCGGGCGGGCTCGATCCGATCACTAATCTCGGCAGCCAGTCCCCGGATTCGATCCTGAACGTGCTGCTGAAGCAGCGGTTCTACTCGCTGCTGTACGAAGGCGGGCACCGTTGGATCGACATGCGCCGCTACGGAAAGCTGAGCCAGATCAAGATTGATCGGCCGAAGGGCTGCGCCGCGTCGGGTATCCCGCCCGACACGGTCTTCTCGACGCTGCCGATCAACAGCTTCGAGGTGCAGGCGCGACAGTAACGCGTCTCTGTCCGCCTGAACCGACCGCCGAGCGCTTCCCCGCGCTCGGCGGTTGTGTTTCTCTTCCCTCTCAGCCCGCCCGCGCCAGCTCGTACAGATACTCGACGTGCGAGCGCACGGCGCCGTCCATGCCCCGCACGGCCGGGTTCGTGGATTCGATGATGTAATACTCGTCTGGCGCGTGCGCGCCGCTGCCGTGACCCAAGCCGAAATGCCCGGCGGCGAGCCGCAGCGGATCACCGGTGAAGACGTAGCCCGGCCACGACCCGGCGATCCGCGGCAACACTACCGGGTCGATCCCGGAGCGCTTGTACACGGCGACCTGCGTCTTGACGAGCGACGCGTCGGCGGCCGTGCTGGTGGGGTCGTACCCCCCGGTCATGTTCACCTCGATGTCGCCGAACCCCCGCTTGGCGAGGTGCGCTTTGAGCGCGGCGAGCGACTCGGCCGCCGTCATGTACGGCACGAGGCGCAGATCGAGCTTGGCAACCGCGCGGTGTGGCAGGATGGTCTTTCCTCCCGGACCGGTGTAGCCGCCCACGAGGCCCTCGATATTGACCGTCGGCCGCGACACGAGCCGCTCCAGGGCTTCGACCCAGCCGACGTCATGCACCCATGCATTCACGCCCAGCTCCTGCTTGGCGACCTTCTCGTCGAGGCGTCGCGCCGCTTCGGCGATCATCGTCTTTTCGCTCGCCGACAGCGGGCGCGCCTTGTCGGCGTAGCCGTCGATCGCCGGGTCGTTCCCGTCCGGCGAGACGAGCGTCACGAGCGCTTCCACGAGGTGCCACGCCGGGCTGTCCACACGCGCCTTGTTGCTCGAATGGATGTCCTTCTTCGGTCCGCGCCCCCAGCGCTCCCCGCTCGACACCAGCTCGCATTCGATCACGCCCTTGGCGCCGAGGAACATCGTGACCTGGCCGTCCAGCCCCTGGGATGCGGAGGGCATGAAGATCCCGAGGGTTTTGCGGAGGGCGGATTGCACCTCGGGCCGGCGCACGATCTGCGGGAAGTGCGGCGACCCGATCTCTTCCTCGCCCTCCGCGACGAGGACAAAGTTCACCGGAGGCTTCCGAGCGGCACCGCGGATCGCGTGCAACGCGGCCAGGAACGTCGCCTCGGGACCTTTCTGGTTCACGGCGCCACGGCCCATCATCACCTTGCCGAGCCCGGGACGGTCCACCAGCGCGGCATCCCATGGGGGGGACGACCATTCCGCGGGATCGGCCTGCTTCACGTCGTACATGAAGTAGAGGCCGAGCGTGCGCGGCGCGCCGGCGTCGAGCGTCGCGAAGATGCCAGGCTGTCCGTCCGTGGGAATCTTGGTGACCTGATCGAATCCGGCCTCCCGGAAGAGGCGCATGGTGAGGTCACAGCCTTCGTTGACGCCGCGGTTCTCCGCGGCGATGGACGGCTGGCGGATCCACTCCTGGAGCCGCGCCACC
>QHUC01000117.1 GCA_003221045.1 Gemmatimonadota bacterium | reverse complement strand
CTCTTCCGGATCGAGGTCATCAAGGTGCCGCTCGCCCACCCCGAGCAGGCGGCCATCGTGAGCTCGCCGCGGATCTTCAGCGGCCTGACCGCGCCGCCCAGGCACGGCGAGACACCGGAGGACATCGCCGCGGCGGCTAAGGCGGCGGCCGACTGGCGGGCCAAAGGGGGCTTCACGGCCAAGATTGGTGAGATCGAGTACGTCCTGCCGGCGGAATGGACGAAGCCGACGCTCGACAGCGTCGTCAAGGCGCGCGGCGGGAACGGAACACCGACCGCGGCCGACAGCGCCGCGACGCGGGAAGCCATCCAGAAGATGATCGACGTCATGGTGGGCGCCCCCGCGCCCGGAGCCGCGAACGGCGTGCGGCCCGGACCCAACCAGTGCCACGACATCACCGTCTACCCGGCGATCGGCTTGGCGGGCGGCGCGTGCGGCGGGTACGGCCTGCTGTTGGACATTCGCGACGTGGCGAATCCCAAGCGGATGGATGCCGTGTCCGACTCGAACTTCTCTTACTGGCACTCCGCCACGTTCAACAACGACGGGACCAAGCTCCTCTTCTCCGACGAGTGGGGCGGTGGCGGGCAGCCCAAGTGCCGGGCGACCGACAAACACGAGTGGGGGGCGGACGCGATCTTCACGCTGGCCGACAACCGGATGACGTTCCAGAGCTACTACAAGATGACGGCGCCGCAAACCCAGTTCGAAAACTGCGTGGCCCACAACGGCTCGCTCATCCCGATCCCGGGACGGGACGTCATGGTCCAGGCCTGGTACCAGGGTGGGATTTCCGTGTTCGAGTGGACCGATCCGGCGCATCCGAAGGAGATCGCGTTCTTCGATCGCGGGCCGGTCGACTCGACCAAGATGGCGGACGGCGGCTCCTGGTCGGCCTACTGGTACAACGGGGTGATCGTCAGCTCGGAGATCGCCCGTGGGCTCGACATCTTCGAGCTCAAGCCGAGCGGGTTCATCTCGCAGAACGAGATCGACGCGGCGAAGCTGGTGCACCTCGAGTATTTCAATACGCAGGACCAGCCGAAGTTCCTGTGGCCGGCGAGCTTTGTGGTGGCACGTGCGTACCTGGACCAGGTGGCGAGGTCGAACGGCCTGGCACCTGATCGGCTGGCCGCTACACGGACCGCACTCGCCCGCGCGGAACGGCTTTCAGGGAACGAGCGTCGGGAGGTGCTCCTGCAGCTGGCGACGCAGCTGGAAGGGGACGCTCAGGGAGCTCCCCAGGGAACGCTTCGGACACTTGCGACAGAGGTGAGGGACCTGGCCGGGACCGGAGCGGGAGCGGGGGCAGAGCGCTGACGAGCTGGAACGAAAAGGGCTAGAGGTCCTTTCGGAAGCAGCGAACCCGCGCGACGTCCGTGAAGCCCACCGCGCGGTGGGCGGCCGCGCTGCCATCGTTCGTGAACTCGGCGTCCGCTGGCGCGACCCTCGAAGAACTCCACGATCTCGCGGGCGTGCTCCGATTCGGAGCCGTCAGGCCACAGGGCGCGTCGCATGCCGAGCCAGGAAGAAGCGTCCTGTGGCACGACAGGCCGGACGATCAGGGTGTCCAGGTGTCGCAGCTCGGCACTCACGGGCTGCCCTATCCGTGCGCGACTTGTTGGGTCGCTACCGGCGTGATTGCGCACCTGCTGCGGTCTGGGGCGTTGGAGGATCGCGCCAAAGCGTCTCGCCCTTGACGAACCAGGAGAAGCCGAACGCCCACAGCGCAAAGGGTGTCAGTTTTTGCGGCGTCGGGGTGGGATCGGACTTGGTGAAGAGGAAGTAAGAAAAGTACGCCAGCAACAAGAACAGGCCGGCTGCAGAGCCGAGGTGCAAGCAGTGCTCGAACGTTGTCCCGCCGGTTGGAAACACGGCAACGCCCAGCGCCAGGACGCCGGCCGCATTGCTGACATAGTTGTCTTGGGTCGTGTAGCCATGATACGTGTAGAGAAACCAGCCGATTGTGAAGAGGAACCCCACAAAGGCGTCTCGGGTTCGCAAGGCGTAATAGTCGCTCATGGTGGGCAGCAATTCGTGCTGAATGAAGCAACCCCAAATGGCCAGCACGAACGGGAGTCCAACGCCGAGGATGCCGATGACGCGTCGCAACGTCAGGTACGACACTACCAATTCGGATGACGTGCGGGTCTCGCGCACCGGTACCTCAAACGACGGAGATGGGGCTCAGGTTGCCCGCTGCAACAGAGCGGTGAGTTGTGCGGGCTCGATCGTATTGCACGGGCCTTCTCGCTGTGAGACCACGACATCTTTGCGCGTCCACTCACGGTACCCTGCTCGGTCAATGATGCCCTGGTACGTGTCGAGTTGGGTACCGCCCACGAGGCGAGGTGGGGGATAAGCTAGGTGAAGCGAATCGACGTAGGATCCGGCCTGAACGACGCCACGGGCGCTATCGGCAACCGACGCCCCTGTGACCGAGTCGTTGACGGCAATTACGACGGCGAACGCCAGCGGCGCCGCGCAAAAACCGAACGAGTTGAATTCGGCACCTCATGGGTGCAACCGAGCAGCCCGAGTACGACAGGGAGCGTGAATCGCATCGTGACACCCCTGGTAAGCGACAGTTCTCAACTGCGGGCGACGAAAATGACGATACCAACGATTTCGAGAATGAAGATGGCAACGATCCAGGGCTGCAATCTCTTGAGTAGGTGATGACCCTCGTCCGTATACGTAGACGGCATTAGCCCCTTCGTCCATGTCTCGAGCCACCAGGGCCTAGAGGTCGCTGCCCGGTAGCGCGACAGCCGTTGCATGAGGATGAGGTAGGCGCTCCCGGCGAGGAGAAAAAGAGTAAGACCGAACGTGCTTGACGTGATGCAACTCCGTGAGTGCCTACCCCCGTGATTATGCAACAACGTGCCTCGGCGCCGCCAGGCCGTTCCGTGCGGCACCATGGGGAAGCGTGGCTCCCCATCATGCCCGGCTCGCTGTAGCTTCCGCACCTCCATGCTCCCAATCCTCTTTCTGCTCGCAGCCGGCGATACCACGGGCTACTGGCAGCAACAGGTCGCGTATCGCATCACGGCTTCCCTGGACGAGCCTTCCGGGGTGCTCACGGGGCATGTGCGCATCAGCTACGTGAACCGCTCCCCCGATGCGCTGCATGATTTCTACGTCCACCAGTACCTGAACGCCTTCCGCCCCGGATCCCGCTGGGCCGCGGTCGACTCGGCGGAGCAGCGCGACCGATTCCAGCATCTCAAAGACCCCGACTACGCGTTCGAGCGCATCAGACGCGCGACGGTGATGGGTGAGAGCCGGCTGCCCGACTACCCCTACGCCCCCGACTCCACGATCGCGCACTGGGCCCTCCCGCGGCCGCTCGCGCCCGGCGACTCGCTCGTGGTCGAGATCGACTGGCAGGCGCGACTCTCGACCCTGCCCCGCCGCCAGGGGCGTCAGGGCCGGCGCTTCGACTTCGCGCAGTGGTATCCGAAGGTCGTCGTGTACGACAAGTACGGCTGGGAAGATCACCCGCTCTATCCAGCCGGCGAGTTCTACGGCGAGTTCGCCACCTACGAGGTCACGCTGGACCTGCCGGAGGACCAGGTGATCGGCGCGACCGGTGTGCCGGTCGAGGGGGACCCTGGCTGGGCACACGCGAAGGCCGACCCCGCGCTCGAAATCGACTACCAACGCGACTGGTACCACGGACCACGCACCACGCATCAGTGTGGCCAGGTCGCTCCGGGCCGCAAATGCGTCCGTTTCCACGCGGAGCAGGTGCATCACTTCGCCTTCTCCCTCAACCCCGCATACGTCTACGAGGAAGGGCGCTACGGCGACGCGGTGGTGCGCGTCCTCTACCTCCCGCAGGACCGCAGCACGTGGGGGAACGGCCAGGCGGTCGGCTACACGTCGCTGGCGCTCGCCTGGCTCGATTCCCTGTACGGAAAGTACCGGTGGCCCCAGCTCACCAACGTGCACCGCATCGAAGGGGGCGGCACCGAGTTCCCGATGATGATCATGGACGGCAGCGCGTCCGTGGGCCTGATCGTGCACGAGACCGGCCACCAGTACACCATGGGCCAGCTCGCCAACAACGAATGGCGCGAGGGCTGGCTCGACGAAGGGTTCTCGGACTTTCAAGAAGGCTGGTTCTTCGAGCACCACGGCGCTCCGCCGGCCTACGACGCCCTCGAGCCCGACGTGCTCGGGCTCGACCTCGAGCGCTGGAGCGAGCCGGTTTCCACGGTGAGCGAGCACTTCCGGGACTTCGTGATCTACCAGGAGATG
The DNA here is from genome assembly GCA_003221045.1 of Gemmatimonadota bacterium. GTDB lineage: Bacteria > Gemmatimonadota > Gemmatimonadetes > Gemmatimonadales > GWC2-71-9 > AG41. Next base: position 8,797 of record QHUC01000117.1, on the reverse strand, counting down.
GTCTACTCGAAGGCGCAGCTCTTCTACGAGCAGCTGCGCTACGTCGTGGGCGACGAGACGATGCGGCGCATCTTGCGCACGTATTTCTCTCGCTGGAACCTCAAGCACGTGGACGAGGACGCGTTCCGCGCCGTGGCCGAGGAGGTGTCGCGCCAGGACTTGAAGTGGTTGTTCGGCGAGTGGCTCCACGAGACGCCGCTCATCGATTACCGATTGAAACGCGTGGAGCGGCGACGACTTCCCCCCCCGGACGGCCGCTGGCGTACGACCGTGACCATCGAGCGCAAAGGCGACGGGCGCATGCCGGTCGAGATCGGAGACCGGGATACGATCTATGCCCGGGCCTCGGGCGAGCCCGCGGTCGAGCGGGTCGACTTCATCACGACGCGAAAGCCCAAGCGGCTGATGCTCGACCCGCGGGGGCGCAGCCACGACTACGACATGTTGAACAACCGGGAGAAGCGCGCCTTCGTGGGACGCGGGACCGTGCAGTGGAAGCTCGACGATCCGACCCGCGAGACCGCCCGGCGCGACCGAATCGTGAGCGGGTGGCTCCCGGTCGCCTGGTCCAACGACTTCGGGGGAGCCACCCTCGGCCTCCGTAATCGCTCGAACTATCTGGGCCGTTACGACCGCGGCCTCATGATCGGTTCGGTCGCCGCCGGGAGCGACGCCACCGATCGCTTCGGCTTCTACAGTCGGTGGTCGAACCCGATCGGGCATGTCGTGCCACGCACCGAGACGAGTGTCGCAGCCTGGGCGGTCGAAGGACGGGCCGGTGTCCAACTGTCGGTGGACCGTTCGCTGCGCCAGCACCTGGGCTTTGGCCCCGATCCCCATGCGGGATTCGATGCCCTGTGGATGGCCACCACCAACCTGGGGTATGTGGACCGGCGCGAGTGGGACGACGCCGGGACGGTCGAGGGGGGCCCCTGGGTGTCGACCGCGTTCCGTCGCGGAGGGGCTCTGGTGCGCGCTCGGCTCGCCGCCCGCGGGGGGGTGGTCTACTGGAACCCCGGACCTGGCGTCGTGTCGGCCAGCCGCTACGACGTCGAGGGGTTCGGTCGCTTCACCGGTGAGGCGAGCCTCCGTGCGCCGTTCTGGCTCGGCACCACCTTGGGTGTCCGGGTGTTCGGCGGCGCCTACGTCGGTAACTCCGTCCCGGTTCCACAGCGCCGTATCCCGATCGCCGGCGCCGATCCCTACGAGACGTTCACCGATCCGCTCCTGCGGAGCCGCGGCGCGTTGTTCGTCCGTCCGGACTTCTTTTATCACGCGCCGGGCAACGGCAACCTGCGAGGCTTCCGGAGCGACCTGGGCGGGCGTTGGGCACTGACGGCCAATCTCGAGCTGACCCGTTCGCTGTGGCGCGGTCAGGGTATCTTGCGAGAGGTGGCGGTCATGGGGTTCGCCGACGGCGGGTTGGTGGATACCATGGCGGTCGCCGCGGCGACGCCCGGTCGCGGCTACACGCCGCTGTACGATGGCGGGGTCGGCCTCGTCACCCGCCAGCTGGTGCGCGACCTGGGGTGGACCATGCGGTTCGAGTTGCCTCTCGTGGTGAACCGCTTCGAATACGCGGCCGATGTGCGGCTGGGTGAGGGGAGGCTCGCGTTCCGGTGGCAGGTCAGCTTGAGTCCGAGCTTCTGATGGACACGCGCGCCAACGATCGGCGTGGATTCTTTCGCGAGGCGTTCGCCCGGCTCGCCCGCGAGCTCGCCGCCCGCACCGAGCGGCGAGTCGCCCCACGCAGGTATTTCCGCCCGCCGGGGGCAGCGGACGAGATCAGCTTCCTCGCCTCCTGCACCCGCTGCGGGGACTGCATACCCGTCTGCCCGGTCCACGCGATCATCAAGGCGCCGCCCGGCGCGGGCCTCGCCGCCGGCACGCCGATCATCGACCCGGGCATTCAGGCCTGTGTGGTGTGTGAGGACATGCCCTGCGCGCACGCGTGCGCCACCGGGGCCTTGGTGCCGCCGCCTGGCCTCTGGGGCGAGATCCACATGGGGATCCTGGAGCTCGATTCAGAGCGCTGCATCACCTTCCAGGGAGTGGCCTGCGGGGTGTGCGCGCGAGCCTGCCCGGTAGGAGAGAGGGCTCTCGCCATGGACGAGGGCGGGCGGCCGGTGCTTCGGCCCGAAGGCTGCGTGGGGTGCGGGGTGTGCGTCACGGCGTGTGTGACGACACCATCGTCCCTCAAACTGAGCCTGGTGTGACCGACCTCCCCTATCGCGTGGACAAGCCGTGGGGTCATGAGCTCATCTGGGCCCGGACCGACCGCTACGTCGGCAAGATCCTTCATATCGAGCCCGGGCACGTGTTGTCGCTCCAGTACCACAACAAGAAGGACGAGTCGATCTACGTACTCTCGGGGGAGATCATCCTGCGCATCCAGACGGGCGATACCTTGATCGAGAAGCGCATGGGGCAAGGGGCTGCCTTCCATATCGAGCCCAAACTGATCCATCAGTTCGAGGCGGTCGTCGCGACCGACCTCCTCGAGGCCTCGACCCCCGAGATCGACGACGTGGTGCGTCTCAAGGACCGCTACGGGCGAGTGTGAGATGAAAGTCATCGTGCCGCTCGCGGGGAAGGGAACTCGGCTCCTGCCGCTCACCAATCGGGTGCCGAAGCCCCTCGTGCACGTGGCGGGCCGGCCCGTCATGGACTACGTGATGGACTCGATCCGCGATCTGGACGTGGACGAGCTGATCGTCATCACCGGACATCTCAAAGAAACCGTAGAGCGATACATCTATGAGCACTACGACGTCAAGGCGAAATTCGTCGAGCAGAAGACGTTGGACGGCACGGCCGGCGCGATCAATCTCGCGAGGCCCTTCGTCGACCGCCCGGTGCTCATCATCTTCGTGGACACGCTGTTCGAGGCGGACCTGAGCACCGTGAAGACCACCGATGCGGACGGCGTCATCTGGGTCAAGGAGGTCGAGGACTACCGGCGGTTCGGCGTGATCGTGACCGATGCGCGAGGCTATATGAAGAGCATCGTGGAGAAACCGAGCACGCCGGTCTCTCGGTTGGCGAACATCGGATTGCAGTACGTCAAGGATTGGAAGACGCTGTTCGAGGGCATCGCGCACGTGTTGAAGCAGCCACCGGGTAAGGGAGGCGAGTTTTACCTCACGGACGCGTTCCAGTACATGGTGGACCACGGGAAGCGCCTGCTGACGGCGCCGGTGGCGGGCTGGTACGACTGCGGCAAAGTGGACACCCTGCTCGAGACCAACCAGCATCTCCTCGAGCAGGGTCGTGCCCGCATCCCGTCGGGCCCGTGCCCCCGGTGCACGATCATCCCGCCGGTCTATATCGAGGATGGCGTCACGATCCACGATGCCACCGTGGGGCCGAACGTGACGATCGAGCGGGGCAGCTTCGTGGCCGAGAGTACGCTCGCGAACAGTATCCTGGGGCGTAACGTGCGCGTCGTGCGTGCGACGGTGCGCGATTCGCTGGTGGGGGACGATCAGAAGATCGAAGGGAAGACGGTCCAGAAGAGCGTGCTCGACAAAGGAGAGCTCGCGCCGGCACGGTAAGGGAAGGGTACATGACTGTCGCCGAGGTCCACGAGCTGTTCGCTTATAACGCCTGGGCCAACCGTCGGATCTTCACCGCCCTCGGGCCGCTCGCGGGCGAGCAGTACTTCCGCGACCTGAAGAGCAGCCACGGCGGCATCCACGGGACGCTCTGTCACATCGTGTGGGCGGAGCAGTTGTGGCTCAACCGCTGGATGGGCGAGCCCAAGCCGGCCGTTCACCAGGGGAAGGACCTCGCGACGCTGGCGGCCGCTGTCAACCGGTGGGAGGAGATCGAGCGCGATCGGTCGGCGTTCCTGAGCGGCTTCACGGAGCTGCGCCTCGAGGACACAGTGATCGTGCGGCCGAGCACCGGCGGTGAATTCCGCCACACGTTCCGTGAGATGTTCGGTCACGCCATAGACCATTCTTCGTATCATCGCGGCCAAATCGTGACCATGGTGCGGCAGGTGGGCGCGACACCGCCGAACACGGGGCTGATCGTGTTCTATCGGGAGCGCGGCGGGCCCTCTATGGCAACTGATTGATTTGCAGTAACTTACTACCTACCTCCGAGTAACTTACCGGAGAGCTTGACTGGCCTGCGGAACCAGATTTACTTACTGACCGTTCAGTAACTAAATTCGAGGGTTTTCCGTGAGCCAGACTGCGACCACATCGAAACGTAAGTCCCGCCCGCGCTGGAAGCGCCGCAAGGACGCGCGCCACGGCGAGATCGTGGCCGCCGCACTCGAGCTGTTCGTGGAGCGGGGTTACGAGGCGACCAAGCTCGCGGACGTCGCGCGCCGCGCGGGCGTCACCAAGGGGACGCTGTATCTGTATTTCGACAGTAAGGAAGCCCTCTTCAAGGCCGTCGTGCGGGAGACGATCGTCCCCGTCATCGTGCAGGGTGAGGCGCTGGCGCAATCGTTCACCGGCAGCGCCAGCGAGCTCCTGGAACAGTTGGTTCGCCAGTACTGGCACCTGGTGGGGGAGACGTCGCTCGCCGGCATCCCGAAGCTCATGATGGCCGAAGCGGCGACGTTCCCCGAGCTGACGCGTTTTTACTACGAAGAAGTCGTCACCCGAGGGCACCGCCTCATGGCGGGCGTGATCGAGCGTGGCGTGAAGAACGGTGAGTTCCGACCGGTCGACGTGATGCTCGCCGCCAAGCTGGCGATGTCGCCCCTGATGCACGCAACCGTCGCGCGCCAGGCGTTCGCCTCATGCATGCCCGAAGGCTTCGACGTCCGCGCGTACTTGAACACTCACATCGACTTGTATCTACATGGTATCGCGAAGCCGTAGCTCCAGACTGTTCGCCCTAGTGGCGTCCCTCGTGGCTGCGCCCCTGACGGCGCAGGCGCCGGCGCCCACCGCACGGCTCGCGCTCTCATTTGCCGACGCCGTGCGGTTGGCCGCCGGTGACGCCCCGGTCGTGACCGTCGCGACCTTGCGGACCGACGAAGCGGACGCACGCGTGCGGCAGGCGCGCTCGGCGCTGTTGCCCTCCCTGTCCGTCGACGGTGTGTGGCTGAACCGCACTTTCAACACGCAGTCGCTGGGGATTCCATTCCCGCCGCAGTTCGCACTCCCGAACCCGGTGCCCGCCTTCAACAACTACGATGCGCGGGTCAGCGCGCGACAGACCCTGTTCGACTGGTCGAGCGTAGCGCACGTGCGCGCGGCCCGAACGCAGGCCGACGGCAGCCGCGCCGAGCGCGGTGAGACCGTCGAGGGCTCGGCGTTGACGGCTGCGGGGGCATATCTGCGCGCGGTACGGGCGCGCGCTGTGGTCGCAGCGCGCCAAGCAGATTCGAGCGTAGCGGCGGAGCTCGTGACCCTCGCCCAGGCGCGCAAGGCCGCGGGGGTCAGTCCGGCGATCGACTTGACGCGCGCACAGGCGCAGCTCGTCACCGCCGAAGGGCTGTTGCTCGTCGCGCGGAACCAGCTCGACCGGGCGCAGATCGACGTCTCCCGCGCGTTGGGCCTCGAACCCAACGCGCCTCTGACCCTCACGGATTCCCTGGATGCGTCTCTGGGCACCGCCGACGTGCCCGCCGAGCATGACGCGGCAGTAGCGGCGGCGCTCGCCAACCGGCCCGATCTGCGGGCGGAGCTGGCGCGCGGCGCAGCCGCCCGGCAGACCGGCTCCGCGTTCCGGGCAGAGCGGCTGCCTCGTCTCGAGGTCGCCGGTGACTATGGCGTGAACGGATTGACTGTGCCGAGCTCGATCGCGACGCGGGACCTCACGGTCCAGGTCAGCGTGCCGATTCTCGACGGGTTCCGCCGCGAGGCCCGGGTAGACGAGCAGAACGCGATCGCGCGCGAGTCCCAGGTGCGCGCGGCCGACCTGCGCCGCCAGATCGCGGCCGACGTGGACGCCGCGCTCCTCGATCTGCGCTCGGCGCAGGCGCAGCGACTGGTCGCCGCCGAGCAGCTGCGGCTGGCGGAAGAGGAGCTGTCCCAGGCGCGCGAGCAGTTTCGCGCGGGCGTGGCCGGTAACATCGAAGTCATCAATGCGCAGTCGAACCTGATCCGAGCGCGCGACACCGACATCGACGCGCGTTACGCCACGGTCACCGCCCGGGTCTCCCTGGCGCGCGCGGTCGGCGTGGCGCGGACACTTCATTAACCGACATCACCGATGGATGACGACATGGCAACGACGATCGAACGCGAGACTCTTCCTCGGGCCTCGAGGCCCGCGCCCGAACCGCCTGAAACGGAGACCGCCAAGCCGAAGAGCAGCCGCGGGAGGGTGTTCCTCATCATGGGCGTAATCCTGCTCGCCCTTGTCGGCGTCGGCGTGCGGCGCTGGATCTTCGGCTTGAGCCACGTCTCGACCGACAACGCCCAGGTGGACGGGCACGTGATCCCGATCCTTCCCAAGGTCGGCGGCTTCGTGACCGAGGTTCGGGTGGACGAGAACAACCGGGTGAAGTTGGGCGATACCCTCGTGGTGCTGGACGATCGTGACTACCGGGTGCGTCTGGCCCAGGCCGACGCCGACCTCGGCGTCGCGCTCGCGGCCGTGAGCAACAGGACCCGGGTGGGTCAGGCCGAGGCGCAGGTGGAGCAGGCGCAGGCCAACGCCCAGAAGGCCCACGCCGATCTGGAGCGGATCAAGCCGCTTGCGGACCAGGAGATCGTTTCGAAGCAGCAGCTCGACGCGGCCGAGGCGGCGGCCCGTGCCGCCGACGCGGCCCTGGCCGCTGCGCAGGCGAACCTCGTCGGCGCCGATGCCCGGGTGGCCGCGGCCCGCGCGGCCCGAGACCAGGCGGCGCTCAACTTGTCCTACACGCGCGTCATCGCCCCCTCGAACGGCGTCGTGAGCAAGAAGACCGTCGAGATCGGCCAGCTCGTGCAGGCCGGTCAGCCGCTGATGGCCGCAGTCCCCCTCGACGACATCTGGGTGACCGCGAACCTGAAGGAGACGGAGACCGCCGACGTACGGCCGAGCGACCCCGCGGACTTCACGGTGGACGCCTATCCCGGCCGCCACTTCAAGGGACACGTGGAGAGCATCTCGCCGGCCACGGGGGCGAAGTTCTCGCTCCTGCCCCCGGACAACGCGACGGGCAACTATACCAAGGTCGTGCAGCGCATCCCGGTGCGCGTCCGGCTCGACGGCAAGAACGATCCCGATCGGCCGTTGCGGCCCGGGATGAGCGTGGTCGTCACCATCACGACCAAGTAGGCCAACCGTGGCGACCGCTGCTCTTCCGCTCAACGGCCTCGGCGCCGACGCGGATCGATACAAGTACAAGTACATCATCGCGATCACGGTTTCGCTCGCGTCCGTGCTCGAGCTCCTGGACACGAGCATCGTGAACGTGGCGATCCCCCACATGATGGGGAATCTGGGCGCCACGCTGGACGAGATCGCCTGGGTGTCGACCGGATACATCGTCGCGAACGTGATCATCCTGCCGATCACGGGTTGGCTGTCTGCGTACTTCGGGCGGCGGCGCTACTTCGCGGGCTCCATCGCGCTGTTCGTCCTGTCGTCGTTCTTTTGCGGCAACGCGCACACGCTCACCGAGCTGGTGATCGCGCGCATCGTCCAGGGACTGGGGGGTGGGGCGCTGCTGTCCACCTCACAGGCGATCCTGTACGAGGAGTTCCCGCGCGAGGAATACGGCACCGCGATGGCGATCTTCGGCGTGGGCGTGATGGTGGGCCCAACCTTGGGCCCGACGCTCGGCGGCTATATCACGGACGCCTTCGGCTGGCCGTGGATCTTCTACATCAACATCCCGATCGGCATGCTGGCCCTGGCTCTCTCCCTCAGTTTCATCCAGAACTCGCGGTTCCAGGTAAAAGCGGATCGGATCGATTATTTCGGGTTGGTACTCCTCGCGGCGGGGATCGGCACCCTCCAGACGATGCTCGAGCGCGGGGAACGGCTGGACTGGTTCGATTCGCGTGAGGTGATCGCCTACGGGTTGATCAGCGCCGTGTCGCTGATTGCGTTCGTGTGGCACGAGCTCACGACGGACCATCCCGTGGTCGACCTCCGAATCTTGAAGAGCCGGCAGCTCGCGACGGGCGTCGTGTTCGGCGGCGTCCTCGGGGTCTGTCTGTACGCCACGGTGTTCGTGTTGCCGGTCTACCTGCAGACCCTCCAGAACTTCACGGCGGAGCAGACGGGCTTCGTGATCCTGCCGGGCGCCCTCGCCAGCGCATTCACCATGGCGACGATGGGACGCACGACGGGAAAGTTCGACGCGCGGCTCTCGATCGTGGCCGGTGTGGCGATCTTCGCCCTGGCGATGTGGAAACACGCCCACTTCACGACCGACAGCGGCATGTCGGATTTCTTCTGGCCGCTGATTTTCCGCGGCGTCGGGTTGGGCCTGATCTTCGTGCCGCTCACGAACCTGGCCCTGGCGGACTTGCCGATGAGCAAGATCCCGAACGGCACCGGGCTCTTCAACCTGATGCGCCAGCTCGGCGGAAGCGTGGGCATCGCGATCTCGGCGACTCTGGTCCAGCGCTTCCAGTCGATCCACCGGGCGGAGCTGATCGCGAACGTGACGCAATACAGTGAAATCACCCGCGAGCGAGTCGGGGCGATCATGGCCCGACTGGTCGCGACCGGTACGCCGGCCCCGCTGGCGGAGTCCAAGGCACTCATGGTCCTGAACGGCCAGGTGACCCGGCAAGCGATGATGCTCTCGTTCGAGCAGTTGTTCCTCCTGTTCGGCGCCTGCTTCGTCCTGTCGCTCCCGCTGCTGCTGCTGATGCACAAGAGCAAGTCG